>NZ_JBEYAL010000049.1:0-56442 GCF_040631655.1 Streptomyces sp. NPDC019937
GAGGGGGGTGCGGGGGCGGGCTGGGGGGTGGCGCCCCGTCTCGCGCGGGGCGCCCGGGGGTGGCGTCCCCCCACCCCCGGCCCGCGCCCCGGTCACCGGTGGAACCACCGGTGCGGCGGGGCGATCGCCTTCGGTACGGGACTACTGCTGGGGCGGCGGCTGCTGCCACGGCTGCCCCTGCCGCGGGGGCTCCTGCCCGGGCTGCCCCTGCTGCGGTGCCTGCTGCCAGGGCTGGCCGGGCTGGGGCGGCTGTCCCGGCTGCTGCTGCGCCTGGTTCGGCTGCTGCGGCGGCTGCCAGCCCTGCTGCGGTCCGGGCTGACCGGGATAGCCCGGCTGACCCGGCTGGCCCGGCTGGGGGTAGCCGGGCTGCTGCGGGGGCGGCCCCTGCTGCGGATAGCCGTACCCGTACGGCGGCGGCTGCTGACCCTGCTGCGGCGCGTACGCCCCCGGGTAGGGCTGCTGGCCCTGCCCGGGCATCGGCGGGGCCATCTGCGGCGGCTGAGCGCCGCCGTCGGCCGTCCACAGCCCCTGCGCCTGCTGCGCGCGGGAGAAGTCCTCGGCGACCAGGGCGGAGAGGTTGAAGTACGCCTCCCGGGTCTTGGGGCGCATCATGTCGAGGTCCACCTCGGCGCCCGCCGACAGGTGCTCGTCGAACGGCACGACGACCACCCCGCGGCAGCGGGTCTCGAAGTGCGACACGATGTCCTCGACCTTGATCATCTTCCCGGTCTCACGGACCCCCGAGATGACCGTGATGGAGCGCGACACGAGATCGGCGTAACCGTGCGCGGACAGCCAGTCGAGCGTGGTGCTCGCGCTGCTCGCACCGTCCACGGAGGGCGTGGAGATGATGATCAGCTGGTCGGCGAGGTCGAGCACCCCGCGCATCGCGCTGTAGAGCAGACCGGTGCCCGAGTCGGTGAGGATGATCGGGTACTGCTTGCCCAGGATGTCGATGACGCGGCGGTAGTCGTCGTCGTTGAACGTCGTCGAGACCGCCGGGTCCACGTCGTTGGCGAGGATCTCCAGCCCGGAGGGCGCCTGCGAGGTGAACCGCCGGATGTCCATGTAGCTGTTGAGGTACGGGATCGCGGTGACCAGGTCGCGGATGGTCGCGCCGGTCTCCCGCCGCACCCGGCGGCCGAGCGTGCCCGCGTCGGGGTTGGCGTCGATCGCGATGACCTTGTCCTGGCGCTCGGTGGCCAGCGTCGAGCCGAGCGCGGTGGTCGTCGTGGTCTTGCCGACGCCGCCCTTGAGGCTGATCACCGCGATGCGGTAGCACGAGAGCACCGGGGTACGGATCAGCTCCAGCTTGCGCTGCCGCTCCGCCTCCTCCTTCTTGCCGCCGAGCTTGAACCGCGAACCGCCGGTGTTGTTCTTCTTGGGCTTCTGCTTGCCGCGGATGAGCCGGTCCGAGGACAGCTCGACCGCCGCCGTGTACCCGAGCGGGGCGCCCGCGTTGCCCTGCCCGGGGCCCGGACGCTGCCGCTGGTCGGGCGTGACCACGGGCCAGCCGCCGGTACGGGGATCGGCCGGGGAGGCGGCGTCGGGGCGCGGGTAGCCGTAGCCGTCCTGCGGCTGGGGCGGCTGCTGGTACTGCGGCTGCTGATGCTGCTGCGGGTACGGCTGCTGAGGGCCGGGCGCGGGCGCGTCGGGGCGCGGGTAGCCGTAACCGTCCGGAGTGGGCGCCGGGGGCTGTCCGGCCTGCGGATAGCCGTACGGGGGCGCCTGGGGCCCCTGCGGAGCCTGTGGGTGGTGCGCACTCTGCGGCCCCTGCGGCCCGGGCGCGGCAGGCCCGGGCGCGGCGGGACCCGGCATGGCAGGGCCGGGTACGGCGGGGCCCGGCACGGCAGGGCCCGGCACGGCAGGGCCGGGTACGGCAGGGCCAGGAGCCGCGGGACCGGGCGCGGCAGGGCCGCCCTGCGGGTAACCACCCTGCGCCTGGGCCGGATTCGGCTCCGCCGCGGGCTGCGGCCCCGGCGCCCCGGCGGCCGGGCCGGGAGCGGGCTGCCCCTGCGCCCCCGTCGTTGGCGGTGCCCAGGGACCGGCCTGCGGCGGCAGCGGACCACCGGCGGCGCCGGGCCCGCTCGTACGCTGCTCCGGCACCGGGGGCGGGCCACCGCCCGGGCCGCCCGACTCCGGCGCGGCGGGCTGGAAGTCCGGCGGCAGCGGCGGCAGCCCGGACTGCGGGGCGGCGGGCGGCGCCCAGCCGTTGCCGGTCTCCGGCGGCGCCGTGGCCTCCGGCGCGGCGTCCTGCGGCCCGGCCTCGGCGCCCGCCGCCTTGGCGCGCTCCTCGGCCTCCCGGCGCAGCGATGCCGCGGAGAAGCGCATGGTGCCCTCGCTGCGCACCTCGCCGCTCCCGGCGTCGCCGTCGTCGTCCGCCCCGGAGGCGCCGGATCCCGCGTCGGCGGCCTGCTTGCGCTCGGCGATCTCGCGCCGCAGCGAGGCGGTGGAGAACCGCACCGTGGAGTTGCCCGCCACGGCACCGCTGTCGGAATCGTCGCCGTCACCGCTCGTTTCGGGCGTTTCGGAGGAGGCGGCCGGCTGCGGCGCGGCGGGCGCCAGCGCGTAGTCGTCGTCCTCGGCCGCGGCGTCGGGGAGGTCGGACGCATGCTGCTCGACGCGGTCGCCGCCGTCATCCGTCCCGGCGTCAACCGGGGCCGGAGCGGCCGGAGAACCTGACAAAGGGGGTGTTCCGCCGGCCTCGTCGTCCCGCGGCCCGACCTCCGCCTCCGCGTCGCCCGCGTCCTCGGCGGACGCGTCCGGCGCGGCCTGGTGCACGGAAGGCTCGACCGGCGCGGGCTCGGGGGAGGGCGCCGGGGGCGGAGGCGTCCACGCCCCCGGGGGGTCGTTCGGCTCCGGCGGCCCGGGCACGACCACCGGGGTGCCGACCGGCGGAGGCGGCGGAGGCGGCGTCGCCCCGGCGCCCGTGTCCGCCCCGGCCCCGGCGGCGGGCGCCGACGGCGCGGCGTTCTGCGTGTACCAGGCAGGTGGGGTGTAGTCGATGGTGAACTCGCCCGTGTGCTCGGTCTCGGCGTCGGACCGATCATCGCCGGGTGTGGTTCCGCCCGTGCGGATCTCGTCCCGATCGCTGCTCACAATGCCTCCTGGTGTGGTCGAACACCCTTGAAATTCATGGCGAGGCCGATCTGTTGCCGATCGCTACTGTCGTCCGACCGTTCGGCTTTCCCCTTTTGTGGCGCCGGGGACACCTGATCAGGTTCATCACCGTGCGCACACCAAGCCTAATCACGAGAACCCCGCGGGCGGCAGGCCCGTCCCGGCGCCGGTAAGCGTCCGATAGGTCACGTGTCTTCGCCGTACCGAAAGATGATCAGTACGGAATCCACTCGAATCACCCCAAGGAGGGGCTAGTCCACTCGGCGCGGCGATCCCAGCAACCCCGTCTCGGCGTCGGTCGCCTGCAGCGTCACGGCCTGCCGTGCCTCACGGGTACACCACAGGGTGACCCAGTCCTGAAGGGTTGACAGCGCCGCGACGTCGGGGCGGGGGAGGGCCATGATCCTGCCGATCTCCTCCGCCTCGTCGGGCGAGACGCGCTGGATCCCGACCAGCCCCGCGTGTTCCAGGAGCCGGGGCGCGACCGGGCTCAGATACGGCAGCAGGGTCAGCACCGACTGCCACGGCAGGGCGGAGACCCGGCCGCGCGGCGGGCGCATGCCACAGTCCCGAATGACCAGCACCGGGCTGCCCACCGAGGGGCCCTGGGGCGGGACCCGGCCCACGTCGAAAATGGTCATGCACTGCTGCCCGCCGCCCGCGACCTGCACCAGGTTGGCCCACAGATGCGGCCGTCCGGTCTCGATGGCGACCCGGGCGCCGGTGGCCGCCGCCCGGAAGGCCAGCACCTGAGCGGTCCACAGCCCCCCGACGAGCACCACGTCGAACGGTTCGGGCCGGTTGAAGCCGAGCACGGCGGGCTGGTTGTGGCCGTCCACGCCGATGATGACGCCGTCGTCGCCGACCGGCAGGGCGAGCGCGTCGAGCTGGTCGGCGGTGAGCGACTGGCGTCCGCGGCGGGGCCCGATGAGCCCGAAGCCGGGGCGCGTCCTGCGCGGTGCGCCCGGCGCGGCGGGGGCGTCGGGGGACGGGGCGGACGGAGTGGAAGTGGCCATGGCCATCAGCGAGTACCTCCCAGCGGAAGCGTGGCGAGCACGCCGGGCAACTGCTCGCGATCGAGACGTACGAGGCCGACCCGCACGCCGCGCGCGGCGCGCTCCAGCGCCTTGCGCGCGGTGACCAGATCGGTGTCATTGCGGCCGGTGACGCGGATGTGTCCGTTGATCGTGGAGGTGTTCCGGCCGCCCTCGCCCTGGGCGAGCGTCAGGCTGAAGGTGCTCGCCAGGGCGGGCATGGAGGTCAGCAGCGCCACCAGCTGGGGCAGCGGCGTGGCTCCCGTGCCCACCTGCGGCCACCGGCCCACCCAGTAGGTGGTGTGCCAGCGGTCGTCGCAGCGCCAGGCGCGCGAGGTCTCCGCGGTCCGGCGCGCCGGAGTGCTCGTGCGCCCCGCCTGGGTCGTCGCGTTCGGGTTGACGCATGCCGAGGTGGCGATGGCCGTGGCCAGTTCGCCCTCGGCCAGCGGCCTGGCCGTGAAACCCGCCCCGGTGAGTCGGCTGGCGAGCTGGTCGACCGAGCGCAGCAGACAGCGCTGAGCCCCCTCCAGGCCGCCGCCGCGGGCCCGTATGGCCTCCGGGCACAGCTCGGGATGGAGCTTGAGCGCCACCCAGGTCAGCCGGACGGCGGGCGCCCCGGCGTGCTCCTGGAGTGGGGCGTAACTGCGCGCCGCTGCCGCCTGCTCGGGCAGATGCGGCGCGGGCGCGGGCTGCGCGTGCTGGACGACCTGGACGGACTCCAGCCGGATGCCGTCCACCTCCAGCGCGTCGTGCAGCAGCGCGAGCGGAAGCGGCCGCTTGTCCCGCATCGGCCGCAACGGGGCGTCGTGCGACTGGACCTGGAGGACCGCCGTGAGGAACGTGCCGTCGCCGACCATGCCGATCTCGCGCCGGTCCCGGGAGAGGTAGGCGTACGTCCGCAGTGCGGGATCGCATTCGATGGCGGGGGCGAGCGAGGGGTCGATGCCGGCCGGGACGGGCTCCTTGGCGAGCCGCTGGCGGGCCCGCAGCGCGCTGATGGAGACGAGCCAGTCGGTGAACGGCTGCTGCCGGCGGCGCAACACCGCGAGCAGCACGAGCACCAGAGCGACCACCCCGGCGGGCACGAGCAGCAGCGAATCGACGGTCCAGGCGACGACGAGGATCGCGGCGGCGACCTCCACCAGCACGAGTTGGTGCAGCCGTACGGGGCCGAAGCTCCCAGTGCGTGAGGGCTGGCGCGGTGCGGCGGTGCGCGCGTGGGTGGCAGAGCTCATCAGGGAGGCCGCCCCTTGTCCTGGTCTCGTCCTGGTCGATTGTGTGATTACGGTATCGGAAAGGCCGCGTGAGGGTGGCGCGGGTATCAGCTGGGCCGAGTGGGTGAGTAATCTCCCCTGTGGCGACCAAGCGCAGACACGTGCGCAAGAACAACACGGGGAGAAGCGGGCTAAGACATGGCATCGCGGCGGGATGAGCTCAGCGCCTACACCTTTGCGAAGAAACGAATGGTTGCCTCGTTTGTGCAGCCATCGCCCACCGTCATGGACGACGGCGCTCCGCGCCCGCTGCGCGCCATTCTTCCCGGCGTCATCGTGGGGGCGCTGATACTGGCGGGATTCGGGGCCTGGGGGATGATCAAGCCGACCGCCCCGAAGGGCTGGGACGACACCGCGGCCCACATCATCGTCGGCAACGAATCCACATCGCGTTACGTCATTCTGTCGACGGGCGGAAAGAAGCAGCTGCACCCCGTCCTCAACCTGGCCTCCGCGAAACTCGTCCTCGAATCCGGCAAGTCCGGCATCGTTCGGGTGAAGGACTCGCAGCTCGACAACGGCGACATACCGCGCGGCCCGACCATCGGAATTCCGTACGCGCCGGACCGCATGCCGGCGTCCGATGAGGCCGTCAAGCAGAAGCGCTGGGTGGTCTGCGAGCAGCCCGGCGGCGGGAAGGACAAGGCCACGCAGAAGGCCGTCTTCGTCTTCGCCGACCGGGAGGCGTCGAAGGTCCAGGGTGCGCAGCGGCTGCGCGGCAGCCAGGTGATGTACGTCGAGGGCAGCAAGGGCCGTTACCTGGTGGACCCGTCCGGCACGAAGTACCTCTTGGGCGGTCCCCAGGGGGAGAAGAGCATGTCCGCGCGCCAGTACGACCTGCTGCTGCGGACCCTCTTCGAACAGTCCGCCGAACCGCAGAAGGTGACGGACGACTGGCTGGACACGCTGAAGGACGGCGCGCCGGTGGAGTTCCCCACCGTGCCGGGACAGCCGGGCGCGTCGGCCGGGGTCGGCTCCCTGCCCGACGAGGCCGACCGCGTGGGCATGGTGCTGCAGGCCCCGACGGGCGGCGGCACCCAGCACTACGTCGTGCTGCGGGGCAAGGTGCAGCCGGTCTCCGGCTTCGTCGCCAAGCTGCTGCTCAACAGCGAGCAGTTGTCCGGCCTCAACCAGCTCGGCAAGCCGATGAAGGTCAACGCGCAGGACTTCGTCTCCGACTCCGAGACCTTCGAGGGCACCACCGCCTGGCCCGCCGAGGCCCCGCGCCAGGTCAACTCCGTGGCGGGCACGTCCGGCTCCGCGGCCAGGGACACCGTCTGCAACGTCCTCACCAAGGTCGGCGGCAACGGCACGCCCACCCTGGAGACCTGGGCGGGCACGGACTACCCCGCGCCCGTCGTCGACGGCGGCACCAGCGCGTACGTCACCCCCGGCACCGGCCTGTTCTACCGGCAGTACCAGGGGCGGGCCACGAACACCGGTCAGACCTTCCTCGTCACCGACACCGGTCTGCGCTACCAGGTGCAGTCCAACAGCGACAGCAGCGCGGGCAGGTCCAAGATCGGCGGCTCCGCCGGCCGGCAGAAGGCCGCGACCGACGGACAGACGTCGGCCAACGAGGCGCAGACCCGGCTGGGCTACGGCGATGTGAAGCCGGTGCCGGTGCCGCAGAACTGGTCGCAGTTCCTTCCGATCGGGCCACGGCTCGACCTCAACAGCGCCCGACAGCCGCAGGGTTCGTGACGATGGACAACCGACACCTGAGGCGGGCGGCCGCGCTCTCGGCCGCGACCGTACTGGCGTGCCTCACAGGGGCGACGGGCGCGACGGAGCCCGTCGCCGCCGCGGCCACCTCCCTCGACGGCAACGGCCAGTGCACGTTCCCGATGAAAGAGCAGATCAAGGGAACACCCTGGTCACTGCAGCGGCTGGTGCTGGACCGCATGTGGGAGGAGACCAAGGGCAAGGAGAAGGACGGCACACCGGTCAAGGTCGCCGTCATCGACACCGGTGTGGACAACACCAACATCCAGCTGAAGACCGCGGTCGACGCGTCGAGCGGCGCGAACTACCTGCCCGTGCCGAAGGACGTCACCGGCGCCGACCGCAAGCGGGCGCAGAGTCCCACGTACGACGAGGTCGGGCACGGCACCAAGGTCGCGGGCATCATCGCGGCCCGGCCCCGCCCCGGCACCGGTTTCGTCGGCCTGGCCCCGGACGCGAAGATCATCCCCCTCAAGCAGAACAACGCCGAGGGCAAGGGCACCCCGCAGATGATGGCGCGAGCCATCCGGAAGGCGCTGGACGAGGGCGCGCGCGTCATCAACATCTCCCAGGACACCAAGGGCGCCCGCTCGCAGAGCGACCTGGAACTGGCGATCGCCGAGGCGATCAGGAGGGACGTGGTCGTGGTCGCCTCCGCCGGGAACGACGGCGCGGACGGCAAGTCGAAGCGCACCTATCCGGCCTCCTACCCGGGGGTCCTCGCCGTCGCCGCCTCCGACCGCAACAACGAACGCGCGTACTTCTCTCAGAGCGGCGACTTCGTCGGGGTCGCGGCGCCGGGCGTGGAAATGGTCTCCACCGTGCCCAAGGGCGGCCAGTGCGTCGACAACGGCACCAGCTTCGCCGCCCCGTACGTGGCCGGTGTCGCGGCCCTCATCCGCGCCAAGCACCCGGACTGGACGCAGCGGGAGGTCGTCGCCCAGATCGAGCAGACCGCCGAGCGCGGGGTCAACGGCCGCGATCGCTACATCGGCTGGGGCGTGATCGACCCGGTCAAGGCCCTCACCGACGACGAGCAGAAGATCGAACGACCCACCGTCGACAACGGCTCGGCCAAGAACGTCCCGAAACCCGAGCCGGGCAAGCTCGTCCTGGGCGAGACTCCCCACGAGCGCAGCGTGCGCCTGGCCACCTACGCCCTGGGCGCGGGCGCGGTCGTCGTGGCCATCACGGCGGGCGGCGCGATCGTCCTCCGCGACTGGCGCCGCCGACGGAGCGCGTGAGTCTCACGTTCCGTCTCACTCGTCCCATCCGTGTAACAACCCGGCAGCTGCTGGTCATGGACACGGGGACGATGACTAGAGTGGTGCCTTGACAACTTCGATCCGATGTACACGGGGTGGCAGCCGAGAGGCCGCCCTGCGGCATCCGATTCATGGGGGAAGGTGTGCCATGGCGGAAAAGCTCCGCGTAGAAGGCCATGACTTCAAGAGCCTGGAAAGCGCCATCGACTGGATGGAAGGTCAGCTGACCCAGCGAGTCGGCAAGCTCAACGGTGTGATCGACGAGATCGAGGGGCACTGGAAGGGCATCGCGGCCGGTGCGTACAACAACCTCCAGACGGAGGTCAACAACGACGTCCGCCGGGTCAACCAGCTGCTGAGCTTCACCAAGGAGCTGGTGAAGGCGAGCCGGGACGGCTTCGACGCAGAGGAACTCGAACAGCTCAGGAAGATCAAGAGCGTCGGGGGCGGCGAGAGCGGCATCCTGGGCTCCTTCCACGCCTCTTGATCCTTCTTGACCCGTCCGCTTCGCACCAGGAGTTAGAGCTCGATGGAAATCACATACGAAGGTGTCGTCAGCGCCTCGACCACGATCAAGAGTGAGGCCGACCAGCTCAAGACCGACCTCGACACGATCATGAGGAAGTGCAAGAGCGTTTCCGAGTCGTGGACCGGTGAGGCGCAGCTGGCGTTCAACGAGCGTCAGCACGAGTGGAACCAGCGCGTCAACCACCTGCACACGACCCTTCTCGAAATCTCGAAGAGGCTGATGGAGGCCACGGAGGGCTACAAGGCCAATGACCACCGTCAGGGCCAGCGCTTCGCGCAGGGGTAAGAGACGCAGCGCACAACCTGCGGTCGTGTCGTGGGTGCGGGACATGGCGGCCACGGCCGCGTGTCCCGCACCCACGACTGCCGCATGCCGGTACCCGGAGGAGGTGTTTCATGGCTGAGTCGGCACCAGACGGGGGGAGCTCTGCTAAGTCTCCTTCGTCGCCGAAACTCGACGCGCCCAGTGAGTCCTTGCAGGAGTTCAAGAAGCGCGTCGACAGACTTCTGACAGAACTGGACAAGTCAACCGCCGCGCACGGAACGCTGGGCGAACAAAAGATCGCCGCCACTGCCTACGGCTCGATCGAGCAGGCGAAGGATCTGGCCAAGGCGTACGACAAGGCGCACAGCCAGCTGCAACTGCTCTCCCGCACCCTGGGTGAGCAGCTGGAGGCGATGGGCATCACGGTGGGCGCCGCCGACGGCGACTACCAGGAGATGGACCAGGAGCACGCGCGCCGTCTGAAGGCGATCCAGGCGCGCACCCACAAGTACTACGAGAAGTATCAAGAAGAGCACGGCCACAAGGGCGGCAAGAAGCCCGGTGACGGTGTTGAGACCGGCGACGGTAAGAAGGCAGAACGCGGCGGCATATGATCGAGAACGGGGGATCAGGGCATGAGTGAGCCGAACATGTGCTATCGCAGCACGGCTTTCGATGGAATGTCCTACGATCAGATGCTCCTCTTGGTCGCCGGCACGGATGAAGAAGAGGTCATCCGTAAGGGCGAAGCGCTGAAGAGCGCGAAGGGTGAGCTCGACAAGATCGGCGATGAGCTCAAGAGGCGTGTGGGCCGCGTTACCTGGGACGGCGAGGGCGGTGACGCCTTCCGTGAGTGGGGCGACGACTTCGCCAAGCAGACGCTGAAGCTGGCGCAATACGTCGGTGACGTCGGCAAGGCCATGTACGAGGCGGGCAACGCGCTGAGCGAGGTCAAGAAGGCGATGCCGAAGCGGCCGGATGGCACGGGCGTGTGCTATGCGGACGCGGACAAGGAGAAGGAACGCCTCAAGACTCTGAAGGAGCTGGAGCCCGAAACGCGCGACCAGCTGCTGAGGCTTGCGGGCAGCTACGGGACGCAGGCGGGGGCCATAGAACTCTCCGGCAAGGACGCGCCGGTCTTCAAGCCGCTGCCGAATGCGGCCATACCTGACAGGTTCATTGAAGGCGGGCAGGAGTCGTACGGCTCCTCCGGCGGCTCCGCAGGAACCGTCTCCTCGGCAGGTGGCGGGGCGCCGAGTGCCCAGCATGCCGTCCAGGACGCGACGTTCTCTCCGGGGCATGCCGGCAACCCATCCGCTCCGAGTGCTGGTGGCCATGTCACCGTTCCGGACGCGACCCACACCAACATCGACGGTGTGAAGGAACTGCCGCGTACGGATCCGTCACCGACCCCCACCGCGCCCTCACCCACCGGGCAGCAGGGGCCCGGACGTGACATCACGAGCATGCCGGTCACTCCACCCGTATCCCCTTCCCCGGGGCCGGGCAGGTCCGGTCCGCCCGTGAACCCCGTCGGGCGGTCGGGTGGCCCCAGGCTGGGAGGCGGCAAGGGGCTCGAGTCCATCAACGCCCGCCCCACCACAAACCCCGTGCGTGCCAACAGGGACATCGTCGGTGGTATGCCTCCCCGTCAGACGCCGACGAGCGGCGATGCCCGGATCGCCCGCGGCCCGGTCATCGGCGGCGAGCAGGCCCGTACCACCGGCCGCACCGGACTCCCGACGACCACCGGCCAGGGCGTCGTGGGCGGACGACCCGTCACGGGTGCCCCGTCTCGCGGGTCGGCGTCCTCGGCCCGTCCGGGCAGGGTTGCGCGTTCCGCGAGCGAACTCAGAGTCAAGGGGGAGTTCACCCAGGGAGGAAGCGGTCTCGTCAGGGGCTCCGCTGGAGTGTCCGGTGTGCCGTCGAAGAATGATCCGCGTCGGTCCAAGGAACGGGATGGCGGACAGGTCCCCGACTACCTGACCGAGGACGAGGAGACCTGGACCGGGGGAGAGCGCCGAAACGTGCCTCCCGTGATCGAGTAAGACCCGCCCGTACAAGTCTCAGATGACGAGCACAGGACGAATAGGCACCATGAAAGAAACGCTCACTCTGGTCCGGAGCCGGGCATCGGCAGTACTCGCGCTGCTGGCGTCCTTGCTCGTCATCATGGGGCTCGTCGCGCCCTCAGCGCTGGCGGAGAACATGCGGGAACGCCAGTGGTACCTGGACGCCATGCAGGCGGACAGCATGTGGAAGGTCAGCTCCGGCAAAGGTGTAACCGTTGCCATGCTCGACAGCGGTGTCGATGCCTCTGTGCCGGAGCTTCGAGGGAAGGTTCTGCCGGGGAAGAACTTCGTCGAGCCCGGTACTGACGCTCGTACTGATCCGAAGGGGCACGGCACGGCCATCTCGCTGCTCATCGCCGGAAATGGAGCCGGTGGCCAGGGCGTCAAGGGCCTCGCCCCCGATGCGCGCATTCTGCCGCTCACGGTGACCGGGTCGACGAAGGAATCCGGGAACACCACTGTTCCAGTCCTCACCAAGGCCATTCGATACGCGGCAGACAGCGATGCGCAGATCATCAACATGTCTCTGGCCTTCCAGGACTACTCGCTCGAAAAGGGCGAGAGGGGACAGCTCCAGAAGGCGGTCGACTACGCGATCGGACGCGGCAAACTGTTGCTGGCCGGTTCGGGCAACGACGGAAACACGTCGAACGACGTCACCTACCCCGCGGCCAGTGACGGCGTGGCCGGAGTCAGTGCCATCGACAAGTCTTTGGCGGCGACCAAGTTCTCGAACCACGGCTCCTTCGTGGCTCTCGCGGCACCGGGTGAGGACATCCCGACCAGCTGTATCGGGAAATCCGGGTACTGCAAAACCTGGGGCACCAGCCAGGCCACCGGCATCACCTCCGGCGCTGCCGCCCTCATCTGGGCCAAGCACCCCAAGTGGACCGGAAACCAGGTGCTCCGGGTCATGATGGAAACCGCCGGCAAGCCCGCCGACGGCAAGATTCCCAGCCGCTACCTCGGCTACGGCACGATCCGCCCCCGCTACAACGTCCTGGAGAACAAGGGCGATCCGGGCCCGGCCGACGTCAATCCCCTCGTGGCCGCCAAAAAGCCCGATTCCCCCTCCAAGGACGACGACAAGGGCACCCCGTCCACTTCCCCCAAGGGCGGTGGCGCCGGGGCCGATAACGCCGCCGAGGGCACCGAAGGCGGCGGTGGCAGCGCGATGCCCTGGATCCTGGGTGCGGCGGGTGCCGTGGTCGTGGTCGGCGGTGGGGCCTTCGTCTTCCTCCGCCGCCGTAACGCCCAGCGATTCTGACTGTTCCTCAAAAAGTTCGCCGTGACGTACTGAATTCTTCGCGGTATGCCCCGAACTCTTGGCGTGCTAGCGTGCACGACACGTTTGAGCCACGCGCTCTGCAAACGCCTCGTAAACGGTCAGATAGGGGGAAGCGTGACTGACGAGATCTTTCGAGGAATGCGGGAGTTCCAGCAATATGCGGAAAAGCTCCAGCAGCTCATGACGGATATGCAGGATCAGGTTCCGCAGCACGCCACGGGCGAGGACGCCCAAGGCGCTGTCAGTGTCACTCTGGGCCCGGACCGGCTGCCCGAGTCCATCAAGGTCGCGTCCGACTGGCAGCGTCGGCAGCCCCCCGAGAACCTCGGCCCGGCCGTCGTCGACGCGTACGGCTCCGCCATGAGCGAGCAGATGGAGGGCTGGTCGCGCAGTCTCGAGCAGACGGGCTGGGAGGAGCGGGCCGCGGAACTCGACGGCATGCTCGAAATCCCCGGCCCGGGCAGCCGAAGCGGGTCCGTCACGCCTCCGGAGGTTCCCCGGCAGGACCTGCGCCAGGTCCGTCCGAGGCCCATGGAGGACGTGGTCGAGGACACCCTCTCCAGTCTTGATGCGCTCGACGGGCTGGACGAAAACTCCTTCCAGGTCCCGGAGGTCACGGGAGAGGCGGCCGCGCGCCGGGTCACCATCGGCCTCGGCGCACACGGCCTGGTGTCCTGCGACGTGGATCCGCAGTGGGCCGCCCAGCAGTCGTCCATCCGGTTGAGCCAGGCCCTCAACGAGGCGCTGAACAACGCCCGGAGCAGGCTCGGTGACGTCCGGAGCCCCGCCGCCGCCCAGATCGCGGAACTGAACCCACAGGGCCTCATGAACGAGTTCCTGGCCATGCTCAACGACCCGCAGCAGCTGCGCTGACGTGCTCACTGGCTCGGAAAGGAACTGAGGCCCCATGGGGAAGGACCATCTCAAGGTCATCACGGACGCCATTCGGTCCGAGGCCGGCATGTGGGACAAGCAGGCCAAGGCCATCGGCGAGGTCGGCACCACGATCAAGGGCATGCGGCCCAGCCGGCTCGAGTACGGCATGTACCAGATATTCGTCGGCGCCTACCAGGACGTCATCGATCACTTCTCGGCTCGGTGCGCCGAGGGGGAGGCGCGGATGACGGACATCGCCGACGCCTTGGTCAAGAACGCGAAGGCATACGACAACCACGAAGCCGACACCAAGAAGTCGGTGGAAGAGGCCTACTAGTCCCGAACGGCGCTCGGGGAACGGGGAGAGTAATGGCATTCAGTCAATCGGCGTTCGAAGATCTCATCGAAAAGATCAACGAGAAGTTGAAGAAGGCCGGCGAGCTGATGGACAAGATCGTCGATCGGGCCAACGACTTCGCGGGCAAATGGTATATACCTGACGCCGTGGCGAAACCGGTCATCGCCGCGGTGAACAAGCTCGTCGAATTCGTCAACTGGGTTCTTGAGAAGATCGGTGAATTCCTCAAGGGCGTCATCGCCCCGGTGATGCTCTTCCTGGACTCCCTCGACTGGCAGGACGAGAAGGTCCGCGGCAAGGCGAGCACCGCGTCCTCCACCACGGCGAAGGGGAACCTCCAGGCCCCGAAGGAGTGGAAGGGCGACGGGGCCGACGCCTATACGGGCGCCATCTGGACCCAGTCCTCCGCCGCCGGCCAGGTCAGCAGCGGCGCCGACTCGATCGCCGGCAGTCTTCTGGTCGCCGCCGGAGCGGGGCTCGCCTTCTACGGAGCCATCGGTCTCTTCCTGGTTCAGTTCATCCCCGCCCTGGGCACCGCGGCGGCCGCCGGTGCGACCGGTGTCGGTCTCATCCCCGCCGCGATCGCCGCCATCGGGGAAGGCACCGCCGGATGGGTGCTGCTCACCACCGCTTCCCTCGCTCTGGTGACCGTGCTCGGTGACCAGGCGAAGACCCTCGCCGAGCTGAAGGGCCAGGCGGGCGACAACAGCGCGTTCCCGAACGGCCACTGGCCGATCGGCACCGCCTGACCGGTACCACTTTTGGGGTGAACCTGTGTACGGACCTCGTATCGCCGGAGTGAGCATCGCAGTCCTGGCGTTGCTGTGGCTGATGATGCCCGTCCTCACCGACTGGGCGGTCGTACCGTCCAAGCCCGTGGGCGTGGTGCTCTGCGTGCTGGTCGTGGCGTGTCCGGCGATCGGTGAGGTGTTCACGAAACGGCAGCAGCGGCACAACCGCCGCTGACCACAACCGCACAGCGGCAGGGGCTCGTCGCATCATCGACGAGCCCCTGCCGCTGTGCGCTGACACTGTTTACGGCCGCCTCACTCCTCAGGCAGCCACGCCGTCTGGATCAGCGACGCCCCACCGCGCCGCGAGACGAACACGCCCCGCCCCGGCGGCAGCGGACGCGCCTTGACCTGACCGAGCAGTTCGCCTTCGCCGGGCGAGCCCGACAGCACGACGCCCTGCGCGCCCAACTCCTTGAACCGCTGCATGAACGGCTCGTACGAGGAGCGCCCGGCACCGGCCGTCGTCCGCGCGACGATGATGTTGACGCCCGCGTCCCGCGCGTAGGGAAGGTTGTCCACCAGCTCCGACATCGGGTTCCCGGACGACGTGGCGACCAGGTCGTAGTCGTCCACCACGATGAACGCCCGCGGCCCCGACCACCAGCTGCGGTTGCGCAGCTGCTGCGGGGTGACGTCCGTCCCCGGGATGCGCTGGCTGATGAGGGTGTTCATGTCGGCGATGTACTTCTCGAACGCGTCCTGCGTCGTGCCGTAGCCGACCAGATGGGACTGCGGCGCGACCTCCAGCAGGCTGCGCCGGTAGTCGCCGACGACGATGAGCCCCTCTTCCGGGGTGTAGCGCTCGGTGATCTGCTTGATGAGCAGGCGCAGCAGCGCCGTCTTCCCGGACTCCGTCTCGCCGTAGATGGCGAAGAAGGGGTCGCTGTCGAAGTCGACGAAGACCGGTTCGAGGTTCATCTCGTCGATGCCGATCGCGACGCCCCGCTGCGGCTGCTCGTGGCCGCCCGGGATCTCCCGTACCGACAGCTGCCGCGGCAGCATGCGTACCTGGGGTGCGTGCGGGCCCGGCCAGTTGTCGACCGACGCCTTGACGAACTCCGAGGTCGCGTCGGCCAGATCGTCGGCGTTGCCGGTGACGCCGTCGATGCGCGGCAGGCTGCTGAGGAAGTGCAGCTTGTCGGGGGTGAGACCGCGCCCGGGGTTGCCCACCGGCACGTTCGCGGCGATCTTACGGTTCAGCTCGGAGTCCATCGGGTCACCGAGCCGCAGCTCCAGCCGGGCGAGCAGCTGGTCCTTGAGGGCCGCTCGCATCTCCATGTAGCGGGTGACGGTGACGACCAGGTGCACCCCGAGCCCGAGGCCGCGGGTGGCGATGTCGGCGACGACCGGCTCGAGCATCTCGTAGTCCGTCTTGAAGGACTGCCAGCCGTCGATGACCAGGAAGACGTCACCCCAGGCCTCGCCCGGCAGCTGTCCGGCCGCGCGCATCTGCCGGTAGGTGCCGATCGAGTCGATGCTGTTGTCCCGGAAGAACTCCTCGCGCCGGTTCAGTACGCCGGTCACCTCGGCGATCGTGCGGCGGATCTTTTCCGGGTCCAGCCGGGACGCGACCCCGCCGACGTGCGGCAGCCCCTGCACCGCGACCATGCCGCCGCCACCGAAGTCCAGACCGTAGAGCTGCACCTCGTGCGGGGTGTGGGTGAGTGCGAAGGCGCCCATCAGGGTGCGCAGCAGCGTCGACTTGCCGGAGCGCGGACCGCCGACGATCAGCATGTGGCCCTGCGCGCCCGAGAAGTCGTGGTAAAGGATCTCCCGGCGCTGCTCGATCGGCTTGTCGACCATGCCGAGCGGCACGCACAGGCCGCCGCTGCGGGCGTAGCCGCTCGCGTGCAGCCCGCGTTCGGTGGAGACCGCCAGCTGCGGCATCAGCTGGTCCAGCGGCGACGCCTCGGTCAGCGGCGGCAGCCACACCTGGTGCGCCGCCGGACCGCGTCCCTCGAGCCCGCGCACGATGACATCCAGCACCGTGTCCGCGAGGGCGTCGTCGCTGCGGTTGCTCTCCGGGGTGTACGAGTAGTCCGGGTCCGGCTCGGCGAACCGGACCGGCACCGGGGAGGCGGTGAACAGCACCGGCCGGCGGTCGGTCGGCAGCGGTCCGCTGCCCGCGATGGTCGTCGTCGTGGACCGGTAGGCCCCGGACACGTACGCCGCCTTGAAGCGGACCATCTCGTCGGTGCCGAACTTGAGGTAGCCGGAGCCGGGCACGGACGGCAGGTGGTACGCGTCCGGCACGCCCAGGGCCGTACGGGACTCCGCCGCGGAGAACGTCCGCAGACCGACGCGGTACGACAGATAGGTGTCCAGACCGCGCAGCCGCCCCTCCTCCAGGCGCTGCGAGGCCAGCAGCAGGTGCACACCGAGCGACCGGCCGATGCGGCCGATCTGGATGAACATGTCGATGAAGTCGGGCTTGGCCGTCAGCAGCTCACTGAACTCGTCGATGACCAGCACGAGGGAGGCCAGCGGCTCCAGCGGACTGCCCGCGGCGCGCGCCTTCTCGTAGTCGTGCATGTTGGCGTAGTTGCCCGCCGAGCGCAGCAGCTCCTGGCGGCGCTGCAGCTCACCGCTGATCGAGTCGCGCATGCGGTCGACCAGGGTCAGGTCGTCCGCGAGGTTGGTGATGACCGCCGCGACATGCGGCAGTTCCGCCATACCGGAGAAGGTCGCGCCGCCCTTGAAGTCGGCGAGCACGAAGTTCAGCGTCTCGGACGAATGCGTGACCGCCAGGCCCAGCACCAGTGTCCGCAGCAGCTCCGACTTGCCGGAACCGGTGGCGCCCACGCACAGCCCGTGCGGGCCCATGCCCTCCTGAGCCGCCTCCTTGAGGTCGAGCATCACCGGAGCGCCGCTCTCGCCGACCCCGATCGGCACCCGCAGCCGCTCCGCCGTCGAACGGGGCCGCCACGTGTTCGCGGGGTCCACGGACGCCGCGTCCCCGAGGCCGAGCAGGTCGGTGAACTCCAGATTGGTCAGCAGCGGTTCGTCGTCCCCACCGCCGCTGGACATCCTCAGCGGGGACAGCTGGCGGCTCAGCGCCTCGGCCGCGGGCAGCGCCAGCGCGTCCGGCACGCCCTCGTACACCGCCGACGCCGACTCCACCTGCAGCAGCCCCGGCCGTACGATCAGCGACAGGCCGCCGCGCAGCTCGTCCAGCTCGCCCCGGATGACCTCCAGCACCGTCACGCCCTGCAGGCCCTCCTGGGCGGCCAGCAGCGAGTCGGGCGGCACGAAACCGCCGTCCAGGATGACCACCACATGCGGCTGGTCCAGCAGCGGCTGCCCGTCCCGGTTGAACCGCGAGCGGCCCTGCAGATGGCCCTTCAGTAGCTCCTCGACCTCGGCCAGGTTGTCGCCGAACAGCCGCTTGGTGCCGGCTCCGTCCACCGTCCCCGGCACCTGGGTGTGCGGCAGCCACTTGACCCAGTCCCACTCATCCGTGGTGCCCGGCGCGGCCACCACCGCGATCACCAGCTCCTCCGGCGAGTGCAGCGCGACCAGGCTCGCCACCAGTGCCCGGGCGGTGCCCAGCGTCGTCTCGGGCTCCCCGGAGACCGTCATGTGGTAGAAGGCGCGCAGGCTGACCGCCATCGGCATGCCCTCCAGCGTCCCGTGGGCCGCCAGGAACTGCTGCATCGCGCCCGCCGACAGCGGTTCCAGCTCCTCCACCGGCGCCGTTTCCGGCGCCACCAGCGGCGTCCACAGCTCCTGCGGGCCGAGCCCGATCCGCACCTGGACGAAGTCGTCGTCGGTGATGCGCCGCTCCCACAGCCGGCTGCCCTCGGCCACCAGCGACCACAGCTGCTCGGGGGAGGGATGCAGATAGAACTGCGCGTCCCGCTGCTTGCGCGCGGTGCGCTGCACCTGGCGCCGCGTCTTGGAGAGGTACTTGAGGTAGTCGCGGCGGCCTTCCACGGCCTCGCCCTGCGCCCCCTTGCGGTACCGGATCAGCTGTGCGATCGCCATCGCGACCGTCGACAGCAGCATCATCACGCCCATGATCTTCATGAACGGTGCCGAATTCGGCATGAAGAAGAAGACCACCGACGAGCCCATGCCCAGCATCGGCAGCAATTGCATCGCCATGCCCTCCTGTTCGCCGCGAGGCAATTCAGGAGGGGATTCGAGCCGGAGCTCATCCGCGGACATCTCGGGCGGAGTCACCCGAGGCGGGCGTTTCACGATGATGTGGCTCATCGGCCTATCTATCCCCCGGTGCGGGCTGAACGATTGACGACCGGTCGAGGCCGGCGCCCACGCTTCAGGGCGCGTCATGGCGGCGCCTGCCCGGCAATGTGCTGATCCTACGTGTACGGACGACAAACGGCGCCGGGTAGGGTGACGTTCCGCACGCGCAGCCGCAATCGCGTCCGCATCGCGTCCGCATCGCGTCCGCGAAAAGAGCGGAGACACGGGGAATGAGAGGGTTCCGCAGGTGAGTTCGACCACAGCGACCGGTTTCTGCCGAGTGACGGTCGTCGCACCCGACAGCCGCATAGATGTCGCTCTGCCTGACGACATTGCCCTTGCCGACCTGTATCCGGAAATACTCCGACTGACCGGCCAGACGCAACCCGCCGGCGCACCGGTCGGCTATCACTTCGTCCGCCGCGACGGCACCGTCCTGGACGGCGCCCGCTCCCTCGCGGCCCAGCGCGTACTCGACGGCGACGTGCTGTCCATGCGCCCCTTCGCCCAGTCCCTCCCGCCCGTCGTACGCGACGACGTCTCCGACGCCATCGCCTCAACGGTCTCCGGCGACCGCACCCTGTGGAACGCCGACTACCTGCGCGTCAGCGGCCTCTTCGGCGGGGCACTGCTGCTGATCTTCATGGGCTTCGTGCTCTGGTTCGCTGACCCGGTGCGGCACGACATGCACAGCCTGCCCGGCATCATCGCCGGCGCCGTCGGCCTGCTGCTCGCCGTCTTCGCGGGCGTACGGGCCCGGGTGTACGACGACCGGGGCTCCGCCATCGCCCTCGGCCTCGCCGCCCTTCCCCACGTCATGATCGGCGGATCCGGGGTGCTCGCCCTCGACCGCGGCGAGGGCATCGGGCGGCTGCAATTCCTGCTCGGCTGCGTCGCCGTACTCGTCGTATCGGTCGCCCTGGTCGCCGCGATGCCGTCCGGTGACGCCCCCTTCGTCGCCGCCGTCGTCCTCTCGGCCTTCGGCACGGTGGCCACCTTCTGCCAGATCCTCGCCGACATCGACGCCGCGGGCACCGCGGCCGTCTGCGCGGCCCTCGCCATCGCCGCCATCGCCTTCCTGCCCGGCCTGTCCGCACGCGCCGCCCGGCTGCCCATTGGCTACGTCGCCCCCCGCGACTCCTCGCGCAACGACTTCGGCGGCGCCGGCAACGACGCGGACAGCGCCACGGCCGCCCCCGCGCCGATCGACAGCGAGCGCATCGCGACCCAGGTGCGGCGGGGCCACGAACTGCTGCTCGGCCTCGTCGGCGGCTGCGCGGCGGTCGTCGTCGGCTCCGCCGCGGTGCTCGGCTTCTCCGACAACGCCTGGGCCCAGGTCCTCGCCCTCGCCGCCGGCGTCGCCATGCTGCTGCGCGCCCGCCTCTTCCGCTACACCTGGCAGGTCGCCTGCGTCCTGGTGTCCGGCATCGTGTCGCTCGCCCTGCTCGTCCTCGGCCTCGCCCTCAACCCGCCCGCGAGCGCCGTGATCGACCTGCTCAGCGGCGACAGGGGCCCGCTCGACATCCGCACCGTCTGGCTGACCGCCTCCGTCGCCTTCGGCTCCCTGCTGCTCATCGCCATCGCGCTGATCGTGCCGAAGAAGAGCGTGACGCCCTTCTGGGGACGCTTCGGCGACCTGGTCGAAGGCGCCATGCTGCTGGCGATCACGCCGCTCGCACTGGCCGTTCTGGACGTCTACGCCACGGCGCGGGGCCTGGTCAGCAAGTAACGCCCCCGGGAGCACGCCCCGGCTCGCCTCGCCGGGCATGGGGAGCGGCCGCGGGACGGCAGCGCCGTCCCGCGTATCCCCAGCCGCCCCGGCGACAGCACCTGCCCCGCCGGTCCCTGGCCCACCCCGAACGCGTCCCCCTGCACGGCGAGCCGGACCACATGGCGGGTCCGCGACAGGGGCAAGGCCGTGCTGGAGTGGCGCAACGTCGGCCGCGAGCACCAGACCGTGGAGCATTCGAGCCGCTTCGCCCCATGGCTGCACATAGCGACGCACTGGTTCGATCCGCGCGTGGCCGCCGCCCTCCTGGCCCTCCACCGCGGGTCCCACAGAGACGCTTGAGCATGGCCATAACAATCCGGAGCAGCGGCGTCCCAGATGCCGCCCTATGCCCGGAAATCGCCGGACGCGTGCTCACCACAACGTAGTTGGGAGCTGCACGCTCCGCGACTACAGTGATGCCGATCGCCGTATACGCCGTAGGGGGGCTGACGATGAGCGAGGGGCGGCAGGCGTCCGCATACGACGCGAGCGCGAGCCGGGACCGCAGCGGAGGCGGCGGAAGCGGCGGCCGCTCGGACCTCAAGGTCGAGGCCGAGACGCTGGCGAGCTTCAAGAGCAGGATCGACAAGATCCTGCTGGACCTCGAAGACTCCCCGGCGGCCCGCGGCAAGATCAGCGACCAGACGGTCGCCCACGCCGCCTTCGGCGCGGAATTCACCGCGGCCGCCGACCTGGCCGGCGCCTACGAGAAGCTGCACGCCCGCTTGGAGAAGTTCTCCAGGACCCTGGGCGACCAGCTCGAGGCCCTGGGCATCGCCGTCCAGATCTCGGACCGCGGCTACGACAGCATCGACGCCGAACAGGCCGCCCGCCTCCGCGCCATCCAGAAGCGCACCGCCGAGTACTACGGCCCGAACGCGGACGACCGGCCCGGCGACGACCGCAAGGACGCACCGGAGACCGGCAAGGGCAAGTCCGGCACCGCCGACTCGGACTTCAGCTAGGGGGAAACACATGCCGAACGGAGAGTTCGACGGCCTGTCCGTGGACAACCTACGGGCAATGCTGGCCAACGCCGACGCCGACAAACTGACCGCCGCCGGCACGGCTCTGGGCGACGCGGGCCCCAAGATCCTCGACATCGGCTCCGACCTGCGCCACCACGTCTCCCGCGTCGAATGGACCGGCGAGGGCGGCTCCGCCTTCCGCGAATGGGCCCATGACTTCGCCCTCGAAGTCATGCGCTTCGGCCAGTTCACCACCACCGTCGGCAAACACGTCGCCCAGGCGGGCCAGACCCTCTCCGAAACCAAATCCGCCCTGCCCGCCTCGAGGGACCCCCGAGCAGCCCACGAGGACGCGGCCGCCCAACAGGCCGCCAGCGCCGAGGCCGAAGAGGCCCGCCACCAACTGGAGCGCCTCTCCTCGGCCTACCGGGCGGCGCAGCAGACGATGGAGGCGGAGCGGGAGCCGGAGTTCAAGATGCTGCCTCTCACACAAGATCCGGTTGAGGGGCAGAGGCGCGCACCCGCTTCCGAGGGAGAAGCGGCGAGCGCCCCGAGGATAGGCGGGCCCCAGGATCGAGTAGCCGCGCCATCGGCGGATCAGCACGTGGAGACGGAGCCGAGTCATCGCCAGGCCACGGGTACTCACATCGATTCAACGGCCACACCGCCCAAGCCAGAAGTCACTCTCCCGGTCGACCGGCCTACGTCACCTGTAGATCCGTCTCGGCAGCCAAACCCTGTCACCATCCCGCCAGTACCGACTGGCCCGGTCACAAGTCCGCCGCGAACGGTCATGCCCGAAGCAGGGCGGAGCGTGCCCCGCCTCCCCGCAATGGGAGGTGGAAGCAAGCCCCCATTGCGTTCGCCCGTTCTTCGGGGGCCGGTGAACGATGACGTCACGGGAGGCCAGCAGCGTCGCCCCGGCCCGTCGGCCCGCCTTCCGCGTGGGATGGTTGTCGGGGAAGACATGCCCATGTCGCGGGGCCTTCCGGGGGGAGGTGCCTCCCCGGGGCGGGTGCCGGGGACTGAAGCAGCCCCCTACGGGCGGCGGTTGGCCGCGGAGCCTGGAGGGCAGGTGAGTGGCCCACGCACCTCGACCCCTGGCGTCAGCGACACACGTCAGCGCGGCACGGTGATCGGCGATGAGGACGCGGCTGCCACCCGGCGCCCCGTTTCAGGCGCGGCTGGCCCTAGTGCCCCCGCCGGGGTGAACACCTCATCGAGTGAAACGACCAAGGGACGCAGAGCCGCGTCGGAGCCGGGAGGTTCCACTGCGTCCCCTCGCTCGTCTTCCAGAAGAGGTGTCGCATTTACCCGCGGTGGTACCGGCCTCGTTCGATCCGAACAGGGCGATGGAGACCCACCTTCCCGGCCTGGGGCGTCTGCCACTGGTCGTCGCCGGTCCGACGCTGCGTCAGGGGGTGCATTGGACGATCAGGAAGCCTGGGAGCTCGGGCGTCGGGATACGCTGCCTCCCGTCGTTGAATAGTCACTGGTACTTGCATTCTTAGGGGATTTCTCAGGCATGTCACGCTTGTCCGGTGAAAGCAGGAGGCGTTGGCGGCGCGGTTTGACACTGCTCGCCGCCGTTGCGGTTTGCATGGGCAGTTTCACGTCTCCGGCGACTGCTGAGAGCGTGCATTCGCGGCAGTGGTACCTCACCGCCATGAAGGCAGACCAACTCTGGCAGCACAGCACGGGGAAGGGAATGACAATTGCTGTGCTTGACACCGGTGTTGACGATTCGCTCTCCGAATTGCGCGGGCAAGTATTGGAGGGGAAGGACTTCTCCTACGATTCAAAGCGCGCGGACGTTGACACCGATGGTCATGGAACCGAGATGGCTGCCCTCATCGCCGGCAAAGGCGGTTCCGGTGGGCTCCAGGGCCTTGCCCCGGGCGCCAAGGTACTCCCTGTGAGGGTCAACCCGGGGAAAGCTGTTCTTGGCGATGGGACCCCAGCTTTGCTCAAGGGGATCCGGTACGCTATACAGCGGGGGGCTCGCATTATTAATCTCTCGGAAACCATCACCGGTTACCTGACCAAGAGTGCCAAGGAGCGCTTGCGTAAAGGCGTCGATGAGATCAACTCCAGCGGTGCATTGATTATCGCAGGCGCCGGAAACGATGGTGAGTCATCAAACACCCCCGGATATCCATCAATTCTTCCTGGCGTGGTCGGGGTGGCTTCGGTCAACCAGAGTGGTACCGTATCCAAGTTTTCGACCCACGGTCCACAAGTGGCTCTTGCTGCCCCCGGTGAAGGAATTCCTGCTCACTGCAATGGCGAGGGCGTTTCGTGTACGGAGTCGGGCACCAGCCACGCCACAGCCCTCACTTCCGCCTCGGCCGCCCTCATCTGGTCCGCCCACCCCAAGTGGACCGCGAACCAGGTCCTGCGCGTGATGATGCAAACGGCCAGCAAGCCCAAGGGCAAGGTCCCCAGCGAGTACATCGGCTACGGCATCATCCGCCCCGCCCAGGTCTTGCTCGACGGCAAGGGCGACCCGGGGCCGGCCGACGTCAATCCGCTGTTCCCGAAGTACCATCCAGGCGAGGACTCCTCTGCATCGCCGTCTTCGTCCTCGAAGACCGGTACCCCTCCGGGCTCCCCGAAGGCCCAGGGCAAGACCCCTGCCGCCTCCGCGACAAGCGGAGATGACGGCAGCGACAACACTCTCATCTATGCCGGAGTCGGTGTCGCAGCAGCCCTGGCTCTCGGAGGCGGAGGCTACGCACTCGCGCGCCAGCGGCGGCGGGCATAGTCACAGTTCGGCCGGAGCCTGTGGGATGACCTCGCAGACAGTCGCTATGGCTGGCCTTTCATTCTGGACAGCCCCGGAAGCGGGAAGACCTGGCGCTTCCGGGGCTACGAGGTCAAGTGCGGGTCGGCGCTCCGGGCGGGGCGCCGTCAGCCGTGGGCGCGGTTTAGCCGCCGCTGAGGCCGCTGATGGTCCGGTAGTTCATGAGGGCTCCCGGTCGCTGTCGGACGCGCTGTCGCTGACCATGCTGACGTTCGGCTCTGCGTAACCGTTCTCATCATCGGCCGCACGCAGTCGTGCTCCCCTGCTCTCGGCGACTCGAAGCACATCGCGAAGCGCCTCACACAGTCGTTCCGCGAGAAAACGGATCTCTCTAATATCCACTTTGCGCTCATCGAGCAACATGCGGGCGTGACCGAGGAGTTCGGCCGCCATGGACAGTTGGAGGGCTTCGATCTCGTCCGCCCGTCGGCTCAACCGGCTGTTGGTGTCGGCCGGTGATAGGTAGCACGGGAGACCATCCGGCGTCGTCCATGGCAGCAGCCGCAGTCCGTTCGTCGCCATCACCGGCCGGCCTCCACGAGCACGCCGTGAATCCATGCCGGTTCCATGCAGAAGCCGTCGGAGGCCAGCCACAGGACCCGCGGCCGCTCCCGCTTCAGCTCCAGCCCTTGGTGTTGCTCATCTGGCAGGCGCTGCTGGCATCCCTCGTGGACGAGGATGTACGGCCAGACGACTCCACGACGGCTGTCGACCGGTTCCTCACGCCGGAGCAAACATCGCAGCGGCTGCGGTACCGGAAGCTATACGGCGGCGGCCGGGGACAGCACGCCGCTGCCGGGTGGGGGTGGAAACGCCGCATTGGCGGTGGGTGGCGTGAAAACTGCAGATCGGGCCCGGTGACGGCCGCGTGGCCGTAAGGCGGCGCGAACCGATCTCACCTATTCGAGTGCACGCCGGATAGGGTCGAGCATGTCATCAGCTCCTTGATAGCTGCTGGCCACGCCCCGGGACGCTGACACGTCGCCGGGGTCTCCCCATCCTTGCTGCAACTCTGGTCAGATGGGCTGCTCAGAGCGTTGACTAGGATTGGTAGTCAACAGGCAGACGGATCAGTGGGGCACAGCGATGCCGGATGGGACGTTCACCGAAGCGGCCAAGGAAGCGTTACGCGAACGGCACATGAGCCTGCGGGCCGCGGCTCGTGCCATGAACTACGACCCCGCCTATCTGTCGCGCGCGCTGTCTGGCAAGCAGCTCCCATCGCCTCAACTGGCGCGATCTCTGGACGAGTTGCTCGGCGCTGAGGGTAAACTCGCCGCGCTCGCTGCAACCACCAACGGGGAGGACATTGAACGTGTGGCGAGGTCGGTGGGAAATCCGTCCCGCATGGATGGGAGGACAGTCGAGGTATTCGCTGATGCCCTTTGGGCGCAGAGACAGTTGGAAGACGCTATCGGGCCAGGATCAGTTCTTCCTGCGATGCGTGGGCAACTAGGCATCATTAAAACTCTGGCCCGCAATGTACGCGGAGAGCACCGCGATGCTTTTGTGGCCGTTGCCGCCGAGTGGGTTCAATACACTGGATGGCTGCATGCGGCAGTTCGAAAAGACGAACGCGCCATTGATCTGCTCTCGCGGGCCGAGGAGCTTGCTGATGAAGCAGGTGATCCCACTATTGCGGCTATCGCTGTGAGCTTCAAAGGCTACGTAGCCCGTCAACAGGGACGAAGCACGAGAGTTGTGCGCAATGCCATGGCCGCTCTGCACACTCCTGGGGCCAATCCGTCGCAACGCTGTTTCGACGGGCTCCAGGCGGCTCAGGGTTATGCGTCCATGGGGGAGCGCGAGGAGGCTCTTCGGCTTCTTGATGATGCAACCACGCTGATGCAGAAGCTCACGGAACCGCCTCGCTCGCTGTACTGGTACCGCCCGCCCTTCTTTCAAATGGCCATGGGTGTGGTGCACTTTGCCCTGGGTGAGAGCGCTGATGCTGTTGATTTCTTGCACTCCGGTCTGGGTGGCCTTCCGGAAGACCAGCGCGACGCGGAGTGGACTTGGGAATACCAAAATGCATTGAGCAGAGCCACTGAAGCTGGATGACCAATTCCTCGCCATCTTCCGATGAGACGAGAGCCCCGTGCAGCTTTATTATTCATCGGTAATCGTTGGCTTGGAGCATCAACGAGTCGTGACTCCGCCCTTAGTAGTCTTGCGGCTTAGTCGACTCTCTCGCCACTGACTGGAACTTCCTGTTCGCGTACGGCGTGGTAGCCAGCCTGGGGAACCGGCGGGCGACGGAGTGCGCTTAAGATGCGCTTACGCGTGAGGCATCAGTACTCGTTAACTTTCTCTCCACTCGGGACCTGGAAACAGGCGGAGACCAGGTCTACGTAGATCAGCGACTTCCGTTTTTCCCCCGCAGGCTTCTTACTATTGTCAAAGAGTTCAATATTGACAGAGAAAGGTTGCTTCGTGGAATCTGCGGTCATCTCAATATTCTTGGCTGGGCTGTTGTTGGGCCCGTAATTTACGATCTTCCATCCTTTCTTGGGGAGGTCTTCCTTGAGGCGAGTCATACCCTTTTTGAGGTCTTCGATCGGTACACCTGACAAAGACCAGGGATGGTGGATCTTGTAAAATTTATCCGAGTCCTTGTCGGCACACTGAGAGACTCCCGGCCCAGGCTTGCTCGTTTCCCCGTTGAGGCCAATGACATCGAAAATCTCACTTGAAAGGCTTCGAGCCTGTTCTCGCGCTTGAGAGACGCTGCGCGTTTTTGGGGTGTACCCCAATTCGTCTTCGTTGTTCATACTGGAGCATCCCGTCAGTGTGGCAGCTGTAGTGATCAGGGCCACTGTAAAATGTTTTGGACTTACTGGCCGCGTCGTGCGGTTAGTATTTTTCACGCTGTACACCATCGTAATTTTCGGTCACCACCTTTGCTTGATTCTTCAAACTTTGGGAATCCTTGTCCCAGTAGCCGCTGTGACCTGATGTGTCGACGCTCATCTGGTTGGCTCCGAAGTTTCTGTCATTCGGGACGGTCCAGTCGAAGCCTGTATCGGCGTGGAACTCGCGGTGGCCGTGCCCGAGTCGCCCGATTGCCGGGACGAAGTCATCGTCGGCTCCCTCGTTCCATACATGCCCCTTGGGGGCGTCCAGTTGATCGGCGTGGCCGACCTGGACGCCCGGACTGCCCGCGAATATTACATCGCCCATATCCACGTCGCCCTGGCGGGCTGCGGAGCCGATGAGTGTAGTGCCGTAAGAATGACCAATCGCGGTGATATGGCTTCCTGGCCCCGAATGCGTAGTATTGAGGCCGTCGATGAATTTGTTGAAAGCTGGAGCCCCGTCGTTTGCGTAATGACTGAATGGGGCGTCTTTTGCGATACCATCGGGCGCGTCGTAGCCGAGCCAGGTGATGGTAGAGACTTCACCGTCTGCCATCGGCTCTGCCGCTCGCCAAAGCTCAGTCATTCGATTTATGTCGCCATCGATCTTACCGAGGCTAGCTGTGGTTCCCGGCACATAGACTGCAGTGTGATCGGCTGTATCCGGATTTCCGTTCGCGATGATTGCGCGCCCGTCGTCCTTCGCGCTAAATCCTAGGATGTAAGCTCTGGGAAGGTCCTCTTGGCCTGTTTTATCGATGCGCTCCTGGATTTTATTCATCCCGTGCAAGGAAGTTTGCAGGTACTTCTTGTCTGCTTCATACTTGTGGCGCCAATCAAGCCATTCTTGTGTATAGACTGTTGTGTTGGGGCCGAGGTTTTTGAATTTAGTGGGCTCATCGGGGATTTGTGAAAGTCGGATCTGGTATTCGGATCGCTTCTCTGCGAGTACTGTACGGTTGGCCTCGTCGCGGATATCGGATGGAATGCCGTCAATGTTCCCAAGTCTGGCAGGATGTATGGCGGCGTAGTCGGCCTTCTCTTGCTCTGAGAGGCTCTTCCACCACTTGGCGTTTTCTTGAGGGCTGCCATCCTTGGGTGGGCTCTTGATGTTGCCCAGGTAGTCTTTTGCGCTATCGCGGACGCTCCTTGTGTCTTTCTGGGCGTCGGCCCAATCATATTTGGATACGACGAGGTCGTCGTCAGCCTTCAATCTCCGCAGTTTCGGGGCCCACTCGTTGTCGGCCTCTGTCGCCTCGTAGACCGCCTCGGCAATGCGGTCTGCGTAGGCTACTGCCCTACCGTAGTTCGGGTTGGGATGGGTGTTTTCCGCCTGGCGTTCCAACGCGTCAGCTGTATCTGTCGCCTGGCCGGCTGGATCGATTGCCTTGTTGGACGCCTTCCCGTGGGCACTGCCGGTGACTGTGCCGCCTTCTGGGGTTTTGCCGTCTACCTTGTCTCCAGCCGCTGGGTAGGTCACGGACCCATCGGACTCCACCGTGAAATTCTCGGACTGCGCATCCTCGATGGCGTTGTCGAGCTTGTTCTTGGCGGTCCGGAGCTCGGATGCGAGGGCGTTGAGGGCCGTACTCACCACGCCGCACTCAATCTGGGTGTAGTGGAAGTTTTTGGCCAGCATCCGAAGCTGTTTCACGGCCTCTTGTGCGGCATCGCCCTCAAGTGCACCCTGCATCTTGATGGCTATACGGTTCTCAAGGTTATCCTTGGCTTGGCTGGCCATATCGCTGACCGTCTGATATCCGGCCGCTGCGTCCTCGAACCTGGAAGGCTTGAGAGATTTGAGGGTTGTGTAGTCCACGTCGAATCACCGGCCTCGAGCGTCGCCGCCGACGCGGCGCGTGTCCTTGTAACGATCGGTCAACCCGCTAAAAGCGCCTCGGATGGCCTCGTCATTTTTGTAGAAGGAGTCACCCGCCTTTTCGAGTAGATCCTGAAGCTTGGCGCATCGCCCGCTCAGGTCACTGAGGTAGCGGTTCCAGGAGCGGTACAGTTCTCGCTCAACTGCTGCACTGTGCACTCCACTGCCGGTGTCCGTACCCGCTCCCAAGTCCTTTTGCTCAAGTTCCAGCTTGGCCAGTGCTTTCTTGATGTCGCTCTGAAGTGAGCCGACGGAATTCCCTGCCGTTTTCCAGGCGGGCTTCTTGGATTTGAGGCGCCCTTGCCCGCTCTTCCAGTCTGGGGGTCCATCAGCACTGGCCAGGTTCATGCCTGAATCGGCGGATGCTTGGCGTTTGAATTGTGCCCACTCTTCGTCGAAAGTGGCCATTGGTTGATTTCCCCCCATTTTGGCTATGGAATTGGTGTAAGATTGGTCGTCAATCGTATGGGCATAGCGCCTTGTTTGGGCATGAGTACGCCTACTCAGATACCGTGAGGCTCGGCCTAGATGAGGCTCCCTCTCATGCGGTGAGTTGAGCTGTGCGGGCGCCAATGGTGTGCCACCCCTCTGCGCTGCCACTGCCGTCGGCTGGTTCAGGCTTGCGCACCGACATGGCATGACACACGTCGACACGCCTATTCACTCCCCAACTGGTCTGGCAACCAACCGAGTTGGATGAGCGGCGTGCCGCTCTTGCGGGTGATCAGGGTGGCGCGGCCCGGGGGAAGGCGGCGGGGGCGGGTGCCACCGAGAAGGTCGCCTTCGCCGGGGTCGCCCGAGAGGATGACGCCCTGGGCGCCCAGCTCCTTGACGCGCTGCAGAAAGGGCTCGTACGAGGTGCGCGAGGCGCCGGCCGTGCTGCGGGCGATGATGAGGTGGACGCCGACGTCGCGGGCGAAGGGCAGGGCGCTCAGCAGGTGGTCCAGGGGGTTTCCGGCGCTCGTGGCGACCAGCTCGTAGTCGTCGACGATGACGAAGAACCGGGGCCCGCTCCACCAGTCGCGTGCGCGGAGCTGCCGTGGAGTGACGTCGGGGCCCGGGGCCCGGTGTCGCATCAGGGCGCTCAGCGCGTCCATGTGCATCTCGAGGGCGGGGGCGGCCGGCGCGTACTCCAGGAGGTGGGATTCCGGGACGGCCTCCAGGAGGGTGCGGCGGTAGTCGCCGACGACGATCCTCGCCTCGTCAGGGGTGTAGCGCTCGCTGATCTGCCGGGCCAGGAGGCGCAACAGGGAGGTCTTGCCCGACTCGCTTTCGCCGAAGATCAGGAAGAACGGGGCGGCGTCGAAGTCGATGAAGACCGGGGCGAGGCTGTCCTCGTCGATGCCGATCGGCAGACCGAGGTGCGGGTGGTCGAGGGGCTTCGGGAGCTGGTCGGCGGGGAGTTCACGGGGGAGGACGCGGACCTCGGGGGCGCCGGGGCCGGGCCAGTGGGCGCTGACCGCGCGGACGAGGGCGGAGGTCGCGGCGGCCGGTTCCGTGGTGAAGGCAGGACCGGCCGCGGAGGTCAGGTTGGTGCTTGCGGTCGGGCCCAGCGAGGCAGCCGGACCGGTTCCGGTGGTCGGTTCGGCTGCGGTGGTGACGTTGGCCCCAGCGGTCGCGTCCGTCCCGGCGGTTGGGTCGGTGCCGGCGGGCGCGTCGGTGCCGACAACCGGGTGGGTGCCGACAGCCGGGTCGGTCGGGTCGGTCGGGGCGGTCGGCCCGGCGTCGGAAGTCGAGTCGGTGTCCGCGGCGGTGGCGCCGAGGCGGGGCTGCGCGGCCAGGAAGTGGAGACCTTCGGCGGTCTGGCCGCGGCCGGGAACGCCGACCGGGACGTTGGCGGCCGTCCTGCGGTTGAAGTCGGAGTCCAGGGGGTCGCCCAGGCGCAGCTCGAGGCGGTTCATGAACTGGTCCTTGAGCGCCGCTCGCACCTCCATGGAGCGGGTGGCGGTCAGGACCAGGTGGACGCCGTAGCCGAGCCCGCGGGTCGCGAGGTCCATGACCGGGCCCTCGAGCGCCTCGTGTTCCTGCTTGAAGGCGCCCCAGCCGTCGATGACGAGGAAGACGTCGCCCCAGGACTCGTCGGGAAGCTCGCCCACCGCCCGCCGCTTCCGGTATGTGGCGATCGAGTCGATGCCGCGCGCGCGGAACAGCTCCTCGTGGTCGGTCAGTACGCCGATGACCTCGGCGACCGTGCGGCGCACCCGCTCCGGGTCCAGCCGCGAGGCGACCGTGCCCACGTGCGGCAGGCCGGCGATCGCGGACAGTCCGCCGCCGCCGAAGTCCAGGCCGTAGAACTGGGCCTCGCGCGGGGTGTGGGTGAGGGCGAAGGACGCGATGAGCGTGCGCAGGAGGGTGGACTTGCCGGACTGCGGGCCGCCCACCACCAGGAGGTTGCCCGCCGCATCGGAGAAGTCGCGGTAGAGGACTTCGCGCCGTTGTTCGAAGGGCTTGTCGACCAGCCCGACGGGGACGACCAGGTCGCCCGGACGCGCGTAGTCCGGCGCATGCAGGCCGCGGGCCGGGGAGGTGGCCAGCGGGGGAAGCAACTCGTCGAGCGCGGGGGAGGCGTCGAGGGGTGGCTGCCACACCTCGTGCGCCGCCGGACCCTGCCCCTCCAGCCGCCGGACGATGACGTCGAGCACCGTGTCCGACAGGGTGTCGTCCGACGGGGCGTCGTCCGGCGGGGCCGCGCCCCGAGCGGGGGCGGGGGAGGCGTACGAGGCCGGGACCGGCTCGGCGGTGAACAGCGCGGGCCGCCGGTCGAGCGGGGACGCCCCGTCACCGCCGTCGACCGCCGGGTCGTGGGTGCGGTACGCGCCCGAGACGTACGCCGCCTTGAAGCGCACCATCTCGTCCGTGCCGAACTTCAGGTAGCCGGAGCCGGGCAGCGTGGGCAGGTGGTACGCGTCGGCCACCCCGATGGCGGCCCGTGACTCGGTGGCGGAGAAGGTGCGCAGGCCGATGCGGTACGACAGGTAGGTGTCCAGCCCGCGCAGCCGTCCTTCCTCCAGGCGCTGGGAGGACAGCAGCAGGTGCACCCCGAGCGAGCGGCCGATGCGCCCGATCTGGATGAACATCTCGATGAAGTCCGGTTTGGCGCTGAGCAGCTCGCTGAACTCGTCGATGATCAGCAGGAGAGTGGGCAGCGGCTCCAGCGGGGCGCCCGCGGCCCGCGCGCGCTCGTAGTCGTGGACGTTGGCGTAGTTGCCCGCGCCGCGGAGCATCTCCTGACGGCGTTGCAGTTCGCCCCGGATGGAATCCTCCATGCGGTCCACGAGGGTCAGATCGTCCGCGAGGTTGGTGATGACCGCGGAGACGTGCGGCAGCTCCGCCATGCCGGTGAAGGTCGCGCCGCCCTTGAAGTCCGCCAGGACGAGGTTGAGGTGTTCGGAAGAGTGGGTGACCGCGAGCGCCAGGACCAGCGTGCGCAGCAGCTCCGACTTGCCCGAACCGGTGGCGCCCACGCACAGCCCGTGCGGGCCCATGCCCCCCTGCGCGGCCTCCTTGAGGTCGAGCATCACCGGTTCGCCGTCCTCACCGGCCCCGATGGGGACCCGCAGCCGCTCGGCCGTCGTACGGGGCCGCCAGGTGCGGGTGGCGTCCACCGATGCCGCGTCGCCGAGGTCCAGCAGGTCGGTGAAGTCCAGTTCGGCCAGCAGCGGTTCGCCCTGGTCACCGACCCCGACGCGCAGGGGCGCGAGCTGGCGGGCCAGCGCCTCGGCCGCCTCCAGCGGGAGCGTGTCCGGCTCGCCTTCGTAGACCAGACCGGCGGCCGACCGCAGGACGAGCCGTCCGGGGCGTACGTCCACCGACAGGCTGCCGCGCGGCTCGTCCAGCTCGCCCGGCACCACCTCGATGACGGTGACGCCCTGGATGCCGTCCGCGTGAGCCAGCAGCGCGTCGGACGAGACCGTGCCGCCGTCGAGGATGACGACCACATGGCGCGCGTCGAGGACCGGTGGCCCGTCGGGATTGAAGCGGGGGCGCCCGGCGAGCGGACCCCCCGACCCGTCCGGGCCGCCCCCGGCCAGAAGCGCCTCCAGCTGGTCCGCGTCCTGGCAGAACAGCCGCCGTGTGCCCGCTCCGTCCAGGGCGCCGGGGACCTGGGTGTGCGGCAGCCACTTCGTCCAGTCCCAGCGCGCGACGGCGTCCGGGCCGCCCGCCAGGACGGCCACGGCCAGGTCCTCCGGCGAGTGGAACGTGACGAGCTGGCCCACCACGGCGCGCGCCGTGCCCCGGGCGGTGTCCGCGTCCCCGGCGACCGTGAGGTGGTAGAAGCGGCGCAGCGACACCGCCACCGGCAGTCCGTCCACCGCGCCGTGCAGCATCAGGAACTTCTGCATCGCGCCCGCCGCGAGCGGCTCCAGCTCGTCGACCGGCGCCGTGGTCGGGGCCACCAGCGGGGTCGACAGCTGCTGCGGGCCGACGCCGACCCGGACCTGGCCGAAGTCCTCGTCCCCCAGCCTGCGTTCCCACACCCTGCTGCCCTCGGCGACCATCGCCCACAGCTGGTCGGGCGCCGGGTGCAGATACAGCAGCACTTCGAGCTGGCTCCGGGCGGTACGGCGCACACCGCGCCGGATGTGCGCGAGGTACCTCAGGTAGTCCCGGCGCGCCCCGGCCGTCCGGCCCTCCGTGCCGCGCCGGAAGCGCACGACCTGGGCGGCGATGGTGGCCAGGGCCGACACGAGCATCATCCAGCCCATGACGCGCATGAAGGGCCCCGCGCCGGAGTTGAAGAAGCAGACCATCGAGCCGCCCATGCCGAGCAGGGGCAGAAACTGCGTCAGCAGACCGCCCTGCTCCGGGCGCGACAGCTCCGGGGGCGCTGTGAGCTGGACTTCGTCCGTGGGCACATCGGGCGGCAGCGCCCGGGGCGGACGCTTGACGACAATCTGGCTCACCGGGCGGTCAGTCCCCCTCGTTTCAGCTTCCCTGTGCGGAGCGAGATCCGGTACACGTCACGCCGGTGCCCCGGTGACGTCGTCCCCCGAACCCTGTGAGCCTACCGCTACGCGCCGTCACGGTGGAGTCGCCCCCGGGACTCCAGGGGAAAGCCGGCGCACGCGCGGAGGGGGCGTACACCGACCGGTGTACGCCCCCTCCGCGCGCATCGCGCGAACCCCTGCTCAGCGCACGTCGAACTCCCCGTCCCGCGCGCCGAGCACAAAGGCGCGCCACTCCGCTTCCGTGTAGCGCAGCACCGTCTCGGGGTCGGCCGAATTGCGCATGGCCACGGCCCCGTTCGGCAGATAGGCGATCTCCACGCGTTCTTCGGTGGTGCTGCCCGGCGCACTGAGCCACTCGACACCGGAGATGTCGAGGGCGTACAGCTCAGCCTTCTCTTTGGCGTCAGCCATCGGTGGAGAATCCCTTCGCGATACCGCGGGAACAAACCCGCACGGCCCTTGACGGACAGTCTCATCCACCAGTGCGCACGGCGGCAATCGAACACCGCCAGTCCACACCGGAAGGACCGGGCGGACCGGAAGGGGGCGTCCCTGAGCTGCCGGGTAGGGTGACTGCCGCGCGCATGTCACGGGCGGAAAGCGGTACGACGAGGGGGCCTTGCACGTGAGTACGTTCGCCACGACGAGGCGCTCGTGGAACCGCTGAGCCGGGACGACCCGCGGCGGATCGGTCCCTATCACCTCATCGCGCGGCTGGATCCGGAGGCGGGGGACGTCGCGGCGGTGGCACGGTGCTTCATCGCGCGCAGCGGCGGTGGCGATCGTACGGTCCTCATCAGCGCGCCGCCGGTGGCGTCGTCCGACGACGCGGGATACCCGGCGCGGTTCCGGGCGGAGGCGGAGAACGCGCGGCTGCTGAGTGGCGCTTCGCGGTGCCCGTGGATCGCGCCTGTCGTGGAGGTCTCGGGCGACGGTACGGATCTCCCGTGGAGCGCGTCCCCGTATCTCCCGACGCTGCCGCTGCCCGCCGCGCTGGAGGCGTACGGAGGGCCGCTGCCGGTGCGTACCGTACGGGCGGTCGGCGCGGCGCTGGCCGAGGCGCTGCACCAGACGCACGCGGCGGGGTTCACGCATGCCGGGATCGCGCCGGCCACGGTGTTCCTGGCGGGCGACGGTCCCCGGCTGACCGGGTTCGGCGCGGTACGGGCCGCCGGGCCGGACGGCACGGCGCGGGCCGGGCTGCCGGGGCTGGACGCCGACGCCCTGCCCCCCGAACAGCTCGCGGGCGGACGGCCGCGCCCCCTGGGGGACGTCTTCGCGCTGGGCGCGGTGCTGGCGTACGCGGCGACGGGGCGGACGCGGCCCGAAGCGGACGCGCTGCCGCAGGACTTGAGGGACACGCTGCGCGCGTGCCTCGCCCCGGACCCGGCGGACCGGCCGACGGCGCGGACACTGCTGGACGACCTGCTGCGCGGCGCAGGCGCCCCGCTGCCCGCCCCGAGCGCGGCGCGGGCGCTGCCGGTCGTCGACGGCGCCTCCGGCTCTCCGCGCACCCCGGGCGGCGGGCCGGGGGCGACCGCTCTGGACGCCGGGATCAGCCGGGCCGTGAGCGTGCTGGGCCCGGGCTGGCTCCCGGCGCGGCTGGTCGTCGCGCTGGCGGAGCAGTCCGCGTCGGTGCTGGCGGCGGAGATCGACGCGGTGGCGACGCAGAACGAAGCGGCGGAGACGGCGTTCCCACGGGAGGGGGCGGCACCGGGCAGTACCAACCACGCGGCCATGCCCGAGCGCACCACCGTCGGCCGGCGTGGCACGGGCGGCGCCGCGCATCCGCCGGGCCATGTGCCCGGCCGTTCGGACACCGCCGAAGACACCGGGGCACGGGACACGGCCCGTCCCTCCCGGCGGTCCCTGCTCATCGGGACGGCCTGCGGCGCGGCGGGCATCGCCGCAGGAGGGGCCGTGGCAGGGGCGGTGACGGCCGGGGACGCCCCGGCACCGCGCACCCCAGCCGAGCGCCTGATGGCGGCCCACCGTTCACGCCGTCGGCTCGCGGGCGCGCCGCCGACCCCGCTGTGGCGATTCGACACCGAGGGCGGCCCGCTCGCGTACGACCCGCTCATCTGCGCGGACCAGACCACGGTCATCGCGACCGACGAGGGCGTCACCGGGCTCGACCTGCGTACTGGTAAGAGGCTGTGGACCAGGGACGACGTCCGCGCACGGGCGCGGCCCCGGCTCGTCGGGAAGGACCTGGTGCTCATCCCGGGCACTGGGATCGCCGCTCTCGCTCCCCGCACCGGGGACACCGAGTGGCAGCCGGCGGAATTCCGCTCCGGAGGCCGGACCCCGTACGCCGCCCTTCTCGCGGTGGACGGCGGCACCATCTGGATCGCCGCGGAACGCCGACGGAAGGGCGGGATCGACAGCCGGGTCCTGATCGCCTTCGACGTCACCCGGCGCGAAGGGCTGTGGACCAGCCCACTGCCCGGCGCCTTCGACCTGGGATACCTGACGAAGGACGTCCTCGTGGTGCGGGGCGAGCGGTTCATGGCTTTCGACCGCACCCATGGGGCGCGGCGCTGGACGCGTTCCTACAAGGGGGTGACGGCCGGACGGCCGGTCACCACCGACGGCGGCGGTACCCTCATCGCCTCGGTCAACTCCGACCTGTGCGGCTATGACCTGGCACGCGGGGGCGGGCCCTCGTGGACCGTACCGGCGAAGGGCCACATCTCCTCCGGGCATCCCGCCGACTTCGGCCCTCCGGTCATCCACGGGGACACGGTGTACGCCACCGATGGCGGCTATGCGGTCCATGCGCTCTCGGTGGACACCGGGGATGTGCGGTGGCAGCGCGTCTACGGCTTCGTCATGAAGGCGTTGTCCGGAGCGCGCACGCCCGATACAAGGGTGAGTCCTTCCGGGCACACGGTGCTGATGAGCAGTGACGTGGAAGTTGATGCCATCGACGCCGAGGATGGCACACTGCGCTGGCGCTTCACGGACAGCGGTGCGACGGAAGCCACCCGGACCGTGACGCGTCGCAGAGTCGCCCTCACGGACGATCTGGCCGTCGTCGTCAGTGGGAAGAGCGTCTATGGCCTGCCACTGCGCTGAGCCGCGAATGTTCTGGAGGAGTGCATGAATGTGCAGGCGGCCGAACCGGCTCGGCTCGGTCCGTACCGTCTCGTCGGCATGGTGGATGCCCACGGCCGCATCGGTGGCGCGCGTCGCCGCTTCGCCCGGGACGATCGCACCGGCCGCATGGCCGTGTTGATGTTCCCGGATGAAACGCTCGCCGAAGACCCGGGATACCGGGTGCGATTTCGCGCGGAAGCCGAGAACTCCCGACGGCTCACGGGGTCCTGGGCCGCCCCGGTCATCGATATCGCCCCGGCTCACGAGGACCTTCCGTGGGTCGCCTATGACTGCTTCCCCGCTCTGTCACTCGCCGGGGCGCTCGCCGCGTACAAGGGGCCGCTACCCGAGTCGACGGTGCGTGCGCTGGGCACGGTCCTGGCCCAGGCTCTCGCCGACTGGCATGCCGGCGGACTGGTGCACGCGGGTATCTCGCCCGCGACCACCCTCCTCATGACCGACGGTCCCCGGCTGACCGGCTACGGACTGGTGCGAGCGGCGGCTTTGGACGGTTCCGGGCATGCCGGCTCACCCGGAATCGACCTCTTCAGCTTGCCACCGGAACAGCGAACGGGTGGCCGGCCCCGCCCGGCCGGAGACATCTACGCGCTGGGCGCCGTGCTCTGCTACGCGGCGACGGGACGCGCGGACCTCTCGTACGCGTCACGCGCGGCTCTGCCGGAGCGGATGGGCGGGCTCATCGCCGCCTGTCTGGCGGCTGATCCCGAAGCGCGACCGCGGCCGGTCACCGTGGCCCGGAAGTTGCGTGAAGCGGGGACCGCTGACACCTCGGGCGGACTGCCGCGGCCCATTGTGGCGACCCTTGGCGAGCTGGACGCGACGTATCCCGCGGAGCCGGCCGGATACGACGCCGAGCATGTGGCCGAGCCGGGCACGGCGGCGCGGCCCGGTCCCTCCCGACGGGCGGTGACGATCGGTGTCCTCTCCGGTGCGGTTGGTCTCGGCCTTGGGGCAGGTGGGGTCGCCGGATGGCGGGCGGCGGGAGAGGAGCCGGGGCTCCGAACCGAGCCGAATCTCAGAGGGACCGCGCCTGCTCCGTTGTGGCGGCATGACGTCGAAAGTGAACTGCGACAGGATCCGCTTCTCTGGCAGGGAAGGGTCGCGCTCGTCAATACGGCCAGATCCGTAACCGCTCTGACGCTGCGGACCGGCAGAGCGCTCTGGTCGCGCGACGACCTCTATCCCATGTCCTCCCTCCTGCTGCTCGGCGACGGAACGTTCCTCTCCCCGGACACCTCCGCCTTCTCCGCGGTCTCCTTGAGCACAGGCCGGATCATGTGGGTGGAGAGGCGATACAGCGGTGTCGATGCCCCTTCGGTCTTCGCGTTTCTCGCCGCCGGCAACAACACGCTGTGGTTCCTGATCAAGGGGAACAGCGAGGAAGGGGCGAAACGCGACGAATACGCGGTGGTCGCCTATGACCTCAGGAAGCGCAAGGAGCGATGGCGTACTCCGCTGCCTGAAGCGTTCCACGGCGATGGCAGCGACACCATCTCGCTCCTGCTCGAGAGCATGATCCTGCTTCCCAGCAGTGGTGCCGGCACCGGCGACGGTCCCGTGTCCTATCTGGCACTGGACCGCCGCAACGGCCGGAAGCTGTGGATCCGGACGTACCGGGGGACGGACGCATCGAATGAGTCGCCGCTGGTGGCCCCCGGAAATCTGTTGATCACCTGCGGCGGGGAGGTCATGAAGGCCCACGACATCGTCAGCGGCAAAGAGCGCTGGCGGGCCAGAACCCGAGGAACGCCGTCCGCTGCGCCGGTAACTCACGGGCATTCGGTCTACGTCACCGATTCGCACGCCACCACCCACGCCGTCGACATACGCAGCGGAAGAGCGCGGTGGCGGCGTCGAAGTGCGGTGCCTCTCAACTTCTCCTGGGCCCCGGGCGAGACCGCGGTGAGCCATGCGGGGACCACCGTATTCCAGTCGACCCAGTCCGAAATCGAGGCGTTCGACGCAACGGACGGTGCGCTGCGGTGGCGGTTCGCCCCCGCTGGGAGCGGGGGGCAGAGCACTCTTCCCGGCCGCGTCACGGGCACCGCCCCCGGTATGGCTTTCGTTCTGAGTGACAGCGTTCTCTACGCACTTCCCGTGGATTGATGCTGATGGTCTCCCCTCTCGCACACGACGATCCGCGGGCCATAGGCCCCTACAGCCTCATCGCCCGGCTCGGTAGCGGAGGAATGGGCACGGTCTATCTCGGCCGCTCCGCCCAAGGGCGCACGGTCGCGTTGAAAACCGTGCATGAGCACTTCGCCGCGCGGACCGAGTTCCGCAGCCGCTTCCGCCTGGAAGCCGACGCCGCCCGGATCATCGGTGGGCAGTACGGTGCTCAGGTCATCGACGCGGACTCGCTCGCCCCGACGCCGTGGCTGGCGACCGAATACGTCCTCGGCCCGTCGCTCGACGAGGCGGTAGCGCTTTGTGGTGCTCTGCCCGAGTCCGCCGCACGCGTCCTGGGCGCGGCGCTGTGCGACGCACTCGCCCAGCTTCACCGCTCCGGCGTCGTGCACCGTGACCTCAAACCCTCCAACATCCTGCTGACCGCGCTCGGCCCCAAGGTCATCGATTTCGGCATCGCCCGGGCAGCCGGAGACGACCGGCTGACCCGCACGGGTGCGACGGCCGGAACGCCCGCCTACATGTCACCGGAGCAGGCGGTCGGCGGTGAACACACCGCGGTGGGCGATGTGTTCGCCCTGTCCGCGGTGCTCGCCTTCTCGGCGAGCGGCAGCCCGCCCTTCGGCAGCGGACAGCCGGCGGATCTGCTCTACCGGGTTCGGTACGCGGAGCCCGACCTGTCCGGTGTGCCGGATGGACTGCGCCCCGTGCTGGCGCGAGGTCTGGCCAAGGACCCGGAGCAGCGTCCGAACACGACGGAGTTCAGAACTTGGCTCCACGGTGGCGACGGTGATTTCGCGGAGTACCTTCCGGACACCGTACTCGCGGAGATCGCGCGGCGTGCGGCGGCGGTGTGGCAGGCACCGCCTCCCCGGCTGCCCGCACCGGATGCCGGCCTCACGACCTCGGCAGCCGAACCGGGGCGGCCGCGTGTCACCCGGCGGAAGCTGATCGTCACCGGAGCCGTGCTCGCCGCCGGCGGTGTGGCCGGTGCCGGATCTGCTCTGTGGAATGCCGGCGAATCCGGGCCGGGAGACGATGGCCGAGCGGCCGAGGCGGGGCGCTCCCCGGGAGGCGCGCCTCGCATGTCGTGGAAGGCGTCTGTGGGTGATTTCGGCCAGGAAGCCGAGCTGCACACGGTGGGGGGCGTCGTCACCACGGTCTCGGAAGCCGGACTGCGCTGTCTCGACGCGAGCACGGGCACCCGACGAGGTGTGAACGAACAGGTCACCACCGCCGGTGCCGTCGCGTCCGACGGTCGGAGGCTGTTCGCCCTGAACAGCGATATCAGCAAAGCCAGGATCGTCCCCGTGAACCTCACCACGGGCGCCTTCGGGACCCCGCTCGCCGAGATCCGCGATCTCGCGACGGAAAACATGAGGTTCTTGGGCGCGGTGGGCGGTTCGCTGGTCCTGGAAGGCGAGGCACGCGAGGACTGGCTGCGCATCGCCGTCGATTCCCGGACCGGCAGGGAGTTGTGGCGTCGTCCCATGCCCGCTCCGGACGACGACGTCATTGCCACTCCCAAGGGCTCCTCGCTGATACGGACGGAAGGCGAACGTGTCTCGTTGATCGATGCCCGCGACGGCACGACACGATGGTCGACGAAGATCCCGAAGAAGATGTCGGGAGGACTTCGCCCAGGGGCACGTCACTCCTTCTCGGCAGACCATCTGTTCATCGGAACCTGGGAACTCCTGGCACTGAGACTTTCCGACGGCGCGCTCGAGTGGAGCTTCGGCACGGGCCGGAAGTTCGGGGCGAGCTACGAACCAGGTGCTCAGCACTACGGTCCTCCGGTTGTCCGGGAGGGGGTGGTGTACGCGATGGAGCGTGCGAACGGTCTCGTCGCGGTGGACGCCCGGAGCGGTCGCCTCCTCTGGGAGGAGAAGGGGGAGGTGCCGGCGTACGACTTCTCGGCCACCCCCGCCGTTGGCGACCGGTACTTCTACGCCTCACCGGACAACGACAGCCAGTGGATCGCCGCGATCGATCTGCGAAAGCACCGGGTGGCCTGGACCTTCTCGAGCCCCTGGGGCGATGTCGGCGGTCTGTCCCCGGCGATCACGGCGCTTCCCGAGGCCCGAAGGGTCGTTGTCGTGCGTGGCGCGGCCGTATGCGCCGTCCCGCTCGAATGACCTGCCTCGCCGGCGAGACCCTCTTTCCCCGTAGCTCCCACCGACCAGGAGACCCATCCCATGAACCCCCTCGGCACCGGCGATCCCCTCCGCCTCGGCCCGTACCGCCTCACCGGCGTGCTCGGGGCCGGCGGGATGGGCCAGGTGTACCTCGGGCGGGACGCACAGGGCCGGACGGCGGCGGTCAAGGTGCTGCGGCCGGAGCTGGCGCACGATCCGGAGATGGCCCGGCGCTTCCTTCGCGAGGCGTACGCGGCGCAGTCCGTGCGCAGCGGTGGGGTGGCGCGGGTGCTGGCGGCGCAGACCGAGGGCGGACGGCCGTGGATCGCCACGGAGTTCCTGGTGGGGCCCACGCTCGACCAGGCCGTCGAGCGGTACGGGGCCCTTGGCGAACCCGCCGTCCAGGCATTGGGCGCGGTACTGGTGACGACGCTGCGGGAGATCCACGGGGCCGGGCTGGTGCACCGCGACCTCAAGCCGTCGAACATCGTGCTGACCTCGCGCGGCCCCAGGATCATCGATTTCGGTATCGCCCGCCCCGAGCACGGACTCACCCTCACCACCACCGGACAGACGGTCGCCACCCCCGGTTACGCCGCGCCCGAACAGGTCCTCGGGCGGCGGACCGGACCCGCAGGGGACGTGTTCTCCCTCGGCGTGGTCCTGGCGTACGCGGCGGGCGGGCGGCCGGTCCACGAGGGCGGTCACGTGGCCGCCGTGCAGTACCAGGTGGTGCACGGCGAGCCGGAACTGGGCGCGGTGCCGCAGGACATACGGGCCCTGGTCGCACCCTGCCTCGCCAAGGAGCCCGCGGACCGGCCCGCCCTCGACGCCCTCGCCGGGCAGCTGACGCCGCCCCGCGGCGCCGGGCGGATCTGGCGGACCGGGCCGCTCGCGGAGGACATCGCACGCCGCGAGGCGGACGCCCGCCGGATGGCCACCATGCCCGGCGACGAACCGTCCCGCCCCACCCGCCGCGGGCTGCTCACCACCCTCGCCGCGGGCGGCGCGGTGCTCGCGGCGGGCGGCGGCGCCGGGGCGTGGTGGCTGCTGAGCGGCGACGAGGACGCGGCGGGCGGGGCGCGGCCCTGGGACGCCGAGCCGCTGGCGCACTACGACGAGGGCACCGCGCCCTCGCCCCTGTGGGGGCCTGTTGACCTCGGCCCCCCGAAATCCGGTGGCACGGCGGTATCGGCTCCGCTTCTGGTCCACGATCTGGTCGTCGTCGCGGTGACGGACGGCCGGCTGCGCGGCTACGGCGTGACCGAGGGGAAACCGCGATGGACGACATCGATCACCGGGCTGAGGGGACGGCTGCTGGCACTCCGCGACGAGGGCATCCTCGCGACTGACGCCAAGGGCGCGGTGCGCATGCTGAGCGTCGAAGACGGCGCACAGCAGTGGAAGGCCGAAAGCGCCGACGCGGCGGCGCTGCTGGCTGTGGACGACAGCGCGGTCTACCTGGTCACGCGGACAGGCCGGGTGCGTGCCGTAGGGCTCGACTCGCACCGCCCTCTGTGGACCGCCCCGGGACCGGTACGGTCTTCGGACGACGGCCCGGCAGCAGCCGCGGTGGCCGATGGCCGTCTAGTGGTGTACGACACCTCCGGCGAGGTGGTGGCCCTCGACACGAAGAACGGCAGGATCGCCTGGGGGCCCGACAAGCGCGGCTCTACGTCCCTCCCCCCGGTCGTCGTCGAGGGCACGGTCTACCTGGGCGGGCGGACCCTGGCCGCTCTGACGCTGTCGAACGGCAAGGAGAAGTGGGCGCGTAGCGCTGCCGACGAAAGCGGATGGAGTGCCCCGGCCGTGTGGAAGGGCGTGGTGTACGCCGTGGACGGGACCGACCTTTCCGCTCGCAGGGCTGACGGCGGGTCGGATATGTGGACGATGCCCTTCGCTTCCCAGGACCGTCCCCTGGACGCTCCTGTGGTCGTGGAGAACAGCGTGTGGGTGGTGGCCGACGCGGGAGGCACGGGAGGGGTACAGGTCGTGGACTCCCGGGAAGGGAAAGCGGCTTGGCCATACACCGCGGGGACCGGCGGTAGCTGGCGGCTGACCGGAGCCGGAAACCGGGTCTTCCTGCTGCACAACGAGAAGCTGACGGCGATGCCGGTGTTCTAGACAGCCGCCCCGGACCACCACCTGTTTGATCCCCCGCCACACCACACGATTCCCCCGGAGACACCCTTGGACAGCGACACGCTGGACGCGTACATACGGGCCCGACTGGCACTTGCCGGGGTCGACCTCGACCAGCTCCCGGACGTGGCCGACCCCGAGACCGGGACGCCCACCCGCGCCGTGATCATGCTGGCGCTGCGCGAGTTCGTCGCCACGACGCCCGGCGCGCTCGCCGACTGGACGCCGCCGACCGGCGGCGTGGGCGGCGCGCTGGGGGCGGCGTACGCGCAGCAGGAGGCCGCGCCGCTCGCGTACCCGTCGATCACCACCGGCTGGACCGGGGAGGCGGACCGCTGATGGGCCGCGACCTCAACCGCCGTACGTTCCTGGCCGCCTCGGCCGCCGCCGGGGCCGGTGGCGCCCTCGCCGCGTCCGCCGCACCGGCCGCCGCGGCCCCGGCCCGAACCCCCACCGCGCCCGCCGCCCCCACCGCAACCGGCGCCCCCGCCGTCGCCGTGCCCGATCTGCCCGTGCGCGAGGCGGCGCGGCACGACCCCACGGAGGCCACGCTCGCCGAGGCCGTCGTCCTGATCCGCACCGGCCGCCTCACCTCCGCGGACCTCGTCCAGGCGTATCTGGACCGGATCGAGAAGTACGACAAGACCTATCAGGCGTACGCCGAGGTGACCCGGAAGCAGGCGCTGCTCGCGGCCCACGCGGCGGACCGGGCGGACCGCGGCGAGGACCGAAAACGCGCGCCGCTGGCCGGGGTTCCGCTGTGCGTCAAGGACAACTACTTCACCAAGGGCGTGCCCACCCGCGCCAACTCCTTCATCTTCGAAGACTTCGTGCCGGTCACCGACGCCACCGCCGTCGCCCGGCTCAAGGCGGCGGGCGGCATCCTGCTCGGCAAGGGGCAGATGGGACCGCTGGCCACCACCCGTGCCACCACGCCCAACGGCCTGATCACCACCGTCAACGCCTGGACGCCCGACAACCCGCTCATCGACCCCGGCGGTTCGTCCACGGGACCGGCCTGCGCGGTCGCCGGGCGGATGGCGTCGTCCTCCATCGGCACCCAGACCGGTGGCTCCATCGTCAACCCGGCCAACCGGCAGAACCTCACCGGCCTGAAGCCCACCATGGGCCGGGTCTCCCTGAACGGCGTCATCCCGCTCTCGTACACCCGCGACCACTGCGGTCCGATCGCCCGCGACGCGATGGACGCGGCGATCATGCTGACCGTCATGGCCGGTCCGGACGCCGAGGATCCGCGGACCCAGGGCCTGCCGCGCCTGCCCGACCTGGTGCGCGCGGCCATCCCCGTGGTCTCGCCCAAGGGGAAGGTACGGATGCGCCGGCCCACCCGGATCGGGGTGCCGCCGGGGTTCACCGACGGCATCGCCCGGCGCCAGGCGCTCCTGGACACCCTGGCGGATCTGCCCGGCGTCACCCTCGTGGAGGTCCGCTACCCCGCCGACTGGTCGCTGCTGACCGGTAGCGCGTTCAACGCCGCGCGCCTGAGCGAGCGTACCGAGCCCTTCCGGCACTGGCTGCGCCAGGACCTGACGAAGTTCGGCGTCTCGGTGCTGGGCTGGCTGCAGGGGCTGATGATCTCCGGCGACGAGTGGATCACCGCGCAGCGCGCCAAGCACCACTTGTTGCGCGCGGTGCTCGACGGTCCGTTCGACCACTGCGACGTGCTGCTGCAGACCAGCCCGGTACCGTTCGACATCCTGGGCCTTCCGGAGATCGGCTTCCCCATCGGCTTCACGGCCGGCGTGCCGACCGGGGCGATCCTCGGCGGGGCGCCGTACGAGGAGGACCGCCTGCTGGAGGTGGTCGCCGCCTATCAGGCGGTCACCGACTGGCACGAGCGGCGCCCGGTGGATCCGGCCCTGGAGCCCGTCAAGCGGGTCGTCCGCCCGCTGCTGGACGCCGTGGAGGCCGCGGCCGCCAGCGCGTAGCGCCGCGGCCGCGGCGGCCTGAAGGACCCCGCCCTGGACACTGGTACTCTGTGTGCTGGCCGTTTGCGTACGCGCCCCCGGAGCCTTCTGCGAAGGTCCTGGAGACAGCGCCCAGCGGACCCCGCCTTCCGAGTCACGGAAGATCCCCTGAGACACCGACCAGGGGCACTCGGCGGCTGAAACTGAGAAACCTAGGAGTACGTGTGTCGCTCGACGCCGCTACGAAGAAGCAGATCATGACCGAGTTCGCCACGAAGGAAGGCGACACCGGCTCCCCGGAGGTCCAGGTCGCGCTGCTCTCGCGCCGCATCTCGGACCTGACCGAGCACCTCAAGACCCACAAGCACGACCACCACTCCCGCCGTGGTCTGCTGCTGCTGGTCGGCCAGCGCCGCCGGCTGCTGCAGTACCTGGCGAAGAAGGACATCACGCGCTTCCGCGCGCTGGTCGAGCGCCTCGGCATCCGTCGCGGTGCGGCGGGCGCCAAGTAAGTCGTCGTGAAGGGAGCGGTTCCCGGGTCAGGGGGCCGCTCCCTTTGCCGTACGCGGCCTCTTGCGCCGCGTCACCCCCTCGGCACGGAGCGTATTTTGTCCGCTACGTCCCGTACGCGCCAGACCACACACCCATCGTGATGATGGCCGAAGCTTTGTAGTCTGGTCCCAACAACGCCATAACGCACGAGGAGGAGCGCCTCATTCCCGCCGCACCGGCGCCATAGGAGCCGGTCCTCGGTAGTGGCTCCCGGAACTGGCAATTCCGGTGGCTTCGATCGAAGACCGGCCCGGCAGCCGGACAGCAAGGCCCGGAGGCGCTGCTCCACCACCGTCCACCGTCATACGGACGGGGACGCAGACGAGGAGATTTCCCTGGTGGAGAACGAGACCCACTACGCCGAGGCCGTCATCGACAACGGCACCTTCGGCACCCGCACCATCCGTTTCGAGACGGGCCGCCTGGCCCGTCAGGCCGCCGGCTCGGCCGTGGCCTACCTGGACGACGACACCATGGTGCTGTCGGCCACCACCGCTTCGAAGAACCCCAAGGACCAGCTCGACTTCTTCCCGCTGACGGTCGACGTCGAGGAGCGGATGTACGCCGCCGGGCGCATCCCCGGCTCGTTCTTCCGCCGTGAGGGCCGCCCGTCCGAGGACGCGATCCTCACCTGCCGCCTCATCGACCGTCCGCTGCGCCCGTCCTTCAAGAAGGGCCTGCGCAACGAGATCCAGGTCGTCGAGACGATCATGGCGCTCAACCCCGACCACCTCTACGACGTGGTCGCGATCAACGCCGCCTCCTGCTCCACCCAGCTGGCGGGCCTGCCCTTCTCCGGCCCGATCGGCGGCACCCGCGTCGCCCTGATCAAGGGCCAGTGGGTCGCCTTCCCGACCCACAGCGAGCTGGAGGACGCCGTCTTCGACATGGTCGTCGCCGGTCGCGTCCTGGAGGACGGCGACGTGGCGATCATGATGGTCGAGGCCGAGGCCACCCAGCAGACCATCCAGCTGGTCAAGGATGGCGCCGAGGCGCCGACCGAGGAGATCGTCGCGGCCGGCCTCGAGGCCGCCAAGCCGTTCATCAAGGTCCTGTGCAAGGCCCAGTCGGACCTCGCCGCCAAGGCCGCCAAGCCCACCGGTGAGTTCCCGATCTTCCTGGACTACCAGGACGACGTGCTGGAGGCGCTCACCGCCGCCGTGCGCGACGAGCTGTCCCAGGCGCTGACGATCGCGGGCAAGCAGGAGCGCGAGGCCGAGCTGGACCGCGTCAAGGGTCTGGCCGCCGAGAAGCTGCTGCCGCAGTTCGAGGGACGCGAGAAGGAGATCTCCGCCGCGTACCGCTCGCTGACCAAGTCCCTGGTGCGCGAGCGCGTCATCAAGGAGAAGAAGCGCATCGACGGCCGCGGCGTCACGGACATCCGTACGCTCGCCGCCGAGGTCGAGGCGATCCCGCGGGTCCACGGCTCGGCGCTGTTCGAGCGCGGCGAGACCCAGATCCTGGGCGTCACCACGCTGAACATGCTCCGCATGGAGCAGCAGCTCGACACGCTCTCGCCCGAGACGCGCCGCCGCTACATGCACAACTACAACTTCCCGCCGTACTCCACCGGTGAGACCGGCCGCGTCGGCTCCCCCAAGCGCCGCGAGATCGGCCACGGCGCGCTGGCCGAGCGGGCGCTGCTGCCGGTGCTGCCGACCCGCGAGGAGTTCCCGTACGCCATCCGCCAGGTCTCCGAGGCGCTCGGCTCCAACGGCTCGACCTCCATGGGCTCGGTCTGCGCCTCCACGATGTCGCTGCTGAACGCCGGTGTGCCGCTGAAGGCCCCGGTCGCGGGCATCGCGATGGGCCTGATCTCCCAGGAGATCGACGGCGAGACCCACTACGTCACCCTCACCGACATCCTCGGTGCGGAGGACGCGTTCGGTGACATGGACTTCAAGGTCGCCGGCACCAAGCAGTTCGTGACCGCCCTCCAGCTGGACACCAAGCTGGACGGCATCCCGGCGTCCGTCCTGGCCGCGGCCCTCAAGCAGGCCCGCGACGCCCGGCTGCACATCCTCGACGTGATGATGGAGGCCATCGACACGCCGGACGAGATGTCCCCGAACGCCCCGCGGATCATCACCGTCAAGATCCCGGTGGACAAGATCGGTGAGGTCATCGGCCCCAAGGGCAAGATGATCAACCAGATCCAGGAGGACACCGGCGCCGAGATCACCATCGAGGACGACGGCACGATCTACATCGGTGCCGCCGACGGCCCGGCCGCCGAGGCCGCCCGCGCGACCATCAACGGCATCGCCAACCCGACGATGCCCGAGGTCGGCGAGCGCTACCTGGGCACGGTCGTGAAGACCACCACCTTCGGCGCCTTCGTCTCCCTGCTCCCGGGCAAGGACGGGCTGCTGCACATCTCGCAGATCCGCAAGCTCGCCGGTGGCAAGCGCGTGGAGAACGTCGAGGACGTGCTCGCGGTGGGCTCCAAGGTGCAGGTCGAGATCGCCGAGATCGACCAGCGCGGCAAGCTCTCGCTGCACCCGGTCATCGAGGGTGAAGACGACAAGGCCGACAAGGACGACGAGGCGAAGGACGAAGCCGCCAAGTGACGTCCCGCGACGACGTGACGACGGCCCGCCCCTCCTCGGAGGGGCGGGCCGTCGCCCGTACCCAAACGCTTCTCCCAGGCGAGAACGGCATCGGGACGGTCCGCAGGACCACGCTCCCCAGCGGCCTGCGCATCCTCACCGAAACCCTGCCGTCCGTGCGCTCCGCCACCTTCGGCATCTGGGCGCACGTGGGCTCCCGCGACGAGACCCCCACGCTGAACGGCGCCACCCACTACCTGGAGCACCTGCTCTTCAAGGGCACCCGGCGGCGCAGCGCGCTCGACATCTCCGCGGCCATCGACGCCGTCGGCGGCGAGATGAACGCGTTCACCGCCAAGGAGTACACCTGCTACTACGCGCGGGTGCTCGACACCAATCTGCCGCTGGCCATCGACGTCGTCTGCGACATGCTGACCGGCTCGGTGATCGACGCGGCGGACGTGGACGCCGAGCGCGGCGTCGTCCTCGAAGAGATCGCGATGACCGAGGACGACCCGGGCGACTGCGTCCACGATCTGTTCGCGCACACCATGCTCGGCGACACCCCGCTCGGCCGCCCGGTCCTGGGCACCGTCGACACCGTCAACGGGCTCGGTCGCGACCAGATCGCCCGCTTCTACAAGAAGCACTACGACCCGACCCACCTGGTCGTCGCCGCCGCGGGCAACGTCGACCACGACACGGTCGTGGCGCAGGTCAGCGACGCCTTCGAGCAGGCGGGCGCCCTCACCCGCGCCGACGCGGTCCCGGTCGCTCCGCGCGCCGGATCCCGGGCGATCCGCACCGCCGGCCGGGTCGAGCTGCTGAACCGCAAGACCGAGCAGGCGCACGTCATCCTCGGCATGCCCGGCATCCCGCGCACCGACGACCGGCGCTGGGCGCTCGGCGTGCTCAACACGGCGCTCGGCGGCGGCATGAGCTCCCGGCTCTTCCAGGAGGTCCGGGAGAAGCGCGGCCTCGCCTACAGCGTCTACTCCTACAACTCCGGCTTCGCCGACTGCGGCCTCTTCGGCGTCTACGCGGGCTGCCGCCCGAGCCAGGTGCACGACGTCCTCAAGATCTGCCGCGACGAGCTGGACCAGGTCGCGCGCGACGGCCTCACCGACGAGGAGCTGCGGCGCGCCATCGGCCAGCTCTCCGGCTCCACGGTGCTCGGCCTGGAGGACACCGGCGCGCTGATGAACCGCATCGGCAAGAGCGAGCTGTGCTGGGCCGACCAGATGTCGGTGGACGACATGCTCACCCGGATCCAGTCGGTCACCCCGGACGAGGTGCGCGAGGTGGCCCGCGATGTACTGGGGCAGCGTCCTTCGCTGTCGGTCATCGGCCCGCTGAAGGACAAGCAGGCGGCCCGGCTGGACGAGGCCGTCGCCTAGCCGGAGAAGAGCCGCCCGGCCGGAGAAGCCGTCCGACCGGAGAAAGCGAAGGAAGAGGAACGATGAGCAAGCTGCGCGTGGCCGTCCTCGGTGCCAAGGGCCGGATCGGCTCCGAGGCCGTACGGGCCGTCGAGGCCGCCGAGGACATGGAACTGGTCGCCGCGCTGGGCCGGGGCGACAAGCTGGAGACCATGGTCGAGGCGGGCGCCGAGGTCGCGGTCGAGCTGACCGACCCGGGCTCGGTGATGGGCAATCTCGACTTCTGCGTACGGCACGGCATCCACGGCGTCGTCGGCACCACCGGCTGGACCGACGAGCGCCTCGCCCGGCTGCGCGGCTGGCTCGACGGCTCGCCCCGCACCGGCGTGCTCATCGCCCCGAACTTCTCCATCGGCGCCGTGCTGACCATGCGCTTCGCCCGCCAGGCCGCCCGCTTCTTCGAATCGGTCGAGGTCATCGAGCTGCACCACCCCAACAAGGTGGACGCCCCCTCGGGCACCGCGGCCCGTACCGCCCAGCTGATCGGCGAGGCCCGCCGCGAGGCGGGCTGCGCCCCGCAGCCGGACGCGACGGCCACGGCGCTGGAGGGCGCGCGGGGCGCCGAGGTGGACGGCGTGCCGGTGCACTCGGTACGGCTGCGCGGGCTCCTCGCCCACCAGGAGGTCCTGCTCGGCGGCGAGGGCGAGACCCTCACCATCCGGCACGACTCGATCCACCACAGCAGCTTCATGCCGGGCATCCTGCTCGGCGCGCGGCGCGTGGTGACCACCCCCGGCCTGACCTTCGGCCTGGAACACTTCCTCGATCTGGACTGAGGGCACACCGGTGCGCGCAAAGATCACCTATTTCGTCCTCGCGGCCGTCCTGGTCGTCTACTTCGTGCTGGTCGGCGACCGCGGGGTGCTCCTCATCCGGGAAGGCACCCCGGTGACCATCGCCTATGGCGCGGCCGTGCTGGTGCTGCCGCTCATCGGCGGCTGGTTCCTGTGGCAGACCACCCAGTTCGCGCGCAACGCCGACCGGCTCGCGCGCGAACTGGACGCCGAGGGCGGCCTGCCGGTCGACGAGCTGGTACGGACGCCCGGCGGGCGCATCGACCGGGACTCGGCGGACGCGGTCTTCGCCAAGCGGCGGGCCGAGACGGAAGCGTCGCCGGAGGACTGGCGCTCCTGGTTCCGGCTCGCCATCGCGTACCACGACGCCCGCGACACCGCCCGCGCCCGCAAGGCCATGCAGCGCGCCATTGCCCTCCACGACGGCAAGCCGGTCCGGGCCGCGGACGGCTCCGGCTGACGGCGCTGACGGGCTCAGCGGCCGCGCCGGGCCGCTTGCTCGTCGAGCGCGTCGGCGGCCGCCCGGAAGGCGTCGGGGCGCCCCAGGAAATCGGTGTCATGGCTGGTGATCAGGGGCAGCGGGGCACCGCCCGACGTCCGCTCGGCGAGCACCGCCTGCCCCTGCACCGTGAGGGGAAGGCCCAGCCGCCGCACCGGCTGCTGAACGGTACGTATCGACGCGACGTCCTGCCAGGCGACCGTGGTGGACGAGAACAGCCCGGTCCGCCGCAGCCCCCGCTCGTTCGCCCGGACGCCCGCCTGCACCATCCGGACCGCGAAGCCCATCACCAGCGCCGCCGCGGCGACGCACACGCCCGCGGCCGATCCCGAGCCCGCCAGGGCGATGATCAGCGCCGAGAAGAGGAGGTACGAGGCGAGCAGCAGCAGCACCGCCGCCCCGCCCACCTTCCAGGGCCCCGGCCGGTACGGGCGGCGCCAGCGCTCGGGGTCCTCGTAGGCGACATCGGCATGCGTGACGTCGACATGCGCGAGCGGGGCCGCTTCGGGCCCCGCTCGGTCGTCGTCATGTGCGCGGTCGGCTGTCAGGAAGGGCAGTGGCACGGATCGTCCTCACTCACACACACGTCCGGTGGTCTGTGCTGAGCGAGGCTATCTCAGCACAGCTCAGCGCCCGTTCGAGGCCTCCTGCGCCTGGTGGGTGGGGTGCGACTGACTGTCGAGCGCGGGCATGCCGAACATCAGGGCGCCGACGAAACCGGCGACGATGGTCAGCCCCATCAGCGTCCGGCCGGTTATCTCGGACCGGGACGCCCGGGGGCGGGGTGGCGGGGTGACATTGCTGCGGAAACGGTCGGCTTCGGCGACGAAGGCGAACGGTACGGGCTCTCGCCGGCGGAACATGAGCGGGCTCTCCTTGGAACCTCGAGCGCGGGTACTTCAGTGTGTAGGACGTGTGAACGACCGTCCTGGTGCCCTGTTTCAAGAACTTCAGTCAAAATTTTCTGCGGGGGCCCGCGCACGTGTTCACACGAGGGTCCGTGCGGGGGTCCGGGGGAGCGGAGCTGTCGGTGGCGGCCCGTAAGCTGGGCCCGCCCCGAGCGATGCGACATGGAAGGACCCGTCGGTGAGCGAGACCCCCGCCGAGAGCCCGGCCGAGACAGAGAAGGCCAGTTTCCGCAGCGATGTGACCGTCGAGCTGGTGAAGCACAGCGCCGCCGACTCCGACGTCCTGTGGGCCGCGAGGGTGTCCACCGCGGGTGAGCAGTCCCTCGAGGAGCTGACGAAGGACCCGGAGCGCTCCAAGGGGTTGATCAACTTCCTGATGCGCGACCGGCACGGCAGCCCGTTCGAGCACAACTCGATGACCTTCTTCATCAGCGCCCCGATCTTCGTCTTCCGCGAGTTCATGCGGCACCGCGTGGGCTGGTCGTACAACGAGGAGTCCGGCCGCTACCGCCGCCTGGAGCCGGTCTTCTACGTGCCCGGCGAGGACCGCAAGCTGGTCCAGCAGGGCCGCCCGGGGAAGTACGAGTTCGTCGAGGGCACCCCCGAGCAGCACGCGCTGACCGGCCGCGCGATGGAGGACGCCTACCGCCACGCGTACGAGGCGTACCAGGAGATGCTGGCCGCCGGGGTCGCCCGCGAGGTGGCCCGCGCGGTGCTCCCGGTCGGCCTGTACTCCTCGATGTACGCGACGTGCAACGCGCGCTCGCTGATGCACTTCCTGGGCCTGCGCACCCAGCACGAGCAGGCCGCCGTGCCGTCCTTCCCGCAGCGGGAGATCGAGATGGTGGGCGAGAAGATGGAGGAGGCGTGGGCCGGGCTGATGCCGCTCACCCACGCCGCGTTCAACGCCAATGGCCGGGTCGCTCCGTAGCGCGAGCGAAGTGTCCGTATTGCGGCGTTTCGAGAAGTTCATCTAGGCTGAACAAAGGGGCCCGGCACTGCTTGAACCCCCGAGCAGGCAGTGCCGGGTCCTCTCCGATGGCGCTGTTCCGCCGCCCCGAGCGAGCGCCGCGGGGCGCGCTACGAGTAGCGTGGTGCCCATGGCACCGACATCCACATCGCAGACCCCTTTCGGGCGGGTGCTGACCGCCATGGTCACGCCATTCACCGCTGACGGCGCGCTCGACCTCGACGGCGCCCAGCGGCTCGCCACTCACCTGGTGGACGCCGGCAATGACGGCCTGATCGTCAACGGCACCACCGGCGAGTCCCCGACCACCAGCGATGTGGAGAAAGCCGAGCTCGTACGAGCCGTGGTGGAGGCGGTCGGCGACCGCGCCCACGTCGTAGCCGGCGCCGGCACCAACGACACCCGGCACAGCGTCGAGCTGGCCCGCGGGGCGGAGCAGGCGGGTGCCCATGGCCTGCTCGCGGTCACGCCGTACTACAGCAAGCCCCCGCAGGAGGGCATCCTCCGCCACTTCACCGCCATCGCGAACGCCACCGGCCTGCCGGTCATGCTCTATGACATCCCCGGCCGCAGCGGCGTCCCGATCGGCACCGAGACCATGGTCCGGCTCGCCGAGCACCCGCGCATCGTCGCCAACAAGGACGCCAAGGGCGACCTCGGGCGTGCCAGCTGGGCCATCGCCCGCAGCCGCCTCGCCTGGTACTCCGGCGACGACATGCTGAACCTGCCGCTGCTGTCGGTCGGCGCCGTCGGCTTCGTCTCCGTGGTGGGCCACCTCGTCAGCCCCGAACTGCGCGCGATGCTCGAGGCCCACCTCCAGGGCGACGTCGCGAAGGCAACGGAGATCCATCAGCAGCTGCTCCCGGTCTTCACCGGGATGTTCCGCACCCAGGGCGTCATCACGTCCAAGGCCGCGCTCGCCCTCCAGGGCCTGCCGGCGGGGCCGCTGCGCCTGCCGCTCGTCGAGCTGACCCCCGAGGAAACGGAACAGCTCAAGCGCGATCTTGCCGCCGGCGGGGTACAGCTCTAGTCAAAGACGTGATGATCGCACCTTCATACTTCACAACTGCATACAGACACATCAGCAAGTGCACGAATGTCACGCGCGCCATGTGCCCCAGGGGGCATGTGGCGCGCGTGGTGAGGAGAGTCTTTTGAGTCATCCGCATCCCGAGCTCGGCCCGCCGCCGAAGCTCCCGGAGGGTGGCCTGCGTGTCACCCCTCTGGGTGGCCTCGGCGAGATCGGCCGCAACATGACGGTCTTCGAATACGGTGGCCGGCTGCTGATCGTCGACTGCGGGGTGCTCTTCCCCGAGGAGGAGCAGCCCGGAGTCGACTTGATCCTGCCGGACTTCACGTCCATCCGGGACCGCCTCGACGACATCGACGGCATCGTGCTCACGCACGGCCACGAGGACCACATCGGCGGCGTCCCGTTCCTGCTCCGCGAGAAGCCGGACATCCCGCTGATCGGCTCCAAACTGACGCTCGCCCTGATCGAGGCGAAGCTTCAGGAGCACCGGATCCGCCCCTACACGCTGGAGGTGGAGGAGGGGAACCTGGAGCGGATCGGCCCCTTCGAGTGCGAGTTCGTGGCGGTCAACCACTCCATCCCGGACGCCCTCGCGGTCGCCATCCGCACCCCGGCCGGCCTGGCCGTGCACACCGGCGACTTCAAGATGGACCAGCTGCCGCTGGACGGCCGCCTCACCGACCTGCCCGCCTTCGCCAAGCTCGGCGAGGAGGGCATCGACCTGCTGCTGGTGGACTCCACCAACTCCGAGGTCCCCGGTTTCGTCCCGCCGGAACGCGACATCTCCGGCGTCCTGGGCCAGGTCTTCGCGAGCGCCCAGAAGCGCATCATCGTGGCGAGTTTCGCCAGCCATGTGCACCGCATCCAGCAGATCCTGGACGCGGCCCATGAGTACGGGCGCCGGGTGGCCTTCGTCGGCCGCTCGATGGTCCGCAACATGGGGATCGCCCGTGACCTGGGCTATCTGCGGGTCCCGGCGGGCCTCGTGGTGGACGTGAAGACCCTCGACGACCTCCCGGACGACGAGGTGGTGCTCGTCTGCACCGGCTCCCAGGGCGAGCCGATGGCCGCGCTGTCCCGGATGGCCAACCGCGATCACCAGATCCGCATCGTCCCGGGCGACACGGTGATCCTGGCGTCGTCGCTCATCCCGGGCAACGAGAACGCGGTCTACCGGGTCATCAACGGGCTCACCCGCTGGGGCGCGAACGTCGTCCACAAGGGCAACGCCAAGGTGCACGTCTCCGGCCACGCCTCGGCCGGTGAGTTGCTGTACTTCTACAACATCTGCAAGCCCAGGAACCTGATGCCGGTCCACGGCGAATGGCGCCATCTGCGCGCCAACGCCGAACTGGGCGCCCTCACGGGGGTCCCGAAGAACCGCTGCGTCATCGCCGAGGACGGAGTGGTGGTCGACCTCGTCGACGGCATCGCGAAGATCACCGGCAAGGTGCAGGCGGGCTACGTGTACGTGGACGGCCTCTCGGTCGGCGATGTCACCGAAAGCTCGCTCAAGGATCGCCGCATCCTGGGCGAGGAGGGCATCATCTCGGTCTTCGTCGTCGTCGACAGCACGACCGGCAAGATCGTGGGTGGTCCGCACATCCAGGCACGAGGCTCCGGCATCGAGGACGGTGCTTTCGCCGCGGTCCTTCCGAAGATCGAGGACTCCCTGGCCAAGGCGGCCTCCGACGGCGTCGCGGACTCGCACCAGATCCAGCAGCTCGTGCGCCGCGCCGTGGGCAAGTGGGTGTCCGACAGCTACCGCCGGCGCCCGATGATCCTCCCCGTGGTGGTCGAGGTCTGACGCGACCTCAGCTCCCAGGAGAGCACTGAACCCCGGGCGGGGCTCCTCGATTTGCATCGAGGAGCCCCGCTCCAGTACGTTTACGGCTCCGCCAGAGGGGAACCCGGAGCACTCATACCGCTTCGGAGGAGCCCGAAGGCGGGGGTGGGAATCCGGCTCAGAGAATTCTGATAAAGTCGGAGACACCGAAAGGGAAGGCCCTCCAACGGCCACCGGAAGCGGAATTCGGACCGGAAACGGAACGGAAAACGGATCTGGTAAGGTTGGAAACACGAAAGGCCGGAAAGCCGAAAGGCTGAAAGGTCGGAGGGAAGAGCCCGGAGAAACCGGTGATACGGTTTCAAAGGAAGCGTCCGTTCCTTGAGAACTCAACAGCGTGCCAAAAGTCAACGCCAGATATGTTGATACC
>NZ_JBEYAL010000050.1:0-56109 GCF_040631655.1 Streptomyces sp. NPDC019937
ACATATCTGGCGTTGACTTTTGGCACGCTGTTGAGTTCTCAAGGAACGGACGCTTCCTTTGAAACCGTATCACCGGTTTCTCCGGGCTTTTCCCTTCGGTCTTTCGTGTTTCCAACCTTACCAGATCCGTTTTCCGTTCCGTTTCCGGTCCGAATTCCGTTTCCGGCCCCCCTGCTGGAGCGGGGTCTTTCGCGCCTTCCGGCGTGTCCACCACTTTAGCGAATTTCCCGCTCAGCTCCTAATCGGAGCCCCGGGGCATGATTTCGCGCAGCGAAATAGAACCCTGTTCGGGAAGTGTCAGTAGTGGTTGGCCGCCCCGGGGCTGCTGTAACCCGACCTGCTGGTCGTGCCGACAGCGCTGCCCGTCTCAAGCGGCTCGGGCTACGTTAGGCCCCCGGCCGGCCGGAGTCAAGTTCCCACCTGACGGCGCGTCCGATCGCGGCGCCTCGGGGTGTGCGCCCGGTACGGGCTCACCGAGGGCTCCCCGTCGATCCAGAAGCGCCACGGATGGGTCGCGCCCTCGCCGCCGACCCCGGTGCGGGGTCCGCTGAGCACCTGTTCGGGCCGGGCGGGGCAGCCCGCGAGTATTTCCAGCGGGGCCTCCGGGCCCGCGCACACATCGGCGCCGTCCAGTCGGCGGTCGACCCCGAGTGCCGTGGCCAGCCGGGCGGGACCCTTGGCCAGTTCATGGTCGTTGCGCGCCTTCGGCCGACGCTCATGGGCGTGCTCGTGCCCGTACAGCACCTCCCCCGCGCGCAGCAGCACCCCGCTCGGGGAGCCCTCCGGTCCGCAGACCAGGTTGAGGCAATGCCACATGCCGTAGGTGAAGTAGACATACGCATGGCCCGGGGGGCCGAACATCACGGCGTTGCGCTCGGTGCGGCCGCGGTAGGCGTGCGAGCCGGGGTCGGCCAGGCCCGCGTACGCCTCCACCTCGGTCAGGCGCACGGCGATCGGGCCCTCCGGTGTGCGGCGTACGAGGGTTCGGCCGAGCAGGTCCGACGCGACCTCCAGGACCGGGCGGTCGAAGAAGGTACGGGCCAGCGGCGTGCGGTCGGGTCCATCGGTCACTTCGGCTCCGTCAGTCACGCGTTCCGAGCGTAGTGGAACCGATAGGTGGCGGTGGTTGGAGCCGGGCCGGTCCCGCTGCAAGGGTATGACCTGCGGAACCGCCGAGGGCTGTTCCGCGTATCTACTGTTCAACAGCGATCGACGCGATCGAGTCGTGGCGCGAAAGCGTCGGCGCCGAAGCGTGCTTGAGAGGGAGAACATGGGCTTCAAGAAGCTGCTCGCGAGTCTGGGTGCCGGTGGCGCCTCGGTGGAGACGGTACTGACCGAGGAGAACGTCGTCCCGGGTGGCGTCGTTCAGGGTGAGGTCCGGATCCAGGGGGGCTCCGTCGCGCAGCAGATCGAGGGGCTCTCCGTCGGTCTGCAAGCCCGGGTCGAGGTGGAGCGGGACGACCAGGAGCACAAGCAGGACATCGAGTTCACCCGGCAGCAGCTGGGCGGCGCGTTCGAGGTGCAGCCGGGTGCGGTGCATGCGGTGCAGTTCGGTCTGGAGATCCCCTGGGAGACGCCGGTCACGATGTTCCTGGGGCACCATCTGACCGGGATGAACGTGGGGGTGACGACGGAGCTGGCGATCGCGCGTGCGGTGGACTCGGGCGACCTGGACCCCGTCAATGTGCATCCGCTGCCCGCCCAGCAGGCCATTCTGGACGCGTTCGGTGCGCTCGGTTTCCGGTTCAAGAGCGCCGACTTGGAGAAGGGGCACATCCGCGGCACGCGCCAGCGGCTGCCCTTCTACCAGGAGATCGAGTTCCACGCGCCGCAGCAGTACCGGGGGCTCAACCAGGTGGAGCTGTCCTTCGTCGCGGACGACCGCGAGATGGACGTCGTCCTGGAGATGGACAAGAAGCCGGGGCTGTTCAGCTCGGGCAGCGACTCCTACCGGTCCTTCACGGTCGGCCTGAACGCCTACCAGGAGACGGACTGGGCCGCGTATCTGAACCAGTGGCTCGCCGAGGTCGGCGGCAAGCGCAACTGGTTCTGACCTCTCGCCGATGCCGCGGGGCGTGCGCCGGATGGTTCGATGCGCGCCCCGCGCGCTATGTGTCCGGGCCGTCGTCGTACCAGATGGTCAGCGGTGTGCCGCGGGCCGACCAGTACGTCACGGCGTCGCTGAGGATGTCCGCCGCGATGGCCGCGGCCTCAGGTGCGGCGTCGCGGAACGCCGTCCAGCCCCGGACCCGCAGCAGATAGCCGCTGGGCTCGGCGCCCTCGCCCCACCAGGACAGGTCGGTGAGGCAGTCGGCGAGCGCGTCCCAGTTGTGCCCGTACCAGTCGGGGAAGCGCAGGTCCCGGGCGCAGCGCTCGAGGAAGCCGTCCTTGTCGTGCACACCGTCGAGGTGCAGGGGGAGGACGGGGGTCGGGCCGGTCATGGGCGCCATGGTGCCAGCCCGCGCCGGTCCGGTCTCGTTAGGCTGGCCGGACAGCTGATCAACCACGATCATCAGGAGGTTTTCGACGTGTCCGATCAGAACCGGCGTCCGCTCCCCCATGACTTCCATCCGCCGGTGCCGTCGTTCACGGTGGTGAGCGACGATGTGGAGGCGGGCGGCACGCTGCCGTCCGCCCAGGTGCAGGCGGAGGGGAACACCTCGCCGCAGCTGCGCTGGGAGGGTTTCCCGGAGGGGACGAAGAGCTTCGCCGTCACCTGCTTCGACCCGGACGCGCCGACCGGCAGCGGGTTCTGGCACTGGGTGCTGTTCGACATTCCGGCGACCGTGACGGAGCTGCCGGCCGGAGCGGGCGGCGGTGGCTTCGCGGGGCTGCCCGAGGGTGCCGTGCACGCCCGTAACGACTTCGGCACCCGGGACTTCGGCGGGGCCGCGCCGCCGCCCGGGGACGGGCCGCACCGCTATGTGTTCACGGTGTACGCGGTGGACACCGAGAAGCTGGGCCCGGACGCCGACGCGACGCCCGCGGTCGTCGGCTTCAACCTGCGGTTCCACACGCTGGGCCGGGCGCACCTGATCGGTGAGTACGAGGTGCCCGCGGCGGGCTGACGCCGCGAAATTGCGTTGTCCTCGGCCATCCTCCCGGCCAGAGTTGATCCCGGCCCGCCCGTCACGGAGCGGCGGGCGCGGCCGGGACGGGGAGGTGGTCGGGATGCGCGAGACGCTGGTTCTGAACGCGAGCTTCGAGCCGCTGTCGACGGTGACGCTGCGGCGTGCGGTGGTGCTGGTCCTGCAGGAGAAGGCCGTCGTCGAACGCGCCCATCCCGGGCTGCGGGTGCGCGCCGCGGAGGTCGATCTGCCGCTGCCGCGGGTGATCCGGCTGTGCCGTTACGTACGGGTGCCGTTCCGAAGACGGGCCGCGTGGTCGCGGCGCGGGGTGCTGGTGCGGGATCAGCACCGGTGCGCGTACTGCGGGCGGCGGGCGACGACCGTGGACCATGTGGTGCCGCGGTCGCGCGGGGGCGGTGACACCTGGCTGAACACCGTCGCGTCGTGTGCGGAGGACAACCACCGCAAGGCGGACCGGACTCCGGAGCAGGCGGGAATGCGGCTGCTCAACTCGCCGTTCGAGCCGACGCCTTCGGACGCGCTGCTGCTGGCGCTGGGGGCGGCGGAGCGGGACGGGCTGCCGGAGTGGCTGTCGCTGCCCGCCTGAGCCCGTCGTAAGGGTCGGTACGGCCGAAGGGCCGGTACCCCGCGGGGTACCGGCCCTTCGGCGTCGGTCGGTGCCGCTCGGTGCCGGTCAGTCGATCCTCGGCTGCTCGCGGCGCGGGGCGGCCTCCTTGCCGGTGGGCGCCGGGGCGGCGGGGGCGCCGCCGCCGTTCCCGCCGGTCAGTGGGCCGAAGTTCCCCATGGCCCCGCCGAGGCCCTTGAGGGCGTCGCCGATCTCGCTGGGCACGATCCAGAGCTTGTTGGCGTCGCCCTCGGCGATCTTCGGCAGCATCTGGAGGTACTGGTAGGACAGCAGCTTCTGGTCCGGGTCTCCGGCGTGGATGGACTCGAAGACCGTACGGATCGCCTGGGCCTCGCCCTCGGCGCGCAGCGCGGCGGCCTTGGACTCACCCTCGGCCCGTAGGATCGCGGACTGCTTCTCACCCTCGGCGCGCAGGATCTCGGACTGCCGGACACCTTCGGCCTGGAGGATCGCGGCGCGCTTGTCACGGTCGGCGCGCATCTGCTTCTCCATCGAGTCCTGGATGGAGGTCGGCGGCTCGATGGCCTTCAGCTCGACGCGGTTGACGCGGATGCCCCACTTGCCGGTGGCCTCGTCGAGGACGCCGCGCAGCGCCGCGTTGATCTCCTCACGGGAGGTCAGGGTGCGCTCCAGGTCCATGCCGCCGATGATGTTCCGCAGGGTGGTGACGGTCAGCTGCTCGATCGCCTGGATGTAGCTGGCGACCTCGTAGGTCGCGGCCCGGGCGTCGGTCACCTGGTAGTAGATGACCGTGTCGATGTTCACCACCAGGTTGTCCTGGGTGATCACCGGCTGCGGCGGGAACGGGACGACCTGTTCGCGGAGATCGACGCGGTTGCGGATCGAGTCGATGAACGGGACGACGATGTTGAGGCCCGCGTTGAGGGTGCGCGTGTAGCGGCCGAAGCGTTCCACGATGGCGGCACTGGCCTGCGGGATGACCTGGATCGTCTTGATCAGTGCGATGAAGACGAGCACCACCAGGATGATCAGGACGATGATGATCGGTTCCACAGCGGCTCCCCGTGCCCTTCATGCGTGCTTCTGGATGATCGGGATGATCAGGTCCGGTCTTGTGGGTGGAGTCTGTCAGATCGACGGCCGACTCCGCAGCTGAGCGGGGTGGGGCTCAGCTCTTGGTACTACGACGTCTACATGACGACGGCGGTGGCGCCGTCGATCTCGACGACGTCGACCTGCTGGCCCGGTTCATAGGTCTGGCCGGGGTCGAGTGAGCGGGCGGACCAGATCTCGCCGGCCAGCTTGATGCGTCCGTCGCCGCTGTCGTCGACGCGCTCGAGGACGACGGCCTGCCGGCCTTTCAGCGCCTCGACGCCGCTGCGCAGCCCGGGTTGCTGCCGCCGGCTGCGGACCGCCATCGGGCGGACGACGGCGACCAGCGCGACCGAGACGGCACAGAAGACGATGACCTGGAGCACGACGCCGCCGCCGAGCGCGTCGGTGATCGCACCGGCGACCGCGCCGACCGCGACCATCCCGAATTCGGGCATCGCGGTCAGCACGAGCGGAATGCCCAGTCCTACGGCGGCGATCAGCCACCACACCCACGGATCCACAAGGTCATGGTAGTTCTCGGGGTCCGTCAGGGAACAGGGCGCGATTCGGGTTGCCGGGGCACGCGCCGTGTTCGGGGCGGGGGTTCAGGCCGTCGGAGGGCGGTTTCAGGTCAGCGGCAGGCCCTGGGCGGTCCAGCGGTCGCCGTTGCGCTCGACGAGCAGCGGGAGCCCGAAGCAGCGCGAGAGGTTACGGGAGGTCAGCTCCATGTCGATGGGCCCGGCGGTGAGCACCTTGCCCTGACGGATCATCAGAACATGGGTGACGCCCGGGGGGATTTCCTCGACATGATGTGTCACCATGATCATCGACGGCGCGTACGGGTCGCGGGCGAGCCGTCCGAGGCGGCGTACGAGGTCCTCGCGGCCGCCGAGGTCGAGCCCTGCCGCCGGCTCGTCGAGGAGCAGCAGCTCGGGGTCGGTCATCATCGCGCGGGCGATGAGGGTGCGCTTGCGCTCACCCTCGGAGAGGGTGCCGAACTTGCGGTCGAGGTACTCGTTCATGCCGAGGCGGTCCAGGAAGGCCCGGGCCCGGGTCTCGTCGACCTGGTCGTAGTTCTCCTGCCAGTGCGCGGTCATGCCGTACGCGGCGGTGAGCACGGTCTGCAGGACGGTCTGGCTGCGCGGCAGCTTCTCGGCCATGGCGATGCCCGCCATGCCGATGCGCGGGCGCAGGTCGAAGACGTCGACGGCGCCGAGCTGCTCGCCGAGGATCCGGGCGGACCCGGCACTCGGGAAGAGATAGCTCGACGCGAGGTTGAGCAGGGTGGTCTTCCCGGCACCGTTGGGGCCGAGGATCACCCAGCGCTCCCCTTCCTTGATCGACCAGGAGACGTCGTCCACCAGAGCCCGACCGTCGCGGACCACGGATACGTCCACCAGCTCCAGAACCTCGCTCATGAGCGCGTTGTCTCCCATTGCAGTCTCGAGTGTCGCGTGCGCCTGTGGGCGCAGCCCCCAGAGGAAAACCTACGCCACGCGTTGTCGGTGGCAGTCCTTAGGCTGGTTCCATGCTCGATGAACCACGTTCAGGGCGCCTCGCAGCCTGGGGAAATGCCCTTCTCGCCGGACTTGTCCCGCCGGACGACGCCGCGCACCGGATCGCCGGGGAGGACGCGTCGCACCGGGTGGCGGAGCTGCCCGGCGAGTCCGGGCCGGTCGGACTGACGCTGGCGCTGGGGCGGCTGAGAGCGCTCGGGGCCAAGGGGCTGCGGGTGGCGCTGCCGGTAGCGGGGCATCCGCTGGGGCTGAGCGGGCCGCCGGAGTTCAACGCGAAGGCGCTCGACGCGGGCGAGGCGGTGCTGGCCACGGGGGTGGCGCTGGGCCTGGTGCCCGAGGTGTCGGCGGTGGGGCCCGAGGGCGATCAGCACGTCGAGGTGGTGTGGCGCTGTCTGCCGGTGCGGGAGGCGCCGCCGGCGGATGTGCCGTCGCTCGGCGAGGCCGAGCGGGAGCTGGCCGAGGCGCTGCGGGAGGCGACCGAGGTGCTCTCCCGGCTGAATGTGGCCGGGGCCGGTCCGGCCGCCCAGGCGGCGCTGGAGGCGTACCGAGCGCGGGCCGAGCGGGGGCGTGAGGTGCTGGCGCCGGGCTATCCGCCGCGGGCCCTGCGGGTGCTGGAGCTGGCGCAGCGGGTGGGCGCGCTGGTCGGCATCGCGTACGCGCCGGGCGGGGACGGCAAGGATCACGGCGCGGCGGTGAGCGCGTCGGAGATCACGGCCCGCGCGGAGGCGCTGCGGCCGGTGGAGCGCACGGCGCGACGGGCCCAGGTGGCGGCGTACAACGCGTATGTGGAGGAGCTGGAGCGGGGCGGGTTCTGACGCCGTGACCGCATGGGGCCGGCCCCGGAGGCGGGTGCCTCCGGGGCCGGCCGGGGTGGTGAGCGGTGCCTCTGCCCTAAAGGGGTGGGCTCAGTCGCAGGAGCCGGGGTTCATCGACCCGATGACGTTGATGGTGTTGCCGCAGACGCCGACCGGCACATGGACGGGCACCTGGGCGTTGTTGCCCGACACGACGCCCGGGGACATCGTCGCCCCGCCGTCGGCCATGGGGCCGTCCTGGGCGGAGGCGATACCCGCACCGGCGACGGCGAGACCGCCGGCCGCGATGGTGATGGCAGCGATCCTCTTGATGTTCTTCACTTCTCAAGACCCTTCGTCCATAGCGCGTCGCTGCGGCGAATCGCCGCAGTACGCCGTGAAGAACGGCCCGGGGCGGGCGGAGTTGCGCTGTTCGGGTGACATACACACGTTGGTGTGATTGCACGGAGAAACGCTGTTCATGCTCCGATTCCATGGCGTACCGCCCAGAGCGCGGCCTGAGTGCGGTCGGCGAGGTCCAACTTCATAAGGATGTTGGACACATGTGTCTTTACGGTCTTTTCGGACAGTACGAGCGCGCGGGCGATCTCCCGGTTCGACCGGCCGTCCGCGATCAGCCCCAGCACCTCCCGCTCCCGGTCGGTGAGGGAACCCCCGCGCCCCTGGCCGCCGCCCGCCTCGTCCTGGGTGAGCAGCGCGTCGGCCACCTCGGGCTGGAGCACCACGTGCCCGGCGTGGACGGACCGTATGGCGCTCGCGAGGGCGTCGGGGTCGACGTCCTTGTAGACGTAGCCGGCGGCGCCCGCGCGCAGGGCGGGGACCACGGTGCGCTTCTCGGTGAAACTCGTCACGACCAGTACCCGGGCCGGGTTGCCGAGGTCGCGCAGCTTGCGCAGCGCCTCGATGCCGTCGACGCCGGGCATCTTGACGTCCATCAGGACGATGTCGGGGCGCAGCTCCTCGGCCCGGGCGATGCCCTCCCCCCCGTCCGAGGCCTCGCCGACGACGTCGATGTCGTCCTGCACCTCCAGGAAGGTCCGCAGGCCCCGCCGCACCACCTGGTGGTCGTCGACGAGCAGCACCCGGATCGCCGCCCCGTCCCGTCGCTCAGCCACCGGGCACCTCCATCTCGATCACGGTTCCCTTGCCGGGTGCCGACTCCACGGTCAGTCCGCCGCCGACGCCGCTCGCCCGGTCGCGCATCGACACCAGTCCCAGGTGCCGCCCCGCCCGGCGCACCGCCGAGGGGTCGAAGCCACTGCCGTCGTCGGTCACCCGCAGCAGGGCGCCCTGGCCGTGCCGGGAGAGGGTGACGTCGACCTGCCGGGCGCCGGCGTGGCGCAGCGCGTTGTGCAGGGCCTCCTGGGCCACCCGCAGCAGGGCCTCCTCCTGGGAGGCGGGCAGCGCCCGTACGCCCAGGGCCTCGAAGGTGACCCGGGCGGTGTGGGCCCGGTCCAGGACCTGCACCTGGGTGCGCAGGGTCGCGACCAGGCCGTCCTCGTCGAGCGCGGCGGGGCGCAGCTCCACGACGGCGGAGCGCAGCTCGTCCGCGGCCTCGGCGGCGAGGGCCGCCACCTGCTGCAGCTCCTCCTTGGCGCGGACCCGGTCGCGGTCGACGAGCGCGGCGGCGGCCTGGGCGGTCAGCCGCAGCGAGAAGAGCTTCTGGGCGACGGCGTCGTGCAGCTCATGGGCGAGCCGGGCGCGCTCCCCGGCGATGGTCAGCTCCCGGCTGCGCTCGTAGAGCCGGGCGTTGGTGAGGGCGATGGCGGCGTGCTGGGCGAGGATGGCCAGCAGTTCCTCGTCCTCGGGGGTGAAGCCGCAGCCGCCCTCCGGTTTCGCGCATCGCTTGTTGGCCAGGAAGAGGGCGCCGAGGACTTCCTCGCCGTCCGCGATGGGCAGTCCGATGAAGTCCGACATGTCCGGATGCTCCGGCGGCCAGCCCTCGAAGCGCGGATCCCGCCGGACATCGGCCAGCCGCTGCGGGGTCGCGTCCTCGAGCATCGCGGCGAGGATCCCGTGCTGGCGGGGCAGCGGCCCGATGGCCTTCCACTGCTCGTCACTGACGCCATCTACTACGAACTGGGCGAAGCCCCCATGGTCGTCCGGAACCCCCAGCGCCGAGTACTCCGCGTCGAGCAGCTCACGGGCGGACACAACGATGGTCTTTAGGACATCCCGGACTTCCAGATGTCGGCTCATCGCGAGGAGCGCACTGCTCACCCAGGCCAGGCCCGCCCCGGCTCCACCGCCCGGTCCTTTGGTCATGGGCCTCACCGTACCGGCGCCGCGACAGCGGGCGTATCGGCCTTGCCGCCGCGCTTCATTGCGACCTGAGACCTAGGGCGAGGGAAGTATTGGGGGCGCCCGGAGAGCGCCGTTACAAGAGCGGGAAATTCGGCGACACTCCGCATTTGCGCGGGCACACCTCGCGATATTAAAGACTCTGCAATGTGACCCCTGACACAGGACGTATATCACTTACGAAGGCAGTTAGTGGATGTTTTAACCCGGCATGAGCGGGGACAACGCCCGCCCGCACGGCCAGGGAAGACCTACTTACCCACTAAGCAGGATCGTACGTCACACCTTTGCCACAGCTTTTTGCGACCGCTAAGAATTTCCCCCAGTCGCACGGCGCCGTAGATCCAGACACGGCGTACAAGGCGCCGATTTGGCCTGCGACACATAGCGATTGGAAGAGGTCTACTCCGCCATGCCCCTGCCCAGTATTCCCGGCTACACCCGACTGACGAAGACAACCAAGTACTCCGCCGCCGGCATAGCCGCGGCCGGCGCTGCCGCCCTGGCCTTCGCGCTCGTCCCCGGTGGCAACGCCGACGCCAAACCGACGGCCCAGGAACTGCCGGCGAAGCCGGCCTCCTGGAGCTCGCAGAAGGTCGACAGCAAGGCCCAGCAGGAGGTACTGCTCAAGCAGGCCACCCTGGCCAGCAAGCAGGCGCAGGCGGAGGCCGCGCAGAAGAAGGCCGCTGAGGCAGCGGCCGCGAAGAAGGCCGCGGAGGCAGCGGCGGCGAAGAAGGCCGCCGCCGAGGCGGCCGCCAAGAAGGCCGCCGCGGCGCAGGCCGCAAAGGAGCGCGCCGCCAAGGAGGCCGCGAGCCGTGCCGCCGCGCGCGCCAAGCTCGCAGCCGCCGCCAAGAAGACCTACCCGGACAACCTCGACGGCTGGATCCGGGAATCCCTCGACATCATGAAGAAGCACAACATCCCGGGCACCTACGAGGGCATCCACCGCAACATCATCCGGGAGTCCGGCGGTAACCCGCGGGCGATCAACAACTACGACATCAACGCCCGGAACGGCGTCCCGTCGAAGGGTCTGCTCCAGGTCATCCTCCCGACCTTCCAGACCTACCACGTCCCGGGCACGCCCTTCGACCAGTACGACCCGGTCGCCAACATCGTCGCCGCGTGCAACTACGCGGCCGACCGGTACGGCTCCATCGACAACGTCAACGGCCCGTACTAAGAGCCCGGCGTGCACACGCCGAAGGGCGGCGGCACCCCCTGTGTGCGAGGGGTGCCGCCGCCCTTCGGCCGTGCGGTGCCGGTTACCGCTACTTGCGCATGACCTCCGGCTCATGGCGGCGCAGGAGCCGCGCGACCGCGACCGCGCAGATGATGCCGAGCACCAGCAGGATGCCCATGTCGATGCTCCACTGGGCGGTGGTGTGCTCCCACAGCGGGTCCGTGTCCAGCGGCTTCTTGCGGTCCCACGGCGCCATCAGATGGCCCGGGCCGGGGCCGAGGTCCAGCGTCGCGCCGACCGCGCCGACCGCCCAGCGGGCGGGCATCAGATACGCGAACTGCTCGATGCCGGGCGATCCGTAGATCTTGAACAGGATGCCGGTGAAGACGACCTGGATGATCGCGAACATGACCAGCAGCGGCATGGTCTTCTCGGCGGTCTTCACCAGCGCGGAGATCACCAGGCCCACCATCATCGAGGTGAAGCCGATCGCGATGATGGCCACGCACATCTCGACGGCCGGCGGCATGATCAGCGCCTCGTCGGGCAGCTCACGGGTCGAGAAGCCGATGGCGCTGATGATCACGCCCTGGAAGGCGGTGATCACGCCGAGCACGATCACCTTGGACATCAGATAGGCGGAGCGGGACAGCCCGACGGCCCGTTCCCGTTCGTAGATCACCCGTTCCTTGATCAGTTCTCGTACGGAATTGGCCGCGCCCGAGAAGCACATGCCGACCACGAGAATCAGGGTGATCGTGCCGGAGTCCTGGTTGAACTGGCCCTTGGGCGCTCTGGTGAAGCCGAAGTCCGACGGGATCACGGTACTGACCGCGCCGAGCACGGCGGGCAGGATCACCATCAGCGCCATGAAGCCGCGGTCGGACGCGATGACGGAGACGTAGCGCCGTATCAGGGTCCACAGCTGGGAGCCCCAGCTCTGCGACTTCTGCATCCGCGCGGGCGGCGCCTGCACATCGACGGACTGCGGGGCGACGGCGTCGATGTCCGCGGCGTACATCTGGTAGTGCTGCGAACCGCGCCAGCGGCCCGACCAGTCGTAGTCGCGGTAGTTCTCGAACGCCGAGAAGACGTCCGCCCAGCTGTCGTAGCCGAAGAAGTTGAGCGCCTCGTTCGGCGGACCGAAGTAGGCCACCGAACCGCCCGGCGCCATCACCAGCAGCTTGTCGCACAGCGCCAGCTCGGCGACCGAGTGGGTGACCACCAGGACGGTGCGGCCGTCGTCGGCGAGGCCGCGCAGCAGCTGCATGACGTCGCGGTCCATGCCCGGGTCGAGACCGGAGGTCGGCTCGTCCAGGAAGATCAGCGACGGCTTGGTGAGCAGCTCCAGCGCGACCGAGACCCGCTTGCGCTGGCCGCCGGAGAGCGCGGTGACCTTCTTGTCCCGGTGGATGTCGAGCTTCAGCTCGCGCAGCACCTCGTCGATCCGGGCCTCGCGCTCGGCGGTCGCGGTGTCGCCGGGGAAGCGGAGCTTGGCGGCGTACCGGAGGGCCTTCTGGACGGTCAGCTCCTTGTGCAGGATGTCGTCCTGCGGGACCAGACCGATGCGCTGGCGCAGCTCGGCGAACTGCTTGTAGAGGTTCCGGTTGTCGTAGAGGACGTCGCCCTCGTTGGCCGGACGGTAGCCGGTGAGCGCCTTCAGCAGCGTCGACTTGCCGGAGCCGGACGGGCCGATGACCGCGATCAGCGACTTCTCGGGGACGCCGAAGGAGACGTCCTTGAGGATCTGCTTGCCGCCGTCGACGGTGACGGTGAGGTGGCGGGCCGAGAAGGAGACGTCACCGGTGTCGACGAACTCCTCGAGCCGGTCGCCGACCAGCCGGAAGGTGGAGTGACCGACGCCGACGGTGTCGTTCGGGCCGATCACCTGCTGACGGACCGGCTGGCCGTTGACGTACGTACCGTTGTGGCTGCCGAGGTCGCGGATCTCGAAGCGGCCGTCGGGCAGCGCCCGGAACTCGGCGTGGTTGCGGGAGACCTGGAGGTCGGAGACGACCAGTTCGTTCTCCAGCGCACGGCCGATGCGCATCACCCGGCCCGCGTCCAGCTGGTGGAACGTGGTCGGGCTGCGGTCGCCCTGGCCGGACCGCGCGTCAGCGGAACCGCCGGGGCCGCCCTGTCCGCCGGGGCCGCCGGGTCCGCCGCCGCTGCCGTTCTGCGCGAAGTTGTCGCGCGGGCTCTGTTGCTGCGGTACGAACGGCTGCTGCTGCGGGGGCTGCTGCCACCCCTGGGGCTGCTGGCCCTGCTGCGGCCAGCCCGCGCCGGGCTGCTGGTGGTAGGGCTGCTGTGGGGGCTGCTGATACTGCTGGGGCCGCTGCGCCTGCTGCGCCGCTCCCTGCGGGCTGTACGCGGCGGCGCCCGCGGCCGCCCCGGCCCCCGCCCCCGAAACGTTCAGCCGCGGGCCGTCCGTCGCGTTGCCGAGATGGACGGCCGCACCCGGGCCGATTTCCACCTGTTGGATTCGCTGCCCCTGCACATAAGTGCCGTTGGTGCTGCCGTGATCTTCAACGATCCAACTGCGCCCGCCCCAGCGCACCGTGGCGTGCCGCCAGGAGACTCTGGCGTCGTCCAGCACCATGTCGCCCTGTGGGTCACGCCCCACGCTGTATGACCTGGATGGATCAAGCGTCCAGGTCCGTCCGTTCAATTCCAGTACGAGTTCCGGCACTCCATGCCCCACTAGTTGTCCCCCGAGCTACCCCCTGTCAGGGAGTCTAGGGATGGCGAACATCGTGAGGAACTATTTCAGGCTCAGCCGCTTAACCGGAAGTCGGGTTTTGAGCAAGACGGCAACTCGGGCATGTTGGTTCATCCGGAAAACCCCAGGAAAGCGATAAGCACGCCCGGATGCTGCCGACCGTGGATGATCCGGGCCATTTGGCACGGCCATGACCACTCCGAGGGCGGTGACGGGGCGACGTCCGGCAGATGAACGTTCCGCAGCGCGCGGCCGTCCACGACGCGGGCTGCCGCGCGCCGGACGGGGGCGGCCGGATACGGTGGGAAGACCATGAGCGCATCGCAGATCCCCCCTGCCACCACCGTCCCAGCCGACGACGATCCCACCCTCCTTGTCAAGATCTTCGGCAAGGACCGCCCCGGCCTCACCGCCGGGCTCTGCGACACCCTCGCCGGGTACGGCGTGGACATAGTCGACATAGAGCAGGTCGTCACCCGGGGCCGCATCGTGCTGTGCGTGCTGGTCACGGCCCCCAAGGGCGACGGGGCCGAGGGCGAGCTGCGGTCCACCGTGCACACCTGGGCCGAGTCGCTGCGGATGCAGGCCGAGATCATCTCCGGCCGGGGCGACAACCGGCCGCGCGGCACCGGCCGCTCGCACGTCACCGTGCTGGGGCATCCGCTGACCGCCGAGGCGGTGGCCGCGATCGCGTCCCGCATCACCGGCACCGGCGGCAACATCGACCGTATTTTCCGGCTGGCGAAGTATCCGGTGACGGCCGTGGAATTCGAGGTCTCCGGGGCCGAGACGGAGCCGCTGCGCACCGCGCTGGCCACCGAGGCCGCCGATATCGGGGTCGATGTGGCGGTCGTGGCGTCGGGGCTGCAGCGCCGGGCGCAGCGGCTGGTGGTCATGGACGTCGACTCCACGCTGATCCAGGACGAGGTGATCGAGCTGTTCGCGGCCCACGCGGGCTGCGAGGCCGAGGTCGCCGAGGTCACCGCCCGGGCGATGCGCGGTGAGCTGGACTTCGAGCAGTCGCTGCACGCGCGGGTCGCGCTGCTGGCGGGGATCGACGAGTCGGTGGTGGAGAAGGTGCGCGCGGAGGTCCGGCTGACGCCCGGCGCCCGCACCCTGATCCGTACGCTCAAGCGCCTGGGCTACCAGGTGGGGGTGGTCTCGGGCGGCTTCACCCAGGTCACCGATGATCTCAAGGAGCGGCTGGGGCTGGACTTCGCCTCCGCCAACACCCTGGAGGTCGCGGACGGCAAGCTCACCGGGCGCGTGATCGGCGAGGTGGTGGACCGGGCGGGCAAGGCCCGGCTGCTGCGGCGCTTCGCGGCCGAGGCGGGGGTGCCGCTGGTGCAGACCGTCGCGATCGGCGACGGGGCGAATGACCTGGACATGCTCAACGCGGCCGGGCTCGGGGTGGCCTTCAACGCCAAGCCGGTCGTACGGGAGGCCGCGCACACCGCGGTGAACGTGCCGTTCCTGGACACCGTGCTGTATCTGCTCGGCGTGACCCGTGACGAGGTCGAGGCCGCGGACGCGCACGTGGAGGACTGACCGCTCCCCTGACCCACTCCCGTTCCGCCCGCCTCGCTTCCGAGGCGGGCGGAACGGTACGGCGGCGGAACGGTACGGCGGCGGGGTCTACTCGTGCGGCGCCCAGAAGTCGTCGAGGCGGCCGACGCCGTGCTCCACCGACTTCCACGAGCCGTTGAACGTCACCACGGCGATGGCGGAGGTGGGGAAGCCGGTGCGGGCCATCCGCTCCCGGGTGCCCTCCGCGGCCCGGCCCGCGAGGGCGTCGGCGAGGGCGTGCACCCCGGGGTTGTGGCCGACCACCAGCAGGTCGGTGATCTCGTCGGACGTCTCGTTGAGTACCGCGATCAGCTCGCCGAGTGAGGCGTCGTACAGCCGCTCCTCGTACACCGTCTTGGGGCGCTGGGGCAGCTCGTGGACCACGAGCTTCCAGGTCTCCCGGGTGCGCACGGCCGTGGAGCAGAGGGTCAGTTCGGGGACCAGACCGGCTTCGGTGAGCCGGCGCCCGGCGAGTGGGGCGTCCTTGCGGCCGCGCTCCGCGAGCGGCCGCTCATGGTCCGCCACCTCGGGCCAGTCGGCCTTGGCGTGTCGGAGAATGACAATCCTGCGGGGCACATCGACGCTCATGCGTCCCAGCTTCGCATGAAACGGCTGGCGAGGCGCAGGGTGTTGAAACGGTGCTCACCTAAGTGAGCGCACGAGGCGAACGCTCCCGCGCACCGTCGGTCACGCCCCCTGGTGGCCGAGGACCTGGCGCAGCAGCTCCAGGAACTGCGAGAGGGCGCCGGGCCCGCTCGCGGCCTGCGCGTCGGAGGGCCCGGCGACCAGGAGCAGCAGCGCCGCGAAGGCGAGGGCGGGCAGCGCGAGGGCCCACCACGGCAGCCGGGCGTCCATGCCCCCGTCCGCCGGGGTCGCGGGCCGGGTGGGGGTGCGGGCGGACATGAGGATCGCCTCCGGTCGGGGAACCACGCTGCTTCGGATGGTTCGACGGTACGGAGCGGGCGGGCCCGTTCCCATCCGGTGATCCACCCAGTTCCCCCTGACCCTCACCCCCTAGGGGATGGTGGGGCCGGCCCCACCCCGCGGGCGGGGCGTGCCCGTGCGGGCGGGCGTCAGGGAGAGGCGATGGTGGCGATCACGCCGATGACCACCGTGATCCCGAGCATCACGCCCAGGATGAGGAGGAGCTTCTTCTGGCCGTCCGGCGGGTTCTCATCGAGCACTGGCATGACGCCAGTGTCCCACCCGCCGGTCACATCTCGTCCTCGAGGGTGCGGTCACGCCCGGCGATCAGGCCCGTCACGATCTGCGGCACCATGAGCCCGGCCATCAGCGCCAGCGGCGGCCCCCAGCCGCCGCTGTGCTGGTACAGCGCGCCGACCAGCAGCGGGCCGGGGATGGACAGCAGATAGCCGGTGCTCTGGGCGAAGGCGGAGAGCCGGACCACGCCCGCGCTGGTCCTCGCCCGCATACTGATCATCGTGAGGGCGAGCGGGAAGGCGCAGTTGGCGACGCCGAGCAGGACGGCCCACACCCAGGCCCCGCCGACCGGGGCCAGCCACAGCCCCGCGTAGCCGATGAGCCCGCAGACGCCGAGCACCACGGCCAGCACGCCCTGGTTGCGCAGCCGGGCCGCCGTGCGGGGCAGGACGAAGGCCAGCGGGACGCCCATGGCCATGATGACCGCGAGCAGCACCCCGGAGGTGGAGGCGGAGACCCCCGCGTCACGGAAGATCTGCGGCATCCAGCCCATGGTGATGTACGCGGCCGTGGACTGGAGGCCGAAGAAGACGGCCATCGCCCAGGCGGTGGGGCTGCGGGTGATCCGGATGGCGGGAGCCGCCGGGCCGGACGCGGACGGGTCGGCGGCGGGGTCGGGCGCGGCCGGCTGCTCGGAGGGGCGGTGGTCACGGTCGCGGGCGAGGAACAGCCAGGGCAGCATCGCGACCCCGGCGAGCACCGCCCACACCCCGAGTCCGGCCCGCCAGCTGCCGCCCAGCGCGTCGGTCATGGGCACCGTGATGGCGGCGGCGCTGGCCGTGCCCAGCGACAGCCCCATGGAGTAGAGGCCGGTCATGGTGCCGACCCGGTCCGGGAACCAGCCCTTGACGATCACCGGCATCAGGATGTTGCTGACCGCGATCCCGGCCAGGCCGAGCGCGCTGGCGCACAGGAAGGCCACCGTGCCGCCCGCGAACGGGCGCAGCGCCAGGCCCGTGGCGATGGCCGCGAGACCGGTGCAGACGACGGCTCCGGGCCCGAAGCGGCGGGCCAGCCGGGGCGCGGTGACGCCGAAGACGGCGAAGCAGGCCGCGGGCATCGAGGTGAGCAGTCCGGCGATGGTTCCGCTCATGCCGAGGTCGTCCCGGACCTCCTTCAGGAGCGGGCCCAGGCTGGTGACGGCGGGGCGCAGGTTGAGCGCGGCCAGCAGCAGGCCGACGACCACGATGCGGCGGCGCCACGGCGAGGGCGCGGGGAGCGGTTCGTGGTCCCGTCGGGCGCGGGCCGCGGTGTCGAGCGTCGCGAGGTCGTCATGAGACATGCCGACCATCATAGAATCATGGGATGAATTGCTGTCCAGTCGATACGTAACCGCCAGGTGACAACGGGACGGCATCATGGAATCCCCCGTTTCCAGACCCAGTCCCAGACCCAGTCCCAGGCACAGGAGAGTCATGCCGCTGACGTCGCCCCAGCGCTCCGTCCTCGCCGACCAGGTGATCGCCCAGCTGCGCGCCCAGATCACCTCGGGCGAATGGCCGGTGGGCTCGCGGATCCCGACCGAGCCCGAACTGGTCGAGCAGCTCGGGGTGGCGCGCAACACCGTGCGCGAGGCGGTCCGCGCGCTGGCGCACAACGGCCTGCTGGACATCCGGCAGGGCTCGGGCACGTACGTCCTGGCGACCAGCGAGCTGGCCGGGGTGATGCACCGCCGCTTCGCGAGCGCCGAGCCGCGGCACGTGGCGGAGCTGCGCAGCGCCCTGGAGACGAAGGCAGCGCAGCTGGCCGCGGAGCGCCGTACCGAACAGGACGTCAAGCAGATCGACGCCCAGCTGGACCGGCGCGAGCGGGCCTGGGAGTCCGGTGACCGGGACGCGTTCGTGGAGGCGGACGCGACGCTGCACATGGCGATCGTCGCCGCCGCCCACAACGACGTGCTGGCGGCGCTCTACGCCGACCTGGGCTCGGTCGTACGGGACTTCCTGCGCGCCGACGTGGCCGACGGCCTGAGCCCCGAGGCGTACGTGGACCACGCGCGGCTGGTGGAGGCCATCCGGCAGCGGGACGGGGAGCGGGCGGGGGCAGAGGCGAGCACCCACCCCTTCGCCTGCCGGCTCACGCCCGAGGCCGGCTGAGCCCCCGTACCTCCGCCTCACCGGCGCCGGTGGGTCACCCACGCCTTGCGGATCTCCTTCCAGCAGCGCTCGTCCAGCTCCACGTGCTGCGCCGGGCCCACCTCCACCCGGCGGCTGTCCATGTCCGGGTCCCACCAGCGGGCGCATTCGACGTGCAGCTGCACCCGGTCGGCGTCGGGGTAGGGGTTGAAGCAGCTGGTCCTGGCGTGCGAGCCGCGCACCGACGTGGAGCAGGCGGCCTCGCGCGGCCGGGGGCGCTCCTGCGCGACGGAGCTGGAGGCGGCGAGGGCGCAACCGACCGCGGCGACGACCATCGAGGCGACCGCGAAGCGCCGGGGCGTACGCATGGCAGGACCTCCTCGGCCGGGCTGTCGCTCCGCGAGTCGTGTCGTACTCCACCCTGCGGGCCGCGCCATCCGTCCGCCCGCTCGCTGGTCCGAACGGGTGACCAGCACCATACGAACGGCCGCCGCCCCGTCCCGCGCGAGGCGGGTCCGGGGCGGCGGCCGGAAGGTCCGGTGACTCAGGCGCCCATCATGTGCACGCCACCATCGACATGCACGATCTCGCCCGTGGTGCGCGGGAACCAGTCGGACAGCAGGGCGACGACACCGCGGCCGGCCGGCTCCGGGTCGGTCAGGTCCCAGCCGATCGGGGCCCGGTGGTTCCACACGTCCGCCAGCTCCTCGAAGCCCGGGATGGACTTCGCGGCCATGGACTTGATGGGACCGGCGGAGACCAGGTTGCAGCGCACGTTCTTCTCGCCCAGGTCACGGGCGAGGTAACGGCTGGTGGACTCCAGGGCGGCCTTGGCCACGCCCATCCAGTCGTACTTCGGCCAGGCGAACTGGGCGTCGAAGGTCAGACCCACGATGGAGCCGCCGCGCGGCATGACCGGCAGGCAGGCCATGGTGAGCGCCTTGAGGGAGTACGCCGAGACGTGCACGGCCGTGCCGACGTCCTCCCAGCTGCCCTCCAGGAAGTTGAACGCGCCCTGCGGGCCGAAGGCGATGGAGTGCACGACGCCGTCGAGGCCGACGCCCTCCCCCAGGTGCTCGCGCACCTTGTCGGCGAGCCCGTCGAGGTGCTCCTGGTTCTGCACGTCCAGCTCGATGACCGGGGCGGGCTTGGGCAGCCGCTTGGCGATCCGCTCCACGAGGGAGACCCGGCCGAAGCCGGTCAGGATGACCTCGGCGCCCTCCTCCTGGGCGAGCTTCGCGGTGTGGAAGGCGATCGAGGACTCGGTGATGACGCCCGTGACGAGGATGCGCTTACCGGCGAGAATTCCACTCATGACGTTCAGTGACCCATGCCCAATCCGCCGTCGACAGGGATGACGGCTCCAGTGATGTACGCGGCCTCGTCGGAGGCCAGGAAGCGGACCGAGGCGGCGATCTCCTCGGGCTGCGCGTAGCGCGCGAGCGGCACCTGCTTCACGATGTTCTCGCGCTGCTCGTCGCTGAGCGCCCGCGTCATGTCCGTGTCGACGAAACCGGGCGCGACCACGTTGACGGTGATGTTCCGCGAGCCCAGCTCACGCGCGAGCGAACGGGCGAAGCCCACCAGGCCCGCCTTGGACGCGGCGTAGTTCGCCTGCCCGGCGGAGCCCATGAGCCCGACCACGGACGAGATCAGCACCACGCGCCCCTTACGGGCCCGCAGCATGCCCCGGTTGGCCCGCTTGACCATGCGGAACGTGCCGGTGAGGTTGGTGTCGAGGACGGCGGAGAAGTCCTCCTCCGACATGCGCATCAGCAGCTGGTCACGGGTGACCCCGGCGTTGGCCACCAGAACCTCGACCGTGCCGTGCTTCTCCTCGATCTCCTTGTACGCCTGCTCGACCTGCTCGGGCTCGGTGATGTCGCACTTCACCGCGAGGAAGCCGGCCGGCGGCTCACCGGACCGATAGGTGATGGCGACCTTGTCGCCTGCGTCGGCGAAGGCCCGGGCGATGGCGAGGCCGATGCCGCGGTTGCCTCCGGTGACGAGAACCGAGCGGCTCAAGGGACCACCCTCTCTTGTAGAAGTCATGCCGGTCGCCACTGCCGCACAGCTACGAGTGCCGACCCTTGCACTAACGAAAACTATCGGGCCGCAGGCGGCTCCGGAGAATCGAGCACGCACAGGGGCTTCAGCCGGACCCTGTCGACTTCCTACAGAAACCAGGCATTGGCCGCCGCGCCCCGTCCGCTTCGCCATCGCATCACCGAAATGGCCGACCGTACCGACACACCAGCCACGAGCCCGCCCACGCGGCGAGTGCCTTGCCGCCCAGCGTGCCTACATCCCAGCGTTCGGACCACCCCCGCCTGCGCGGGGAGCACGCAGCGATGTTCGCCGCGAACGCCGACGTCTGCGGACCACCCCTGCCTGCGCGGGGAGCACGGCGTGATCATGCGGTACCAGGACAGCTCGAACGGACCACCCCTACCCAGGCGGGGGTGGTCCGACGTGGTGTCAGACGTTGGGGACCTTCAGGAGGTGGTTCCCGCGCAGGCGGGGGTGGTCCACGGCCATGTAGTCGTAGCGGCCCTCCTGGCCGGTGGTCCCCGCGCAGGCGGGGGTGGTCCGGCGGCCGTCGCGAAATTCGCCTGGCACAATCGGTGGTCCCTGCGCAGGCGGGGTCCGCCGGCCGGACCGGACCGGGACCGCATCGAGGAGTGGTCCCCGCGCAAGCGGGGGTGGTCCGGGGTGCTCGGGCGGCACGACGTGCCGCTACCCGGAGCGCGGGGTGATGCGGTGCCAGGCGCGTTCGCGTTCCTCGCTCACATTGCGCCATGTCTCCCACCTCGCTTTCCGGCCACCCCACCGGTTCACGACCCGCCGAACCCGAGGCGTCACGGCTGTAGCGATGGGAATCCCTTTACCGCGATGGACATCACTTTACCGCCCGTGGGGAACTCACACGGGCAGCCGGATCGGAACCGGCCACCGCTCCCTTCGTAAATTAAAACACGGATAAACACTTGGTGAATATTGACCCAAAGAGCCGCCGAAGCACCCGGCTGCGCCGAGGGGGCATTGAATAAATGCGTTGTCCAAAACCCCATGGATGCAACGCCAAGCGAATCCACTTTGCCCTGATTCGCACATCAATGTATCGCTCAACGTTTCATCGCCCCAGTCTTGACCGGCCTCGATGGCGACTCATACGTTTTTTCCGCTGGATTCAGGTGTTTCACCTGATGCGGGGAAGCTCATCGGCGGCCTCACTTTTGCCCACCAGGCAAAAGTGGAGCGCGGCGACCGCCGAATCGCCATACACAATGGGCCGGATGACCCTGCGGTAATACCCCCATCCGACCCGCTCGATATGAAAAGCATTTGATTCCGCGATGGCTCAGCACGACCTACTCAGTGCGGCGGGAGTATCAGCAAGTAACCGTGGCCCTTGGGAATGTTCTGGGCCCACAGGGACGGAGACGGCGCGCATGGCCCCATCGCAGGGACGCATGAACAGCACATTCACCCGGTTGCCCCGGCACGGTTTCACCGACCCCCCGGCCGCCCGGCGACTGCTGGACGCGCTCGAACTGGCCGGGGTGCGCGGCGATTCGGTGCTGCTCGACGGGCTCGGGGCGACCGTCGACCCCGACCTGGCGCTGCGCGGGCTGGTGCGGCTGATCGAGGCGCTCCCGGAGATTCCGGAGGGCGGGGACGCCAAGGAGGGCGCCGAGTCGCGGCAGGCGTTACTGGACACGCTGGTCACCACGAAGCCGCTGCGGGACCGGCTGCTGGGGGTGCTCGGGGCGTCCGGGGCGCTGGGCGACCACCTGGCCCGGCATCCGCACGACTGGCACGCGCTGGCGACCTGCAGACCGGGCGGTCTGCGTCCGGCGCTCACGGAGTTCGAGCAGGCGCTGGCCGAGGGGATCTGGGGCGAGGCGGGGACCGGGATGCCGCGGCCGGACGCGCTGCGCGTCGCCCACCGCCGCGCACTGCTGGCGATCACCGCGCGCGATGTGTGCGGCACCACGGACGTCACGCAGACCGCCGCCGAACTGGCGGACCTGGCGACCGCGACCCTGCGCGCCGCACTGGAGATCGCGGCGGAGGAGCGGCCCGAGGACGCGGCGGCCTGCCGGCTCGCGGTGATCGGGATGGGTACGTGCGGCGGGCGCGAACTGAACTACGTCTCGGACGTGGACGTCATCTTCGTCACCGAGGCCATCGACGGGGTGGAGGAGAGCGAGGCCGTCCGGGCCGCCACCTCGCTGGCCTCGCGGCTGATGCGGATCTGTTCGGATGTGACCGTCGAGGGCACCATCTGGCCGGTCGATGCCGATCTGCGACCGGAGGGACGCGACGGCCCGCTGGTGCGGACGCTCTCCAGCCATGCCGCGTACTACCGGCGGTGGGCCAGGACGTGGGAGTTCCAGGCACTGCTGAAGGCCCGCCCGGTGGCGGGCGCCCCCGGTCTCGGCGAGCGTTTCCTCGAGCTGATCGACCCGCTGCGCTACCCGCCCCGGGGACTGGACGAGGACGCGGTCCGCGAGATCCGCCGGCTCAAGGCGCGGATGGAGTCCGAGCGGCTGCCCCGCGGCGCCGATCCCACCACCCACACCAAGCTCGGCCGCGGCGGGTTGAGCGATGTCGCGTGGACGGTCCAGCTCCTCCAGATGCGCTACGGCCGCGCCGAACCGGGCCTGCGCACCACCCGCACCCGCCGCGCCCTGGCCGCCGCGCACGCGGCCGGTCTGATCGGCAGGGACGACGCCCGGACCCTGGACGAGGCGTGGGTGCTGGCCGGCCGGGTCCGCAACGGCGTGATGCTGGTCCGCGGCCGCCCCGGCGACACCTTCCCCAGCGACGCCCGCGAACTGGCGGCCGTGGCCCGCTACCTGGGCTACGGCCCGGGTCGTGCCGGCGAGATGCTGGACGACTACCGCCGCACGACCCGCCGCGCCCGCGCCGTGATGGAACGCCTGTTCTACGACTCTGAGCGGTGACCGACCGGCTCCGGCCCGGTAAAGCGGTGGACCCACCGAATGTCGTAGCGGCATGGTTCACTGCCGACGGACATCCATCGACGAAGGGGTCGCCCGTGTCGCACGAGATCGATCCGTCCTTCCTCACGTTGCCGCTGCACGCGCTCGCCGACGCGGCGCTCGCGCGGGCGCGGGCGTTGGGGGCCGAGCATGCGGACTTCCGGTTCGAGCGGGTGCGCAGTGCCGCGTGGCGGTTGCGGGACGCGCGGGTCGCCGGGTCGTCCGACACCACGGACCTGGGGTATGCGGTGCGGGTGGTGCACGGGGGGAGTTGGGGGTTCGCGTCCGGGGTGGATCTGTCGATGGACGCGGCGGCGCGGGTGGCCTCGCGGGCGGTGGCGATGGCGAAGCTGTCGGCCAAGGTGATCGAGGCGGCCGGGTCGGACGAGAGGGTGGAGCTGGCGGACGAGCCGGTGCACGCGGACCGGACGTGGGTGTCGTCGTACGAGATCGACCCGTTCGGGGTGCCGGACACGGAGAAGACCGGGCTGCTGGCCGAGTGGAGCGGGCGGCTGCTGGCGGCGGACGGGGTGGCGCACGCGGACGCGTCGCTGCTGACCGTCCATGAGAACAAGTTCTACGCGGATACGGCGGGCACCACGACCACCCAGCAGCGGGTGCGGCTGCATCCGCAGCTGACCGCGGTGGCGGTGGATCCGGTGAGCGGCGAGTTCGACTCGATGCGGACCCTGGCGCCGCCGGTCGGGCGGGGCTGGGAGTACCTGACCGGGGCCGACGGCTGGGACTGGGACGCGGAGCTGGCGGAGCTGCCGGGGCTGCTGGCGGAGAAGATGGCGGCGCCGTCGGTCGAGCCGGGCTCGTACGACCTGGTGATCGATCCGTCCAATCTCTGGCTGACGATCCATGAGTCGATCGGCCACGCGACCGAGCTGGACCGGGCGCTGGGGTACGAGGCGGCGTACGCGGGGACGTCGTTCGCGACCTTCGACAAGCTGGGCAGCCTGCGGTACGGCTCGGAGGTCATGAACGTCACCGGTGACCGGACCGCCGAGCACGGGCTGGCCACGATCGGGTATGACGACGAGGGCGTGGCCGGGCAGTCCTGGGACCTGGTGAAGGACGGCAGGCTGGTGGGATACCAGCTGGACCGCCGGATCGCCCGGTTGACGGGTTTCCAGCGGTCCAACGGCTGTGCTTACGCCGATTCACCGGGGCATGTGCCGGTGCAGCGGATGGCGAATGTGTCGCTGCGCCCGGATCCCAGTGGACCGTCCACGGACGGGCTGATCGGCGATGTCGAGAACGGGCTCTATCTGGTCGGCGACCGCTCCTGGTCGATCGATATGCAGCGCTACAACTTCCAGTTCACGGCGCAGCGCGCGTACCGCATCCGGAACGGGGCGCTGGCGGGGCAGGTGCGGGACTTCGCGTACCAGGCGACGACGACTGACTTCTGGGGCTCGATGACGGCCGTTGGCGGCCCGCAGACGTATGTCCTGCACGGCGCCTTCAACTGCGGCAAGGCGCAGCCCGGCCAGATCGCGTCCGTCTCGCACGGCTGCCCGTCCGCGCTCTTCCGCGGCGTGAACATCCTCAACACCACCCAGGAGGCGGGAGCATGAGCGTGAAGCCGCACGAGATCGTGGAGCGCGCCCTGGAGCTGTCCCGCGCGGACGGCTGTGTGGTGATCGCGAACGAGACGTCGACCGCCCATCTGCGCTGGGCGGGCAACGCGCTGACCACCAACGGCGTCACCCGGGGCCGCACCCTGACGGTGGTGGCCACCGTGGACGGCGCGGAGGGCACCGCGTCCGGGGTGGTGTCCCGGTCGGCGGTGACCGCCGGGGAGCTGGAGCCGCTGGTACGGGCCGCCGAGGCGGCCGCGCGGGACGCGGGCCCGGCCGAGGACGCCCAGCCGCTGGTCGGGCCCGGGGCCGCCGCGCCCGCCTCCCCCGGCTTCACCGACTCCCCCGCCGAGACCTCCTCGGAGGTGTTCGCGGCGTTCGCCCCGGCGCTCGGCGAGGCGTTCGCCCGGGCCCGCGCGGGCGGCCGGGAGCTGTACGGGTTCGCCAACCATGAGGTGGTCTCCAGCTATCTGGGCACCTCCAGCGGGCTGCGGCTGCGCCATGACCAGCCGAGCGGCACGCTGGAGCTGAACGCCAAGTCGCCGGACATGACGCGTTCGGCCTGGGCCGGGCGGGCGACCCGCGACTTCGCGGATGTCGACCCGGCCGCGATCGACGCCGAGCTGGCCCGGCGGCTGCGCTGGGCCGAGCGGAAGGTCGACCTTCCGGCGGGCCGGTACGAGACGCTGCTGCCCCCGACCGCCGTCGCCGATCTGCTGATCTACCAGTTCTGGTCCTCGGCGGCCCGGGACGCGGCGGAGGGCCGTACGGTCTTCAGCAAGCCCGGCGGCGGCACCCGGGTCGGCGACACGCTGTCGGACCTGCCGCTGACGCTGCGCAGCGACCCGCGTGAGCCGGGTCTTGAGGCGGCGCCGTTCGTGATCGCGCACTCCTCCGGGGACGACGCGTCGGTGTTCGACAACGGGCTGCCGCTGCCCGCCACCGAGTGGATCCGGGACGGGGTGCTGGAGCACCTGATCACCACCCGGCACACCGCGGAGCTGACCGGGCTGCCCCTGGCCCCGGGGATCGACAATCTGATCCTGGACGGGGGCGGCACCCGCTCGCTGGAGGAGATGGTCGCCTCGACCGAGCGGGGCCTGCTGCTGACCTGCCTGTGGTACATCCGCGAGGTGGATCCGGCGACCCTGCTGCTGACCGGGCTGACCCGGGACGGGGTGTATCTGGTGGAGGGCGGCGAGGTCGTCGGCGAGGTGAACAACTTCCGCTTCAACGAGTCGCCGGTGAGCCTGCTGTCCCGCGCCACCGAGGCGGGGCGCACCGAGCCGACGCTGCCGCGGGAGTGGGGCGACTACTTCACCCGCGCCGCGATGCCCGCGCTGCGGATCCCGGACTTCAACATGAGCTCGGTCAGCAAGGGGGTGTGAGACCGGCCGGACGCGATATCGGCACTGGCCTCGGGGGACCGGCTAATAGACTGGTCCCCGCCCATCCATCCGCCCTTGACTCTCCCCAGGAACCCCATGACACGCCTCGGCGCATCCGTCGCCCGCGCCCGCGAGCTGCTCGACCAGGACCTCTCCTCCGACAAGACCGTCGAGCAACTGCTCGACGAGACGTCCGCGCGGCGCTCCCTCGACCTGAGCGACCTGTCGGCGCAGGAGCAGGCCGAGCTGATCGCCTCCCGTACGGTCGAGGTCCTGCCGGGGGTCAAGGAGCTGGCCGAGCGGATCGAGGAGCGCCGGGCCGTGGGCCGGGGCCTGGCCATCAAGCTGGGCATCGACCCGACGGCCGCCGATGTGCACCTCGGCCACACCGTGCCGATGATCGTCCTCAACCGCTTCCAGCGGATGGGGCACGACGTCACCCTGCTGATCGGTGACTTCACGGCCAAGATCGGCGACCCGTCGGGGCGTACGGCCGAGCGCCCGCCGCTCACCGACGACGACATCGCGCGGAACCTCGCGGGCTACCAGCAGCAGGTGCGGCCGTTCTTCGACTTCGAGAAGGTCAGCTTCCGGCAGAACAGCGAGTGGCTGGCGCCGTACACCTTCCCGGAGCTGCTGGGGCTGCTCTCCCAGGTGCCGGTGTCGCAGCTGCTGCAGCGCGAGGACTTCCGCAACCGGCTGGCGTCGGGGTCGGGGCTCACCATGTCCGAGCTGCTGTACCCGATCGCGCAGGGCCTGGACTCGGTGGCGCTGGAGAGCGATGTGGAGCTGGGCGGCGCCGATCAGCTGCTGAATCTGCAGATGGGCCGCAAGCTGATGGAGCTGCGCGGGCAGCAGCCGCAGCTGGTCGTGACGATGCCGCTGATCGAGGGCACGGACGGCACCGGCGCCAAGATGTCCAAGTCCAAGGGCAACTACGTGGCGCTCAGCGCGCCCGCCGACGATGTCTTCGGCAAGATCATGTCGATTCCGGACCGGCTGATGAAGCCGTACCTGGAGGCGTGGACGGAGTGGACGGACGAGGAGATCGCCGCCGTGACCGCCCGGCTGGAGGCCCGGTCGCTGCACCCGATGGACCTCAAGAAGGTGCTGGCGGGCGAGGTCGTGACGGCGCTGTACGGCGTCGAGGCGGCGATGGCGGCGCGCGCCGGCTTCGTGGCGCAGTTCTCCAAGAAGAGCTTCACCGACGTCGGGACGCTGCCGGTGGTCGACGCCGCCGAGCACGGCGGTGAGACCATCGCGACCGTGCTGAGCAAGGTCCTGGAGTTCCAGCCGAGCGCGTCGGCGGCCCGCCGGGTCGCCAAGCAGAACGGTCTGCGGCTGGTCGTGGAGGCCGAGGACGGTCAGCGGGCGATCGTGCTCGCCGAGGCCCAGGCGGTGCGGCCGCTGGCCGAGGTGGTCGCGGAGGTGCTGGCGGACGAGGGGCTCAGCGCGGCCTCCGGCGGGGTCTACCTCAAGGCCGGGCGGAAGATCGCCCAGCTCCAGGGCGTATAGGCCCTGACATCCTTGAGCGGCGGCCGGTGCGCTTCCACCATGCGCGCCGACCGCCGCGGCTCCTGGTTCCACGGGATCAGGCCCGCTCTCTCCTGCCGCCGTGGCGGATCGTCTGCCACAGCGGGGTGCCGAGGGCGACGATCACGATGGCCCCGGCCAGTTGCAGCAGATGCCGGATCCAGTCGAATCCGCTGGTGTGCCTGACCCCGATCCAACCGGCCACCGCATTGCCCACGATGGCCCCGAGGATGCCGTAGACGCAGGTCAGCCACAGGGGGATGTCTTGCTTCCCCGGCAGGATCGCCCTGGCGATCACGCCGAGAATGATTCCTACGACGATCGCCCACAGCCAGTTCATGTCGCCTCCTGACGCGGCGGGGGATGCGCGTTTCCTCCCAGTGTTCGACCGTTTCCGCTACCGCGCATGTCGAAGGGTCCCGTACGTGCCCTGCCGTACCGGCTTCGCCACCCGTCGGGGTGCCCCGGTATCGAACCGTATGGGGGCGAGGCGTAACGTTGAGTACGTATCGGAGCGGGGGATACCTGCTCGGGGACCAGGTGGTGGAACGTGATGCGGAAGCACAGCGAGACCGAGGTCTTCCGGATCACCGGGGCCCGTCAGGGACTGGCCGACGATGTGCGCGGCCGGCAGCGGCGCTACGTGATCTCGATGTCGGTGCGGACGGTGTCGGTCGTGCTGGCGGCCGTGTTGTGGAACGTCGAGCGCCATGTGGCCATCGTCGCCTTGGTGCTGGGGGTGTTGCTGCCCTATGTGGCGGTCGTGATTGCGAACGCGGGCCGGGAGAACGCCCCTTCGCTTCCCACCACGTACATTCCGACGCCGCTGCGCCCGATGCTGGACTCCGGCCGGGACGAGAAGCCATCGGACGCGGCGTCCCATCCGGCGGGGGGTTCGGGCCCGGATGCGGCGGGGGCGGAATCCGTCCCGGAAGATGCCGCACATACCAGCGAGGATGGACGCGGCGGACACGGCTGACCTGCCGCGTTCGCGGAACCTCAGGAAAACCTCAGATCAATCACGCTGTTCCGGTGCACCGTGCCCTATGCCTCGTGACATACTTCGTACGCGCTCCGCATCCCCCGTCGGAGCGACGGACCGACGCCGGGCGGCTCCCCCCGTGGCTGCCCGGCGTCGTCATGTCCGCGGCGGTTTCCGTACAGTTTGCGGTGTGAACATCCTCGACACCGCCACCGAGACCGACGCCCCGATCTGCTCCGCCAAGGGCTGCCGCGCCCCCGCCGTCTGGGTGCTGGCCTGGAACAACCCCAAGCTCCACACCCCGGAGCGGCGGAAGACCTGGCTGGCGTGCGAGGAGCACCGCGAGCATCTGTCGAAGTTCCTCGGCATGCGCGGCTTCCTCAAGGACGTGGTGACGCTGGAAGAGTGGTCGGCCACCGAAAACCAGTGATCAGCCGCCGATCGCTGACATCGGGCGGTCCGGCTGCAGGAACGACGGGTCGTCCAGCCCCGACCCCGCCTTCTTCCCCCACATCGCCAGCCGCCACAGCCGGGCGATCTCCTCGTCCGGCGCGCCGGAGCGCAGCGCGCCCCGCAGATCGGACTCCTCGCGTGCGAACAGGCAGGTGCGGACCTGCCCGTCGGCGGTGAGCCGGGTACGGTCGCAGGCGCGGCAGAAGGGGCGGGTGACGGAGGCGATGACGCCGACGCGGGCCGGGCCGCCGTCGACGAGCCAGCGCTCGGCGGGGGCGGAGCCGCGCTCGTCCCCGCCCTCGGGGGTGAGGGTGAAGCGGGTGCGCAGGCTCTCCAGGATGTCCCCGGCGGTGATCATGCCCTCACGCTTCCAGCCGTGCTGGGCGTCGAGCGGCATCTGCTCGATGAAGCGCAGCTCATAGCCGTTGTCCAGGGCCCAGGCGAGCAGATCGGGTGCCTCGTCGCCGTTGAGCCCGGGCATCAGCACGGCGTTGACCTTGACCGGGGTGAGTCCGGCGGAGTGCGCGGCGGCGAGGCCGCGCAGCACGTCACCGTGGCGCTTGCGCCGGGTCATGGCCTGGAAGACGTCGGGGCGCAGGGTGTCCAGCGAGACGTTGACCCGGTCCAGACCGGCGTCGCGCAGGGCCGCGGCGGTGCGCTCCAGGCCGATGCCGTTGGTGGTCAGGGACATCTCGGGGCGCGGGGTGAGGGCGGCGCAGCGCTCGACGATGGAGACGAGGCCGGGGCGCAGCAGCGGCTCACCGCCGGTGAAGCGGACCTCGGTGACGCCGAGGTCGGTGACGGCTATCCCGATCAGCCGGACGATCTCGTCGTCGGTGAGCAGGTCGAGTTTGGCGAGCCACTGGAGCCCCTCTTCCGGCATGCAGTAGGTACACCGCAGGTTGCACCTGTCGGTCAGGGAGACACGCAGGTCGGTGGCGATTCGACCATAGGTGTCGATCAGCATGTCGGCGGCCCCTCACGGTTCGCTTGCGTGCGGCTGTGGTCAATTGTCCCGCACCGTACGCCAAGGCGATGACATCGAGGGGCCGCCGGGGGCTGCCGGCGTCAGTGGGCGCCGTGTCCGGTGAGCGAGCGGACCTCCAGTTCGGCGTACTTGGCCTTGTCGGGCTCCTCCTTGGAGACGAGGGTGCCCACCCAGCCCAGCAGGAAGCCCAGCGGGATGGAGATCAGGCCGGGGTTCTCCAGCGGGAACCAGTGGAAGTCGACGTCCGGGAACATCGAGGTCGGCTTGCCGGAGACGACGGGCGAGAAGAGCACCAGGAAGACGGAGGAGATGAGCCCGCCATAGATCGACCAGAGGGCGCCCTGGGTGGTGAAACGTTTCCAGAAGAGGCTGTAGAGGATGGTCGGCAGGTTGGCGGACGCGGCGACCGCGAAGGCGAGGGCGACGAGTCCCGCGACGTTGAGATCGCGGGCGAAGACCCCGAGGACGACGGCGACGGTGCCGATGCCGACGGTGGCCCAGCGGGCGGCCCCGATCTCCTCCTTCTGGGTCGCCTGGCCCTTGCGGATCACGTTGGCGTACAGGTCGTGGGCGAAGGACGACGAGGAGGCGAGGGTGAGCCCGGCGACGACGGCGAGGATGGTGGCGAAGGCCACCGCGGAGATCACCGCGAGCAGGATCGCGCCGCCGGTGGAGTCCGCGCCGCCGCCGATCTCCTCGGCGAGCAGGGGTGCCGCGGTGTTGCCGGACTTGTTGGACGCGATGATGGCGTCCCGGTCCAGCAGGGCGGCCGCGCCGAAGCCGAGCGCGATCGTCATCAGGTAGAACCCGCCGATGATGCCGATCGCCCAGTTGACCGACTTACGGGCGGCCTGGGCGGTGGGGACGGTGTAGAAGCGGATGAGGATGTGCGGCAGTCCGGCGGTGCCGAGGACCAGCGCGATGCCGAGGGAGAGGAAGTCGAGCTTGGAGGTGGCGTTGACCCCGTACTTCAGGCCCGGCTCCAGGAAGGAGCTGCCCATGCCGCTGTTCTTGGCCGCCTCGCCCAGCAGGTGGGAGACGTTGAAGTCGAACTTGAGCAGCACCAGGAAGGTGATCAGGAGCGTTCCCGCGATGAGCAGGACGGCCTTGACCATCTGCACCCAGGTGGTGCCCTTCATGCCGCCGATGGTGACGTAGAGCATCATCACCACGCCGACCAGGACGACGATGAGGATCTTCCCGGCCTCGCTGGTGATGCCCAGCAGCAGCGAGACGAGGACGCCCGCGCCCGCCATCTGGGCCAGCAGGTAGAAGATCGACACGACGATGGTGGAGACGCCGGCGGCGGTGCGCACCGGGCGCTGGCGCATCCGGTAGGCGAGCACGTCGCCCATCGTGTAGCGGCCGGAGTTGCGCAGCGGTTCGGCGACCAGGAGCAGGGCGACCAGCCAGGCGACGAGGAAGCCGATGGAGTACAGGAAGCCGTCGTAGCCGGAGAGCGCGATGGCCCCGGCGATGCCGAGGAAGGACGCGGCGGACATGTAGTCGCCGGAGATCGCGAGCCCGTTCTGGAAGCCGGAGAACTGTCTGCCGCCGGCGTAGAAGTCGTTGGCGTCCTTGGTCTGGCGGCCCGCCCAGACGGTGATGCCCAGGGTCGCCAGGACGAAGACCGTGAAGAGCGTGATGATCAGTGGCCGGTTGTCCGACGCGCTCTGGGCCGCGAGCAAGTAGGAGTTCATGAGTCATCCCCCAGACGGGCCTTGATGGCCCGCGCGCGCGGGTCGAGCTTGGCGGCGGCGTGCCGGGAGTACCACCAGGCGATGAGGAAGGTGGTCAGGAACTGGGCGAGCCCGAACACCAGAGCGACGTTGATGTTGCCGACGACCCGGGTGCCCATGAAGCCGTCCGCGTAGTTGGACAGCAGGACGTACAGCAGGTACCAGCTGACGAACCCGATGGTCAGCGGGAAGGCGAACGAGCGGTGTGCGGTGCGCAGTTCGCCGAACTCGGGGCTCGCCTGCACCTCGTCGTACGGGGGTCGGTGGTGCTGCCGCTGATCGTCGGGACGATCGCTGGCCGGTGCGGTATCCACGGTCTCTCCTGGTGAGTGGGTCTGACGGGACGTACGGCGGCGATGGTGATCCAGATCACGCATCGTAAAGCGGGAGTCAATTCCAGAACAGGGTCTGGTGGTTGAAAGACGGAGGGAAGAATCGCTGATGCGTTTGGATCGGGGCGCTGTGGCGGGTTTTCTTCCGGAATGTATTGATACCCGGTGATGATCAGCGATAGCTTCGCTCGTCATGTACCCGCCCACGCGCATCCGCGCTGCGGCGGTCGCTACGGATGAGGTGGAGACCCCATGGCTCAGCTGAGATCGGATGCTCCCGGACCCGGGATGAGTTCCCTTAAGCGAATGGCGTCTTCCGGATCGCGGGGGCTGACGCCGCGTGCCGTCGCCATACCCGCCGCCCTGGCGCTCACCGGCGCGCTGGCCTTCCTGCCGACCTCGGCGGGCGCCACCGGGCAGGACAACCACCAGCCCGCCGCCCCGGCCGCGGCGGCCGCCGACGGCCCGTCGCTCAGCTACGTCGTCAACGTCCGCCCGGGCCACCGCGACAGCGCGCGGATCGAGAAGGCCATCAAGGGGGCCGGCGGCTCGGTGGTCATCTCGTACGACCGGATCGGCGTGATCGTCGCCCACTCGGCGAACCCGGACTTCGCCAAGACCCTCCGTACGGTCAAGGGCGTGTCCTCCGCCGGTGCCACCCGCACCGCGCCGCTGCCCGCCCAGTCCACCGGCGACGTCGGCACCCCGAAGCTGCTGAGCGAGAAGGAGCGCAAGGCGGTCGCGGCCCGCGCCAAGGCCGGTCAGGACCCGCTGGAGCCGCTGCAGTGGGACCTGCCCGCCATCAAGGCGGACAAGGCCCACGAGAAGACCCTCGGCAGCCGCGACGTGACGGTCGGGGTCATCGACACCGGAGTGGACGACACCCACCCCGACCTCGCCCCCAACTTCGACCGCAAGGCCTCGGTCAACTGCGTGTCCGGCAAGCCGAACACGGCCGACGGCGCCTGGCGGCCGAGCGCCGAGGAGAGCCCGCACGGCACGCATGTCGCGGGCGAGATCGCCGCCGCGAAGAACGGCATCGGCGTCACCGGGGTCGCCCCGGGCGTCAAGGTGTCCGGCATCAAGGTGTCCACGACCGCCGGGTTCTTCTACACCGAGGCCGTCGTCTGCGGCTTCGTATGGGCCGCCGAGCACGGCGTCGACGTCACCAACAACAGCTATTACACCGACCCGTGGTACTTCAACTGCACCGGCGACCCGGACCAGAAGGCCCTGGTCGACGCGGTGCGCCGGGCCTCGTCGTACGCCGAGCGCAAGGGTGTGGTCAACGTCGCCGCGGCGGGCAACGAGAACTACGACCTCACCTCCGACAAGATCACCGACAGCTCCAGCCCGAACGACACCACCCCCGGTGACCGGGTCGTGGACCCCAGCACCTGCCTGGACATCCCGACCCAGCTGCCGGGCGTCGTCACCACCGCCTCGACCGGCGCCAAGGGGCTCAAGTCGTCGTTCTCCAACCACGGGCTCGGGGTCATCGACGTCGCGGCCCCCGGCGGCGACAGCACCGCGTACCAGAAGCCGGCACCCCCGGCCGAGGACGGCCGGATCTACAACACCCTCCCGGGCGGCAAGTACGGCTACATGGCGGGCACCTCGATGGCCTCCCCGCACGCGGCGGGCGTCGCGGCGCTCATCAAGAGCACCCACCCGAAGGCCTCCGCCGCGATGGTGAAGGCCCTGCTCAAGGCCGGGGCCGACGACACCGCCTGCCCGACGTCGTACGACATCGACGGCGACGGCAAGATCGACGCGGTGTGCGAGGGCGGCAAGGGCTACAACGGCTTCTACGGGGCCGGGATCGTGGACGCCCTGGACGCGGTCCGCAAGTGACCCGCTGACAGGATGTACGGGCCGCCGGGCAGCGCTTCCGCCCGGCGGCCCGTACGCGTACCCCGGGAAGCCGGAGAGGATCCGCCGCCGTGCACCACGACGACTCCTGGGGCCCGCCGCCCCCTCGGCCGCCCTTCGCGCTGCGACTCCGGTTCGGCTTGAGCGTGCTGTTCCTGCCGCTGTGGTGGCTGCTGCTCGTGGCACTTGCCCTGGCCATGATCACGTTCGCCTTCGTGGCCGAGATCCTCACCATCATCCCCGGGTTCGAGAAGGGCTTCGAGCGGACGACGAGCCGCTTCGTGGAATGGGTGCCGGTGTGGCCCGCCTGGTGCGTGACCTGGCCGGAGCTGCGGCACGAGGGCGACGCGGACTACTACCGGGCGCGGGCCGAGGGGAAGGTCGCCGGTCTGACCCGCAAGCAGCTGGCAGCCCGGGAGGCCGGGAAGGCGCCGCCGCCCGGGCCCTACGACATCCCGGTGCGCGACTACCGCGCCGCGGGCGCGGGCCACGTCGTCGGCGTGGCGCGGGCACAGGGCTGGGAGCTGAGCCACGACCGGCCCTCCGACCCGGCCCGGATCGTCCGGCTCAGGCGGCTGCCGGAAGCGCCCTGAGCGGTGCTTCGCGGGCGGCCGCGCGCAGCAGCCCGGCGGTCAGCAGATACTGCGCGGCGACATAGGTGGCCATGATCCAGAACTGGGGTACGGGAGGCCGCGGCCAGTTGGCGAGACCGGCCGCGATCAGCCCGTCGGAGAGCAGGAACAGCGCCCCGCCGAGCCCGGTCGCCCGTCCCGCCCGCAGCGCGCCCAGGGCCATCGCCGTCAGCAGCAGGCTGTACGCGGCGACGGGGACGCGCAGGGCCGGGTCGAGCCCGGGCCACAGCGCGGCCGTGCCGCCGAGCCACCCGGCCCCGTAACCGGCCGCCACCCACGGCACCGTACGCGGCCGCCCGGGACGCGCGAACAGGGCGAGGTAGCACAGGTGCCCGGCCGCGAAGCAGCTCATCCCGGCGAGGAAGGCGGTGTCGCCGCCGAGTTGCAGGAAGACGTCCCCGCCCCAGCCGCACAGCAGGGCGGCGACCAGCGGGCGCGGCCCGCCGCGCAGCAGGGCGTACGCCGCGAGGACCGGCATCAGGGCGGGCTTCGTCAGCTGGACGAGCGTGGCGACGCCGGCGAGCAGCGCGCCCAGATGTGCGGCGACCAGCAGCGCGAAGAGCCCGCACAGGGCGCGCGCGGCGCTCATACGGCGCGCTCCGGCTCGCGCTCCCCCTCCGCCGCGCTGACGGGCGGCGCCGCGGGCGCCCAGCCCGGGCCGCGGAAGACCCGCCCTGCGCGCTCGCGCCAGTCGCGGGCCGCCGCGATGTCGCGGGCGATGGCCGCGTACTCGTGGGTGGCCACGCGCAGCGGGTTGTAGGTGTCGATGTTCTTGGTGAGCCCGAAGACCGGACGCCGGGTCTCGGGGACGAACGACCGGAAGAGCCGGTCCCAGACGATGAGGATCCCGCCGAAGTTGCGGTCCAGGTAGCCCCCTTGGGAGGCGTGGTGGACGCGGTGGTGCGACGGCGTGTTGAAGACGAACTCGACGGGGCGCGGCAGGGTGCCGATCCGCTCGGTGTGGATCCAGAACTGGTAGACGAGGTTCACCGACGAGCAGAACGCGACGGCGGCCGGATGCACGCCGAGCGCGATCATCGGTACGTAGAACGGCCATACGGTCCAGGTGGTCCACGGCTGCCGCAGCGCGGTGGTGAGGTTGAACTTGCGGCTGGAGTGGTGCACCACATGACAGGCCCACAGGATGCGGATCACATGGTGCCCGCGGTGCGACCAGTAATAGAAGAAGTCCTGCGCGAGCAGCATCAGCGGCAGCGTCCACCACTCCACCGGGACGCGCAGCGGGGTGAGTTCGTACACGGCGGAGTAGACCGCCACGATCGGGATCTTCCACACCAGGTCGAAGACGAGGCTGCCGAGCCCCATGGCGACGCTGGTCGCGGCGTCCTTGGCCGCGTAGCCCGCGGCGTCCTCATCGGGGTGCAGGCGGTAACTCACCATCTCCACGACGGCGAGCAGCACGAAGGCGGGTATCGACCACAGCACGGCGTTGGGCAAATGCGGCATAACGGCAACATAGAGCCGGTTCCACCCTGCCGCCAGAGGTAGTTACCAACAAGTATGCTAGACGTGATGTCAACAACGAGCCCGGGCCGGTCGGCTGACGGAACGTACCGGCACGGGCCCGGCCACCCGGACTGTCGGCCCCGGCCCGTATCCTCATGGACCATGCTCGAAGACCCCACGGCAGCCGCCCCGCGAACCGCGCCAACACCCTCGTGGCCGGAGGCCTATCCGCAGGGGTACGCGGTGGTCGACGTCGAGACCACCGGCCTCGCCCGCGACGACCGGATCGTCTCCGCGGCGGTCTACCAGCTCGATGCCCGCGGCGCGGTCCAGGACCGCTGGTACACGCTCGTCAACCCGCGGCGCGACCCGGGCCCGGTGTGGATCCACGGCCTCACCCGGGAGACCCTGGAGGACGCCCCGCTCTTCCCCGACATCGCCGCCGCGTTCGCCGAACGCCTCGCCGACCGCGTCCTGGTCGCGCACAACGCCGCCTTCGACTGGGCGATGATCGCCCGCGAGTTCGCCCGGTCCGGGACCGAGGCGCCGGTGCGTCAGCGGCTGTGCACCATCGCCCTCTCCAAGGAGCTGGGGCTGCCGCTGGCCAACCACAAGCTGGAGACGCTGGCCGCGCACTACGGGGTCGTCCAGGAGCGGGCCCACCACGCGCTGGACGACGCGCGCGTGCTCGCCGAGACGTTCCGGCCGAGCCTCCACCGGGCCGCCGAGACCGGGCTGCGGCTGCCCCTGCTGGCCTGTCAGCCGCTCACCGAATGGACGGACCCGCCGTCCCGCGGGATCGGCGCCCAGCGCTCGTACCGGCAGCAGAGCTGGCGCCCCAGCCGCAAGCGCCCCGCCTGCCCCTACCCCAACCCGGGGCGCTACCAGCCGGGCGGGCTGCTGACCCAGGGCATGCGGGTCGCGTTCTCCGGGGACACCTCGGTCGACCGGGAGCTGCTGGAGGACCGGGCGGTCGAGGCCGGGCTGCACGTGGCGACCAGTGTGTCCCGGCTCACCAGCCTGCTGGTCACCAACGATCCCGACGCGTCCACCTCCAAGACCGTCAAGGCCCGCTCCTTCGGCACGCCCATCGTCGACGAGGCCGCCTTCACCCAGCTCCTCCTCGACGTCATCCCCGCCGAGCCGACAATCAGGTGAAGTCCGCGCGACGCGCCCGCCCACCGCTCGCCCGCCGTCGCCCGGGCCCGCACGCTGTGGCCCATGGCACGCTGTGAGGTCTGCGGAAACGACTACAACATGACGTTCGAGGTGCACGCCCAGGGCAATGTGCACGTCTTCGACTGCTTCTCCTGCGCCATCCACCGCATGGCGCCCATCTGTGAGCACTGCCGGTGCCAGATCATCGGCCAGGGGGTCGAGGTGGACGGCCACTACTACTGCGGCGCCCACTGCTCCCGCGCGGAAGGGAAGGTGGGCATCGTCGACAAGGTGTGACCCCGGACCGGATGCGTGGATTGTGCTCCGGCCCCCCGTGGCCGGGGGACAATCCACGCCGAGTAGGGTCAAGGACGTGTACCGCTTCCTGTTGACCCGGCAGTGGGTGATTCTCACGCTGATCGGGCTCGCACTGATCCCGACCATGATCAGGCTGGGCTTCTGGCAGCTGCACCGCCACGAGGCCAAGGTCGCGCAGAACCAGCTGATCGGGAACAACCTCGGCGCCCCCGCCGTGCCCGTCGACAAGCTCACCGCCCCCGGCCGCACCGTCCCCCGCGACGACACCTTCCGCACGGTGACCGCCACCGGGACGTACGACACGGCCCATGAGGTCGTCGTCCGCCAGCGCACCGGCTCCGACGAGCAGAGCATCGGGTACTTCGTCCTCACCCCGCTGATCGAGGGCAAGCGGGCCGTCCTCGTCAACCGGGGCTGGATCCCCGCCGGGGCCGACCTCACCAAGTTCCCCGACGTCCCGGCCGCCCCCCGCGGGAAGGTCACCGTCACCGGCCGCCTCAAGGCCGACGAGACCAGCGCGGACAGCGGCATCAAGGACAAGTCGGGGCTGCCGCCGCGGCAGGTCATGCTGATCAACAGCGAGCAGCAGGCCAAGGCGCTCGGCCGCCCCGTCCTGGGCGGCTACATCGAGCTGACCTCCTCCTCCCCCAAGGGCGGCAAGCAGCCCGACCCGGTGCCGGAGCCGGAGCACAGCGACATCGGCCCCCATATGGCGTACGCCATCCAGTGGTGGCTGTTCTCCGCCGGAGTGCCCTTCGGCTGGTTCGTGCTGGCCCGCCGGGAGCGCCGCGACCAAGCCGCCCAGGCCGCCCAAGCCGCCCAGGCCGCCGAGGCCACCCAGGCTGCCGAGGCCACCGGGGCCGCCGACGGGAACACCGGGCAGAGCCCCGCGAAGACCCCCGCCGCCGCCAATACGGACTAGGCTTCCCGCTCTCCGGGAAGGTGCCCGACGTGGCACAGGACATTGGCGACTACGCGCTCATCGGCGACCACCAGACGGCGGCCCTGATCAGCCGCGACGGCTCGATCGACTGGCTCTGCCTGCCCCGCTTCGACTCGGCCGCCTGCTTCGCCGCCCTGCTCGGCGACGAGGACAACGGCCACTGGCGGCTCGCCCCCAAGGGCGCCGGCGCCTGCACCCGCCGCGCCTACCTGGACGACTCCCTGGTGCTGGAATCCGTCTGGGAGACCGGCACCGGCACCGTCAAGGTCATCGACTTCATGCCGCAGCGCGACCGCGCGCCCGACGTCATCCGCATCGTCGAGGGCGTCTCCGGCAGCGTCGAGATGGCGGGTGTCCTGCGGCTGCGCTTCGACTACGGGCACGTCATCCCCTGGGTCCGGCGCACCGACGGCCACCGCATCGCCGTCGCCGGGCCCGACTCCGTATGGCTGCGCTCCGAACCGGAGGTGCGCACCTACGGCGAGCACTTCAGCACCCGCTCCGACTTCACCGTCTCCGCCGGGGACCGGGTCGCCTTCGTCCTCACCTGGCACCCCTCCCACGAGCCCCGGCCCCGCCTCATCGACCCGTACGAGGCCCTGCGGTCCAGCCTGGAGGACTGGCGCGCCTGGGCCGCCCGCTGCACCTACCGGGGCCCCTACCGGGACGCCGTCATGCGCTCCCTCATCACCCTCAAGGCGCTCACCTACGCCCCCTCCGGCGGCATCGTCGCCGCCCCCACCACCTCGCTGCCCGAACGGCTCGGCGGGGTGCGCAACTGGGACTACCGCTACTGCTGGCTGCGCGACTCCACCCTCACCCTGAACGCCCTGCTCTCCGCCGGCTACCGCGAAGAGGCCGCCTCCTGGCGCGACTGGCTGCTCCGCGCGATCGCCGGCGACCCCGCCGAACTGCAGATCATGTACGGGCTCGGTGGCGAGCGGCGCCTCCCCGAGCACGAGCTGCCCTGGCTGGAGGGGTACGGCCACTCCTCCCCCGTCCGCGTCGGCAACGGCGCCGTCACCCAGCGCCAGCACGACGTCTACGGCGAAGTCCTCGACTCCTTCCACTTCGCCCGCGCCCACGGCATGGCCCCCGAACCGCACGCCTGGAAGATCCAGAGCGCCCTCATGGACTTCCTCGAATCCGCCTGGCAGGACCCCGACGAGGGCCTGTGGGAGGTCCGCGGACCCCGCCGTCACTTCGTCCACTCCAAGGTCATGGCCTGGGTCGCCGCCGACCGCGCCGTCCGCACCATCGAATCCCACCCCGACCTGGACGGCGACACCGACCGATGGCGGGCCATGCGGGACGCGGTCCACCGCGAGGTCTGCGAAAAGGGCTACGACGCCTCCCGCAACACCTTCACCCAGTCCTACGGCTCCACCGCGCTCGACGCCGCCACCCTCCTCATCCCGCGTGTCGGCTTCCTCCCCGCCGACGACCCCCGCGTCACCGGCACCGTCGACGCGGTCCGCCGCGAGCTCAGTCACGACGGGATCATCCGCCGCTACTCCACCGACGACACCTCCGACGGCCTCCCCGGCACCGAGGGCGCCTTCCTCGCCTGCTCCTTCTGGCTCGCCGACGCCCTCCACCTCATCGGCCGCCGCCGGGACGCTTCCGCCTTGTTCGACCGGCTCCTGTCGCTGCGCAACGACGTGGGTCTCCTCGCCGAGGAGTACGACCCCGAGACCGACCGGCTGCTCGGCAACTTCCCCCAGGCCTTCAGCCACATCGGACTGGTGGGGACCGCCCTTACCCTCGCGGACACGCCCCAGGCAGACTGAACCCATGGATCTTGGACTCAAAGACCGCGTGTACATCGTCACCGGAGCCACCCGCGGGCTGGGCCGCGCCGCCGCGGCCGAGCTGGTCGCCGACGGCGCCAAGGCCGTCATCACCGGCCGCGACGCCGACACCGCCGCCGCGGCCGCCGCCGATCTCGGCCCCGACGTGGTGGGCGTCGCCGCCGACAACGCCGACCCCGACGCCGCCGCACGCCTCATCGCCACCGCCCGCGAGCGGTTCGGCCGCTTCGACGGCATCCTCATCAGCGTCGGCGGGCCGCCCGCCGGGCCCACCGCCGACATCACCGACGCCCAGTGGCAGGCCGCCTTCGACTCGGTCTTCCTCGGCGCCGTCCGGCTCGCCCGCACCGCCGCCGCCGAACTCACCCCCGGCGGTGTGATCGGCTTCGTCCTCTCCGGCTCCGTCCGCGAGCCCGTCTCCGGCCTCACCGTCTCCAACGGCCTCCGCCCCGGGCTCGCGGGCTTCGCCAAGAACCTCTCGCTGGAGCTCGGCCCGCGTGGCATCCGCGTCGTGGGCCTCCTCCCGGCCCGCGTCGACACCGACCGGGTCCGCGAGCTGGACGGCCTCTCCGGTGACGCCGCCGCCGCGCGCGAGCGCAACAGCGCGGCGATTCCGCTGCGGCGGTACGGCACGCCCGACGAATTCGGCAAGGCCGCCGCGTTCCTCCTCTCCCCCGCGGCCTCCTACCTGACCGGGCTGATGCTCCCGGTGGACGGGGGCGCGCTCCACGGCTGGTGACGGCGGGGGGGGCTTCCCCCACCCCGCCCCTACCCGACCCGGGGCTCCGCCCCGGCCCCCGCTCCTCAAACGCCGGAGGGGCTGATTCGGCGCACCCGGCCCCACCGGCAGCGGCTGGGCCGGACGGCATCCGGCGGGGGCGGAATCGCCCGTCGGCGCAGGGCGGGGTCGGCGCCGGGCCGCGGCGGTGAGCCGCCGTACGGCGCCCAGGAGCCGGGCGGCGGCCACCCAGTACCCGGCGCCGCCAGCCGCATCGGAACCGGCCGGGGCGGCAGCCACCGACACAGGCCGCATGGCCGCGGGGCGCGGCCACCCCACCCAGCACCCGACCGCCGGGCGCGCCCGAACCGGCGGCCGCCGGCGGGGGCCGGGCCACCGGCGGGAGGGGGTGGGGTCGCAGGGGTGGGGTCCTGGACGCTGACGTGTATGTGTGGCGCCGATTGGTCGACGTTCAGCGCACGGTCTGCGGCGGCGGCGCCGTAAATATACGGTCCAGGGCCCTGCCCCGGAGGCCCCGCACCCGGCACCCACCCCCACACCCCGGCGCACCACCCACCGCGCACCTAGTGGGCTCGCTCCGGGGCGTGGGGGGCGGCGCGTAGGTGGACTTCCGCCGGGAGGTGGGGCAGGCCCGCGGAGGTGCGGGCGGGGGTCAGGGCTTCGGTCTCCAGGGACCGCAGGGTCGCCGCCGGTTCCGCCCCCGCGGTCAGGACCAGGCCCACCCTGGCCCTGGGGGCGGCGCGGCGGCCGTGGAGGTGGACGTGGGCGCGGGCGACGCCGGGCAGGGACTCCGCGTCGGCGCTCAGGGCGGCTTCCAGGGCGCGGCCGCGCAGTGACGCGCCGGAGCCGTCGTCCATCGGTACGAGGACGTCGTCCAGGCGGCGCCGCCGCAGCTGGGCCAGGGCCCAGCACAGCGCGAGCAGCACCAGCACGCTCAGCGCCGCGATGACGCCGGGCCACCACCAGTCCTCGTCGCGCCAGCGCACCCGGTCCGCGCGGGTGAGCAGGACGGCGTCGGGGGAACGACGGCCGGCGATCAGGACCGCCGCGCCCGCGCACGCGACAGCGAGGCCCAGCACCCCCAGCAGCACCCGGTTCACGATTCGCACGGCGCCCGTCACCTCGCCGGTCGCCGTACGCGGACGGACAGCCCCGGGCGCCGGGCGAGCCCGAGTTGCCGGATGCCGTCTCCGAGGGTGGTCAGCAGGTCGGCCCGTACGTCGTCGAGGTCGCGGAAGTGCACCTGGGCGCGGGCCCTGATCCGGCGGCGGCCGACGTCGACCCGTACGGCCCGTACGCCGGGCACGGCCATCGCCCGGTCGCGCAGCATCAGCCCGGCGGCGGTGCGGTCGATCCCGGCCCGGAGGGCGGCCTTGCCGTCGTCGCTCATCGGGAGGAGTTTGCGCAGGCCCGGGGTGACGGCCAGCGCGACCATCCACACGCCCAGCACGACCAGGGCCACCGCGATCCCGACGATCCAGCCGTCGTCGAGCGGACGCGTGGCGAGCTGGTCGGCGAGCCAGCGCCGCCACTCCATCACGGGGTGGCCGGTGCGTTCGGAGGCGATGTCGTACAGCAGCAGCCCGAGCGCGCCGAGCAGGACCAGCGCGGTCAGACCGGCCGGTACGCGCCGGGCCGACCAGAAGCGTCCGGTGGCGCTCATCGCACCGTCCCCCGGTCCAGCCGCGGTGAGTGCAGCCGTTCCACGGTCACCGCCACGTCCGGCACCTCCATGCCCGTCAGTTCGCCGACCCGCGTCGCCACATGACGCCGTACCGCCGCGCACTGCGCGCCGAGGTCGGAGGGATAGCCCAGCTCGACGGCGACGCGTACGCGCGCGGCGCCCGCCCGGACCGCGACGACCGCGTACGGCAGGAGCCCGCGCTCGCCGCCGAGCGCTTCCCGCGCCGCGCGCGAGGCGATCTTCGCGACGACGCGGTCCGCGATCCGGGTCGCGCCCCGCTCGCCCCGCTCCCCCGGCTCACGCGGCTCGTTCGGCTCACGCGGCTCGCCCGGCTCATCCGGCTCACTCACGGCGCACCGTCACCGCCGCCGTTCGCCACGGTCGCGGGTGCGGAAGAACTCGCCGGGTTCCAGGTCCCCGTCCAGGAACCGGCCCGCGACGAAGCCGACCGCGCCCAACGCCGCCACCAGCAGAAAGGCCCCGAAACCACCGAAGTATCCGGCGAAACCCAGCGCCATCCCCGCGATCATCCCGATCACGGCCATGCTCATCGTGTGCTCCCCTGCTGGAGCCAACCGGAGCCGCTACGGCGGCTACTGCAGCCTCGGCTCCGGCGATTCCTCTTCCTCATCCGGCAACTTCACATCGCTGACCGCGATGTTGACTTCGACGACCTCGAGTCCGGTCATCCGCTCGACCGCCGTGATCACGTTCTCCCGTACGGCACGGGCGACGTCGGCGATCGAGACGCCGTACTCCACCACGATCTCCAGGTCGAGGGCCGTCTGCACCTCGCCCACCTCGGCCTTCACGCCACGGGAGACCGATTTGCCGCCACCGGGCACCCGGTCGCGCACCACGCCGAAGGTGCGGGCGAGCCCGCCGCCCATGGCGTGGACGCCGACCACATCGCGGGCGGCCATTCCGGCGATCTTTTCCACCACACCGTCGGCGATGGTGGTGCGGCCGCGTGCTCCCGGGTCGACGCCGCGGCCTCCGCCGAGGGTCTTCGGCGTACCGGCGGACGGCTCCGTGGCGGGGGTCTGGGGCCGGTTGCGTGGCGCGGTCTCGGACATCACCGATCACCCTCCTCTCCATTCGCCCTACTTGCCACACTAAAGGTGATTGGCCCGTAATGCGCATGTTGTGCATCATTCAGGCATGGTCACCGACCGGCTCGCACAAGCCGTACGGCAGCAACTGCGGCTCGGCCGCCTCCTCCCCCTGGGCGGGCCGGGGGACGGCGCCTGGCTGACCGAGCGCGCGGCGGACGCCGTGCTGCGCCGGGCGGCCGACGCCCTGCCCGGGGTGCGTCTGGGCACGCTCCGGGTCGCCCTGGCCGATCCGCAGGCCGCCGCGCCGCCCGCGGTTCCGGCCCCGCCGAGCGCGCTGCCGCCGGGGCCGTTGCGGGTCGAGGCGGAGTTCGCGGCGACCGCGGACCGGCCGCTGCCGGTGACGGCGGACCGGCTGCGCGGGGCCCTGCTGGGCGCGGCCGCGGACCGGCTCGGGCTGGCGGTGGAGGCCGTGGACCTGCGGGTGACGGACGTGTTGGACGAGGTTCCGGAGCCTGAGCCGTCACCCGCCGACCACCCGGAGGACCGGGAGGGCCGGGAGGAGGGCCGGGACGAGGGCCGGGAGGACGACGGCTCGGCGATCGCCGCCGCGGTCACGGCCGTACCCGGCGTGGCCCGGCTCGCCCCGGCGCTGAGCCAGCGGGCGGTACGGATCGAGGGACGCCACGTCCGGGTGGAGCTGGCCGTGGCCCCCGGTCACCGCGCGCTGGACGTGGCCCGCGCGGTGCGCGGGGCGCTCGCGGCCACCGCGCCGCCCCCGGCGACGGTGGCCGTCCTGGTCACCGCCGTGGACGACGGCGGCCGGCCCTCACCCGTCCGGCCTCACCAGTGGTAGCGGTGCACCGCCTGGGCGACACAGCACGGCTTGTCGCCGCCGTCCTGTTCCACCACCAGATCGATGACGGCCTGGGCGCCGCCGTCCCCGAGTTCGTCGACGGAGACGAGGGTCGCCCCGGCCCGGATCCTGGCACCGGCCGGTACCGGCGCCGGGAAGCGCACCTTGTTGAGTCCGTAGTTGACGGCCATCCGGACGCCGCCCAGTTCGAGGATCTCGCCCCACAGCGGGATCAGCAGGGACAGGGTGAGGTAGCCGTGGGCGATGGTGCCGCCGAAGGGGCCGTCCTTGGCCCGCTCGGGGTCGACGTGGATCCACTGGTGGTCATCGGTGGCGTCGGCGAAGGTGTCGATGCGGTCCTGCTCGATCCGGTGCCACCGGCTGTGGCCGAGGTGCTGTCCGGTCAGCTGCTTCAGCTCGTCGAAGCTGTTCACGGTCGTGGGCACGCGAGGTCTCCATTCGTTCGGTGAGGCGGGTGCGTCTCGTCAGCGCAGGGCGGATTTGCGGATCTTTCCGCTGGCGGTGCGCGGCAGCGCGGTCCGGAACTCGACCGTCTTCGGCACCTTGTACTTCGCGAGGCGGCCCGCGAGGTGGTCGAGCAGGCCCCGCGGATCTGCGGTGGCTCCCGCCCGGAGGACCACGACGGCCTTGCCGACCTCGCCCCACCGGGCGTCCGGCATGCCGACGACGGCGCATTCGGCGACATCGGGGTGGTCGTACAGGGCGTTCTCCACCTCGGCGGGATAGACGTTCTCACCACCCGAGATGATCATGTCTTTGACGCGGTCGACGATGAACACATAGCCGTCCTCGTCCCGCACCCCCACGTCCCCGGAGCGGAACCATCCGCCCTCCAGCAGCGCGTTCGCGGTCGCGTCCGGCAGGCCGTAGTAGCCGCGCATCACATGGGGGCCGTGCACCAGGATCTCGCCGGGCTCGCCGGGTTCCGTCTCGCCGGTCAGGTCCGAGCGGACCAGCCGGACATCGGTGAAGAAGTGGGGTACGCCCGCGGAGCCCGCCTTGGCCTCGCTCATCTCGCGGTCGAGCAGCAGCGTCCCCGGCGACGCCTCGGTCATCCCGTACCCCTGGATGAAGGAGAGGCCGCGGCGCAGATAGACGTCGATCAGCGCCTTGGGGACGGGGGAACCGCCGCACATCAGGGTGCGAACGGACGACAGGTCGGCCGTCGCCCAGCGCGGCGACTCCGCGACCGCCGCGAACATGGTGGGGACGCCGAAGAGGCAGGTCACGCCCTGGCTCTCGATCAGGTCGAGCATGCGTTCCGCGTCGAAGCCGGGCTCGATCACCACGCGTCCGCCCTTGAGCAGGGTCGGCAGGCAGGTCATGTTCAGCGCGGCGGTGTGGAACAGGGGCGCGGTGACGAGGGTGATCTCGTCCGAGGCGAGATCGGTGTCGACCAGGACGTTGAGGCTGTTCCAGGTGATGTTGGCGTGGCTGAGGACGGCGCCCTTGGGCTGACCGGTGGTGCCGGACGTATACATGATCATGCACGGGTCGTCGGCGCCCATGACCTCGTCCGGCCCGTGGTCACCATCGCCGTCCGCCAGCTCGTCGACCGCCACCGCGATGCCCGCGCCCGCCTCCGCGGCGGTCTGCGCGCAGCGCGCGTCGTGGAGGAGCAGCCGCGCGCCGGAGTCGCTCAGCATGTAGGCCAGTTCGGGCGGGGCGAGCCGGGTGTTGAGCGGTACGAAGACGGCGCCCACCGCGCAGGTGGCGAAGAGTGCGTGGAGGAACGAGGGGTGGTTGGGGCCGAGGTAGGCGACGCGGTCGCCGCGCCGGATCCCGCGCGCCCGCAGGGCCCGGGCGTACCGGGTGACGGTCGCGTCCAGCTCCCGGTAGGTCTGGGTGTCGTCCCCGTGGACGATCGCGATCCGCCCGGGGGTCTTGCGGGCCCGCCGTCGCGGCCACGATCCGACGCCCTCTCCCGCACCCCGGCCGATGCCTTGCTCCAGCATCTTTCGCTCACTCCTTCGTGAGGCCGAGCAGCCGCGCCGCGTTGTCCTTGAGGATCAGCGGCCGAACCTCGGGTTTGATGTCGAGTTCGCCGAAGTCGGCCAGCCACCGGTCCGGGTCGATCACCGGATAGTCGGAGCCGAACAGGACCTTGTGCTTGAGCAGCGAATTGGCGTAGCGGACCAGCTGCGGCGGAAAGTACTTCGGCGACCAGCCGGACAGGTCGATGAAGACGTTGGGCTTGTGCGTGGCGACGGCCAGCGCCTCGTCCTGCCAGGGGAACGACGGATGGGCCAGGATGATCGGCAGGTCCGGGAAGTCCACGGCGACGTCGTCCACGTCCATGGGATTGGAGTACTTCAGCCGGATGCCGCCGCCCCCGGGCACGCCCGCGCCGATCCCGGTCTGCCCGGTGTGGAAGAGCGCGGGCACCCCAAGCTCCTGGATCGCCTCGTACAGCGGGTAGAACCGCTGGTCGTTCGGGTGGAACGCCTGGAGGGACGGATGGAACTTGAAGCCGCGCACCCCGTGGCTCTCGACCAGCCGCCGCGCCGCCCGCACCGCCGCCCGGCCCTTCCACGGGTCGACGCTGGCGAACGGGATGAGGACGTCGGCGTGCTCGGCGCAGGAGGCGGCCACCTCCTCGTTGCTGATCGGCGGATGGCCGGTGGCGGTCTCCGCGTCCACGGTGAAGACGACGGCGGCGATGCGGCGTTCGCGGTAGTGGGCGGCCAGCTCGGGGATGGTGGGCTGCCGGGCGCCGTGGGTCTTGAAGTACGCGGCGGAGGCTTCGGCCAGTTCGCCGCTCAGCGAGGAGTGGCCGTCGGCCGAGACCTCGGCGTGGGTGTGGACGTCGATGGCGACGAGGTCGTCGAGGTTCACCACCCGGCCTCCTCCGTGCTCTCGGGGCTCTTCGGCTCCACCGGCGCGGGGATGCCGACGCCCTCCGGGTGCCGCCCCAGCGACGTACCCCAGACGCCCGCGATGGCGTCCGCGTCCCAGCCGCCCTCGCGGTAGACCGCCGACCGCTCCTCGGGGTGGGTCCACAGGGTCAGCCGGTCGCCGCCGACGCCGATGGCCTGCCCGGTGATGCCGTCGGCGGCGTCCGAGGCGAGGAAGACCACGAGCCCGGCGACATCGTCGGCGGTGCCGAAGCCCTCGCCCTGCCGCAGCCAGCCGGGCAGCGGTTCGCCGCGCTCCTCGTACGCCTCGACGTACGGCGCGAACGCGGGGATGGTCGCGGTCATGGCGGTCGCGGCGACGGGGATCACCGCGTTGACGCCGATCCCGGCCTTGGCGCACTCCATCGACCAGGTGCGGGTCATGCCGACGATGCCCGCCTTGGCGGCGGAGTAGTTGGTCTGCCCGAAGTTGCCGCGCTGGCCCGCGGGTGAGCCGATGAGGATCAGCCGGCCTCCGCCGCCGCGCTCGCGCATGTGCCGGACGGCGGCGCGGGCGCAGGTGAAGGTGCCCCTGAGGTGGACGCCGAGGACCGCGTCGAAGTCCTCGTCGGTCATCTTCCACAGCACCCGGTCGCGCAGGATGCCCGCGTTGGTGACGAGGACGTCCAGCCGCCCGAACGCCTCGACCGCGCGCTCCACCAGCGCGTCGGCGACCTCGCCGGTGCCGACCGCGCCGGGCGCGGCGACCGCCGTGCCGCCCTCGTCGGCGATGACCTTGACGGCCTGTTCGGCGGTGGCGGCGTCGGCGTCGTTGACGACCACGCGGGCGCCCGCCCGGGCCAGGGCGCGGGCGTAGGCGAGGCCGAGGCCGCGCCCCGCGCCGGTGACCAGGGCGGTCTTCCCCGTCAGCTCCATGGGCTTGGGATCCTTCCACGAGTATCATCAGGGTTCCTGATTCTGATGGTGAGTGGAGCACTCCGGGAGGTCGGGTGTCAATGGGCGGAGCAACGGCCGGACGCCGTCCCCGGTCACCGGTCGGGCAAGATGGCCGAATGACCACTTCCGAGCCGTCCGACGCCGCGCAGCTGGACCAGGTCGGCACGCTCTACCTGGTGAAACGGCTGGAACAGGCGATACGGGCGCACCTGGACGCGCTGCTGCGCCCGCTCGGTCTGACCACGCTGCAGTACACGGCGCTGACCGTCCTGGAGCGCCGGGACGGGCTGTCGTCGGCCCAGCTCGCACGGCGTTCCTTCGTCAAGCCGCAGACGATGCACGAGATGGTCCAGACGCTGGAGGAGCGGGGGTTCATCGAGCGCCGCCGGGATCCGGCCAACCGCCGGGTGCTGCTCATCAGCCTCAGCGACCGGGGGCGCGAGGCGCTGCGCGCCTACGACGAGCAGGTGCGGCTGCTGGAGGAGCGGATGCTCGGCGGGCTGGCCGAGGACCGGCGCGGGGAGCTGCGGCAGGCGCTGATCGACTGCACCCGGGCGATGTCGGCCGCGCCGCCGGGGAGGGACGACGACGCGCCACCGCGGGCGGGGCGGGACGCGGCGGCGCCGTAGCGCGTCCGTCATCGGCCCTGGCAGGCCTGGCGGGCGGCCCGCAGTTCCTCCACGGTGCGGGCCAGCTCGGTGACGCAGTCGACCAGTTCGGGCACTTCCTCACCGCCCGTGTTCTCGCGCAGCGCCTTCGCGGTGCGGGCGAGCTGGTCGGCCACCCGCTCCAGCCGCTCGCCGGAGGGGTCCGGCTCACCGGCCAGCTGCCGGCGCAGCTGCTCGGCCTGGGCGGCGAGCTGGAGGCTCTTGCGGTGCAGATCCAGAAAGACGTTGACCTTGGTCCGCAGCAGCCAGGGGTCGATGGGTTTGGTGAGGAAGTCGGCGGCGCCGATGGCATAGCCCCGGTAGGGGTAGTCCGAATCGGCATCGGTGCCGGTCAGCAGGATGATCGGGACGTCCTTGGTCTGGTCGAGACGCTTCATGTTGGCGGCGGTCTCGAAACCGTCCATGCCCGGCATCAGGACATCGAGCAGCACGACGGCGAAGTCCTGCCGGAGCATCGCCTTCAGCGCCTCCTCACCGGAGCGGGCGCGGACCAGGCGCTGATCGAGCGGGCCCAGCACGGCCTCCAGCGCGATCAGGTTCTCCTCCATGTCGTCGACGATGAGGATTCCGGCGCGGTCGGGTGCGGCGGCGCTCATGACTCCCCCTGTCTCGGCCTCGGCGGGCGCGTCTCCGCGTCCGGGCCGGTCGTCTCGTCCCCGGGCTCCCCGTCGCTCCGGGCGGGCTCATCGGCTTCCGCGGCCTCCACCGGTTCTCCCGGAACCGGTGCGCCCTGCGGGTCGAGCAGATCGCAGACCGTGGACATCAGCCGGTCGACGTCCACCGGCTTGGGGACATAGCCGTTGGCGCCGCTTTCGAGGGCCTTCTCGCGGTCGCCGGGCATGGCCTTGGCGGTGAGGGCGATGATCGGCAGATCGGCGAGCCGGGGGGTGCCGCGGATGGCGCGGATCGTCTCGTAGCCGTCCATCTCCGGCATCATCACGTCCATCAGCACCAGGGACACATCCGGGTTGCGGTGCAGGACGTCCAGCCCCTCGCGGCCGTTCTCCGCGTACTTCACGGTCATGCCGACCCGCCCCAGCACATGGGTGAGCGCGAAGACGTTGCGGATGTCGTCGTCGACGATGAGGATGCGGCGGCCGGTCAGTACCCGGCTGGGGCGGCCGCACTGCCACTCCTGGAGCCGGGGGGCGTCCGCCGCCGGCACCTCGTCGCCCTCCCCGGCGCCGTCGCGGTCCCCGGGGGCCAGCAGACCGGCCAGGGAGCCGCGGTCGCCGGTCACGCCGCTCTGGTCGCCGAACACCCCGCTGGGCGCGTGGTCGGCGGTGTCCGGAAGCGGTTCGTCCCTGGCGGGCAGGGCCGCGGGGACGGTGGCGCCGGTGGCCCGGGGGTCGGAGACATCGGGCGGCGGGACGACTCCGGCGTAGTGGGCGGGGACGTAGAACGTGAAGCAGGAGCCGACGCCCTGCTCGCTCTCGGCGATGATCCGGCCGCCCAGCATTCCGGCGATCTCCCGGCTGATGGACAGGCCGAGGCCGGTGCCGCCGTATTTGCGGCTGGTGGTGCCGTCGGACTGCTGGAACGCCTCGAAGATCACGGGCAGCTTCTCCGGCGCGATGCCGATGCCGGTGTCCCGGACGGAGAACGCGACGACCGCGTCCGCGGTGCGCAGCGTCTCCTCCTGGAACTCCTTGTCGACCGCCCGCTCCACGCGCAGCTTCACCCCGCCCGAGGAGGTGAACTTCAGGGCGTTGGAGAGCAGGTTGCGCAGGATCTGCTGGATCCGCTGCTCGTCGGAGTACAGCTCGCGCGGTACGTCCTCGCCGACGGCGATCTCGAACGACAGGCCGCGGTCGATGGCGAGCGGCCGGAAGGTGGCGTGCACGTAGTCGAGCAGCTTCATCAGCGGCAGCTTCCTCGGGCGGACGTCCATCCGCCCGGCCTCGATCTTCGACAGGTCGAGGATGTCGTTGATCAGCTGGAGCAGGTCGGAGCCGGAGCGGTGGATGGTGGTCGCGAACTGCACCTCCTGGGGGGAGAGCCGCTGGTCGGCGTTGTCGGCGAGCAGCCGGGCCAGGATCAGCAGGGAGTTGAGCGGGGTGCGCAGCTCGTGCGACATGTTGGCCAGGAACTCGGACTTGTACTGGGAGGCGGTGGCCAGCAGCGCGGCCTTCTCCTCCAGCTCCGCGTTGGAGCGCTGCAGCTCGTTGGAGCGCTGCCGCAGCTCGGTGGTGAGCCGCTGGGATTCGGACAGCAGCGACTCGGTGCGGGCGTTGGCGATGATGGTGTTGATCGAGACGCCGATGGTGTTGACGAACTGGTCGATGAAGGCGAGGTGGACCTCGCTGAACCGGCCGAAGGAGGCCAGCTCGATGACGCCGAGCACCTGGTCCTCGTACAGGATCGGCAGGATGACGACGCTGGTGGGGAGGGCGGAGCCGAGTCCGGAGTTGATGGTGATGTAGTCGGACGGGACGTTGTTGATCAGGATCCGCTTCTTCTCCTGGGCGGCCTGGACGACCAGCCCGCGGCCGGGGGTGCCGGTGGCCGGCAGCGGTCCGTCATCCTGCTCGGTGCCGTATCCGGCGATCAGCTTCAGGCCCTCGCCCGGCTGGACGCCGGGCTGGCCCAGGAAGAACGCTCCGAACTGGGCGTTCACCAACGGGGTCAGCTCGCGCAGGATCAGGTCGGCGACCTCGACCAGATCGCGGTGACCCTGCATCAGGGAGGCGATACGGGCGAGGTTGGACTCCAGCCAGTCCTTGGCGCGGGTGGTCTCGCGCAGGTTGGCGACCATGAGGTTGACGTTGTTCTTCAGCTCGGCGACCTCGCCCTGGGCCTCGACCGAGATCGATCCGGACATGTCGCCCTGGGCGACGGCGGAGGCGACCTCGGCGATGGCGCGCACCTGGGTGGTGAGGTTGAGGGCGAGGTCGTTGACGCTGGTGGTGAGCCCTTTCCAGGTGCCGTAGACGCCCTCGACCCGGGCCTGGCCGCCGAGGCGGCCCTCGCTGCCGACCTCGCGGGCGACGCGGGTGACCTCGGAGGCGAACGAGGACAGCGTGTCGACCATCGTGTTGATGGTCGTCTTCAGCTCCAGGATCTCGCCGCGCGCGTCCACGTCGATCTTCTTGGACAGATCGCCCTGGGCGACCGCGGTGGCGACCTGGGCGATGTTGCGGACCTGGGAGGTCAGGTTGCCCGCCATGAAGTTGACGTTGTCGGTGAGGTCCTTCCACACCCCGGACACGCCCGGCACCTGGGCCCGGCCGCCGAGCTGGCCCTCGGTGCCCACCTCGCGGGCCACCCGGGTCACCTCGTCGGCGAAGGCGCGGAGCTGGTGGACCATGGTGTTGACGGTGTCCTTCACCTCCAGGATCTCGCCCCGGGCGTCCACGGTGATCTGCTTGGACAGATCGCCGTTGGCGACCGAGGTGGTCACCTGGGCGATGTTGCGGACCTGGCTGGTCAGGTTGAGCGCCATGAAGTTGACGTTCTCGGTCAGGTCCTTCCACACCCCGGACACGCCGCGGACCTGCGCCTGGCCGCCCAGGTTGCCCTCGGTGCCCACCTCGCGGGCCACCCGGGTCACCTCGTCCGCGAAGGACGACAGCCGGTCCACCATGGTGTTGATCGTCGACTTCAGCTCCAGGATCTCGCCCTTGGCCTCCACGCCGATCGTCTTGCTGAGGTCGCCCTCGGCGACCGCGGTGGCCACCTGGGCGATGTTGCGGACCTGGGAGGTCAGGTTGTCGGCCATGAAGTTGACGTTCTGGGTGAGGTCCTTCCACACCCCGGACACGCCGCGGACCTGGGCCCGGCCGCCGAGCCGGCCCTCGGTGCCCACCTCGCGGGCCACCCGGGTCACCTCGTCGGCGAACGCCGACAGCTGGTCGACCATCGTGTTGACGGTGTTCTTGAGCTGGAGGATCTCGCCCCGGGCGTCCACGGTGATCTTCTGGGAGAGGTCACCGGTGGCGACCGCCGTGGTCACCTGGGCGATGTTGCGGACCTGGCTGGTCAGGTTGGACGCCATGAAGTTGACGTTGTCGGTCAGGTCCTTCCACACCCCGGACGCGCCCCGGACCTGGGCCCGGCCGCCGAGTTCGCCCTCGGTGCCCACCTCGCGGGCCACCCGGGTCACCTCGTCGGCGAACGCGCGCAGCTGGTCGACCATCGTGTTCACGGTCAGCTTCAGCTCCAGCAGCTCGCCGGTGGCCTCGACGGTCACCTGCCGGGTGAGGTCGCCGCGGGCCACGGCCGTGGTCACCACGGCGATGTCGCGGACCTGGCTGGTCAGCCGGGAGGCCATGGTGTTGACGGCCTCGGTCACCTCGCGCCAGTCCCCGGACAGCCCCTGGACCTTCGCCCGGCCGCCGAGGCGTCCCTCGGTGCCGACCTCGCGGGCCACCCGGGTCAGCTCGCCGGTGAACAGCGACAGCTGATCGACCGTACGGTTGACGCCGCGGGCCAGCCGCCGCAGATCGCCGCGCAGCTGACGGTTGCCGTCGTGCAGGTCGACCCGCCGGGTCAGATCGCCCTCGGCGATGGCGTCCAGCACCCGGGTGGCGTTGGACACCGGGCCGGTCAGCGCGTCGACCAACTGGTTGGCGTCGTCCACGCTGGTCGCCCACGCGCCCTGGCCGGGGCTCGCGGTCAGCCGCTCGTCGAGCCGCCCCTGGCGCGCGACCTCGCGGCGGACCCGCTGGAGTTCGGAGGCCAGGTGGGCGTTGCGCGCCACCAGCTGGTTGAACGTGCCGGCCATTTCGCCGAGCACGCCCTCGGCCGAGCCGTCCATACGCACGGTGAAGTCACCGTCGCACAGTGCGTTCATCGCCGCCAGCATGGACCTCAGCTCGGCTGTGCACTCCGTGGGATTCGGGTCGCATGCCATGGCGCCGCCCTTTAAAAGATCATCAGATATCCCTACGTCTGTCATAATATGGCACCTAGATGGCCTAATCAGCCCTAATTGCCCTGGAGCCGCACGTGGGAGCTCTGCTTCCTCTGTCGCGCGAGTCCGTTGCCCGGACGACGCTGCCCGGAAGCGTGCGCGCGCCAGGGGCGGCGCGTGCCTTCGTCCGCACCACCCTCGCGGGGCAGACCGCGGCCCAGATCCTCGGACCGGACGCGATCGGCACGCGGGTGACCGAGGACGCGGTGCTGCTGGTGAGCGAGCTGGTCACCAACGCCGTCCTGCACGCGGGCACCCGGGTCGAGGTCACCTGCCGCGTCCGGGCCGGGAACGGGACGGAGGATTCCGGCGACGCCTCGGCCGAGCCGCCGGACCGCCCGGGCATCGTCATCGAGGTCGCCGATCTGCACCCCGCCAGCGTGGTGCTGGGCGGTCCCGACACCCAGCGCCACGGTCGGGGACGCGGCCTCCAGCTGATCGGCGCGATCGCCGAGTCCTGGGGCGTGACGTACCACCGCTCCCGCAAGTCGGTGTGGTTCCGCCTGGGCACGGAGACGGCGTCGGGCCAGGTCGACTCCGTACCCGCCGGGCCGCCCGCCCGCACGCCGCTCGCCGCCGCGCCGCGCGCCCCCGCGGCGCAGCGCGGACGCCGCGACCGGACCGCCGAATGGGTCGACCGCGGCGGGCCGTCGTTCCTCGCCGAGGCCAGCGAACTGCTCACCGGGCAGCTGGACGAGAACATGGTCGCCGCCCTGGCCGGGCAGCTGCTGGTGCCCCGGCTCGCCGACTGGTGCGCGGTGTGGCTGAACGGCGAGAACGGCAGGCCGGAGCTGCGCCGGGTCTGGCACAACGACGAGCGCCGCATCGAGGCGCTCCGCACCACGCTGGAGCGCGATCCGCCGCCGAGCGGGCTCAGCGCCCCCGGCACCCCCTGGCCCTGGCCCGAGGCCGCCGACCCCTCCGGCACGGGCGGCTCCGCGCTGATCTTCCCGCTCATCGCCCGTGGCCGCGGCCACGGGGTGCTGCTGCTGGGCCGGGCGGGGGTGACGCGGATGACCGAGGGCGTGGTACGGCTCTCGGACGACGTGGCGCGGCGGATCGCCCAGGCCGTGACCACCGCCCGGCAGTACACCCAGCAGGCCACCATCAGCCGGGCGCTGCAGCGCCGCCAGCTGCCGGTCTCGCTGGCCCACATCCCGGGCGTGGACACCGCGATCGTCTACGAGCCGCACGGCGAGGGCCAAACGGTCGGCGGCGACTTCTACGACCTGTTCCCGATGGGCGGCCGCCGCTGGTGCTTCCTGCTCGGCGACGTCTGCGGCAGCGACCCGGAGGCGATGTCCATCACCGGCCTCGCGCGCCATCTGGTGCGGCTGCTGGCCCGCGAGGGCCATGGCGTGGAGTCGGTGCTCACCCGGCTCAACCAGGCCCTGGTGGAGGAGGAGGCGGAAACCGCGTCCCTCGGCGGCGATCAGACCCGGTCACGCTTCCTCAGCCTGCTCTACGGCGAGCTGGAGCCCGACCCGGAGTCGGGCGGCGCGCACTGCGTCCTGGCCAGCGCCGGGCACCCGCTGCCGCTGCGGCTGAGCGCCGACGGCACGGTGACGCCCGCGGCGCTGCCGCAGATGCTGCTGGGCATCGACGACGAGCCCGACTTCCACGCCGACTCCCTGGACCTCGCGCCGGGCGAGACGCTGCTGTGCGTGACCGACGGGGTGACCGAGCGGCGGGACGGCAACCGGCAGCTGGACGACGACGACGGCCTGGCCGAGATCCTGCGCGGCTGCGCGGGGCTCGGCGCCAAGGCCATCGCGGAGCGGGTGCGCAGGGCCGCCCATGACTTCGGCACCGAGCCGGTCGACGACGATCTCGCGGTGCTGGTGCTGGAGGCGGTGCCGACATCGGCGCAGGAGGTGCTGCGGGCGGCGTGAGGCGGCGCGGCGCCTTGGGGGCGCCTAGGGGGTGTCGTGTGGATCAGGCCGGATCAGCGAGCGGCGTCTGGTGCAGGGGGCACCTCCCAGCGGTAGCTGGGGGAGCCTCGCAACCC
>NZ_JBEYAL010000051.1:0-55757 GCF_040631655.1 Streptomyces sp. NPDC019937
CGCACGCAGCGCCGCTGCGCTCTCCTCACGCGGGTTGCGAGCTACCGCACCAGACGCCGCTCGCTGATCCGGCCTGACCCACACGACACCCCCTAGAGTGGTGGTGACCGAGTGGAGAGGGGGAGCCGCATGACGCATCGCGTCGAGACGCTGCGCATGCACCTGGGCGTTCTCCTCTTCCTGCTGACCGGCGCCCTGCTCACCCAGACCGGGCTGCTCAGCGCCGTCGCCCTCGCCGCCACCACCGCTGCCACCGCCGCCGTCGCGGCCGCGCTGCTGACCTGCGCGGTGCTCGCCGCCCGGGCCCGGGTGCCCGTGCCCCCGGGGCGCGTACGCACCGCGATCCGGGACCGGGAGCGCCGCACCGCGTTCCTGCCGCAGCGGGACCCGGATGCCGCGGGCCGCCCCAGGCCCCGGGCGCCCGGCCGTCGTCTCCCGACGGCCGCGTAGGCGCAGGCACCCGCCCGCCGCGTCCACGCGGCTCGTCACGCCGATCCGTTTTCCCTTCGGTCAACCCGGCCCATGACGAGACCCGTGGAGGGCTCCCATGTCTGTTTTCGCATCCCTCGGCACCCTGCTGACCACCCTGGCCGACCGGCTCGATCCGCTGTTCGGGGCCTCGGCGACGGCCGCCGCCATCGTCCTGTTCACCCTGTGCGTCCGGGCCGCGCTCCATCCGCTCGCCCGGGCGGCGGCGCGCGGCGAGAAGGCCCGGGCCGCGCTGGCCCCGAAGATCGCCGAGCTGAGCCGTCAGCACAAGAACGACCCCGAGCGGCTGCGCGGCGCGATGGCCGACCTGCGGGACAAGGAGGGGGCGTCCCCGCTGGCGGGCTGTCTGCCGACCCTCGTGCAGCTGCCGGTCTTCTTCGTGATGTACCACGTGTTCTCCACCGGCAGCGGCGCCGGTGACCTGCTGGACCACACGCTGGCCGGGGCCCCGCTCGACGGCCGCTGGGGCGGGGCGCTCGACGGGCAGCGGGGGCTGGTCTACCTGGGCCTGTTCGCGCTGCTCGCGGCCGTCGCGACCTGGACGTACGTCCGCGCCCGCAAGGCGGCCCGCGCCGCGGCGGTCCCCAGCGCTCCCGGTGCGTCCGGGCTGGCGCGGGTGCTGCCGCTGCTGTCGTTCGGCACGCTCGTCACCGCCGCCGTGGTGCCGCTGGCCGCCGCGCTCTACCTGGCGACCAGCACCACCTGGACGGCGGTGGAGCGGGCCCTGCTGCTCCGCGGACGGTGAGCGGGGGAGACGGGAGGTGAGCCTTCGGTCCAGTCCGTGAACGGGCTCTTGCGGGCTGGATGAGGCTCGTGGAGGATCAAGCGGCCAGAGGCCATGGAGTCGCCTCTGGCCACCGTCCTGAGACCAGGGAGTTGTGAGGATGAAGCTGCTGCGCGTCGGACCGGTCGGGGCGGAACGCCCGGCCCTCCTCGACCAGAACGGCACCCTCCGCGACCTGTCCGGCCTGGTCCCGGACATCGACGGCACCCTGCTCGCGGACGAGGCGGCACTCGCCCGGATCCGCGAGGCAGCCGCGGCCGAGGGCGCCGACGCGCTGCCGGTGATCCAGGACGGCGGCGTACGGGTCGGCCCGCCGCTGGCCCGCATCGGCAAGATCGTGTGCATCGGGCTGAACTACCACGATCACGCGGCCGAGACCGGCGCCGCCCTTCCGGAGGAGCCCATCCTCTTCATGAAGGCCCCCGACACGGTCATCGGCCCCGATGACACCGTGCTGGTGCCGCGCGGCAGCCTGAAGACCGACTGGGAGGTGGAGCTGGCCATCGTCATCGGCCGCACCGCCCGCTACCTCGACTCCGACGAGGCCGCCCTCGCCGCCGTCGCGGGCTACGCGATCGCGCACGACGTCTCCGAGCGGGAGTTCCAGATCGAGCGCGGCGGCCAGTGGGACAAGGGCAAGAACTGCGAGACGTTCAACCCGCTGGGCCCCTGGCTGGTCACCGCCGACGAGGTCCCCGACCCGCAGGCCCTCGGTCTGCGGCTGTGGGTCAACGGCGAGATCAAGCAGAACGGCACGACGGCCGAGCAGATCTTCGGCGTCGCCCATGTGGTCCGCTATCTGAGCCGGTTCATGACCCTCTACCCGGGCGATGTCATCAACACCGGCACCCCGGCGGGCGTCGCCATGGGACGCCCCGAGCCCAAGCCGTATCTGCGGGCCGGGGACGTGGTGGAGCTGGAGATCGACGGGCTGGGCCGCCAGCGCCAGGAGTTCAAGGACGCGTGATGCCCGGCGCGGCCCCCGGACGCCACCGGCGCCCGGGGGCCGCGCGGCTCACTTGACCGCCCGCTTCGCCTGCTGGGGCGTGGCGCTCGGCGTCGAGCCGTACGCCTTCAGGAAGCGGTCGCGGAAGCTGTTCATCTTCCACACCGGGGTGTCCGCGCGGGGCATCAGGCCGTCCGCCCAGTTCCAGCTCGAGATCCGCTTCAGCACCTTCGGGTCATGGGCGACGATGGACACCGGCACGTCCCGGCTCGCGTGGTTGCCGCTGACCCGGGCCAGGGGCTGGTGGTCGCCGAGGAAGACGAGCACGGTGTCCTTGTTGCCGTACTTGATCACGTAGTCGATGAGGGTGTTCACCGAGTACTGGACGGACTTGCCGTACTCCTGCTTCACCTGGGTCGAGTCGGTGAAGACGTCCTCGGGCCGCTTGCCCGCCTTCTCGATGTCCTTGTAGACCGAGCCGTCCCCGACCTCGCTCCACGGGATGGTCTTGGGGATCGGCGCCCACGGCTGGTGGCTGGAGGTCAGGATGTTCAGCGCCATCAGCGGCTTGTCGTGCTTCTTGCCGTGCTCCAGCTGCTCGAACGCCTTCAGCGCGTACTGGTCGGGCATGGTCGACCAGCTGAACTTCGGCCCCTTGTAGCCCAGCTCGCGCGAGTCGTAGACGTGGTCGAGGCCGTAGAACGTGCCCTCCGGCCAGCTCTTCTGCACCCCCGGCATGATGCCGACCGTCCGCCAGGCGCCGGTGCGCTTGAACGCGTGGGTGATGGACAGGTGGTTGCCCGCGGTGACGGTGCGGTAGCGGTTCTGGTTGTCGATCCACAGGCCGGTCAGGAAGGTGGAGTGGCCCAGCCAGCTGTTGCCGCCGTACGTCGCCGAGGTGAGCCAGCCGCTCTTGGCGGCGAATCCGGCCTTGTCCAGCCGCTTGGTCGCCTTCTGGAGCGTCGCGTCGACACCGGGCGCGATCGCCGGGTCCTCGATCGCGCTGCGGCCGTAGCTCTCGATGAAGGTGAAGATCATGTCCTTGCCGCGCAGCCCGGTCAGCAGCTGATCGCCCGGGGTGTTCCCGTACGTGTCGAAGGCGGCCACCTTCTTGAACTCCTGCTCGTCCTTGATGGTCTTCTCCACCCGCTCCGCCCGGTCCTGGACGAGCGCGGAGGTGCTCCTGGACGCCACCGGCAGCCCCGCGACCTGCGCGCCGGCCGACGCGCAGACGACCCAGACGGTCCCCGCCACCAGGGTGGCGCGGGTCGCCACGACGCTGTTGCGGGCCATGACGTCGCCGATCCGGAGGACCGCCAGCGCCATGAGGGCGACCATGGCGAGGGCGAGCACCACGATCCCGACCACCGCGGCCATCGCGGCCGTATGGCCGACCGAGTCCTCCAGGTACGACTGGGCGTCGTCGAACAGGATCCAGTCGAGGACGACGTTGAACCCGCGGCCCAGGAACTCGTTGAAGCCCATGTCGAGCATGTCGAGGATGGCCAGCGCGCCGAGGAACAGCCCCGCCGCCACCGCCACCACTCTCCGGGCCAGGGTCGGCAGGAGGAGCAGCAGACCGGCGCCGAAGATCAGCTCCACCGGGATGCGGGCGAAGTGGTCGACCGTGAGGAGTTCGAGCTTCGTCGGCAGCAGCAGGGCGACGAAGACCAGGGCCACGGACAGGCCGGTCACCGTCCACGACAGGGTGCGCGCGGCGACGGGATACCGGCCGCGCCAGCCGCCGCGGCCGGGCGCGACGGCCTGGTCGGGGCCGGCGTCGTCCTCGGTGCCGTCGCCGGGGGTGGCGCCGCCCAGCAGCTCGGTCCGCCCGTCGGCCTCGTCCCGGGCCCCGGGGGCCTGGCTCTCGGCGCCCTGATCCTTGGTGTCGTCCTGGCCCTTGGTGTCGTCCTGGCCCTTGGCTTCCGGTGTCCGCTCCGGTGGGCGGTCTTCGGGGGTTTCGCCCTCCTCCGGGGCAGCCTTGTCGGCCTCGTCCTTGTCCGGCAGCTGGCGCATCCCGAAGGTCCTTCCGTGCGTGGCCCGGTGTGACACGGCGGACCAGGCTCGGGGGGTCGAGGGCCGCCGTTATCCGTACGGGCCGGCGGCCGCGTGTGTTCAATGACCAGGGGGTCCGCTGTACGCGTGCACCACGGCGAGGCGTCCGTCCGCGGTGTGCCAGTCGGCGGTCATGGCCCTGACGAAGCGCCACCCGGAGCGCTCGTACAGCCCGATGGCCGCGGTGGCGCCCGAGTCGACCTCCAGCACGGGCCGCAGCCCGTCGGCCACCGCCGCCCGGGCCGCGTGCCCGAGCAGACCGGCGGCCAGTCCGCGGCGGCGTGCCGCGGTGGTGACGAACAGCCGGGCGACCGCGGCGAGTCCTTCGGCCGGTGCGCCGATGGCGTCCGCGAGGGCGGGGTCGGCGCGGGTGAGCATCACATGGCCGAGTACGGGTGATTCTTGTACGGCGGGTTCTTGTACGGCGGGTTCTTGTACGGCGGGGTCCTGTACGGCGGGGCCTTCGGCCGCGACCCAGGCGCCGAGCATCCCGCCCGGGGTCAGCCAGCCCTCCGGGTCCTCGGGCCAGTCGACCGGGTAGCGGTCGGCCCGCTGTACGGTCGCCAGCGCGCTGACGCAGGCCGCCAGGTCCTGGCCGGTTCGGGGACGTATCGTCGCTGCGGGCACCGCAGGATCATGGCACGGCGCGGTCGACGGTGCGCAGGGTTATCAGGGCTCCCGCCAGGAAGGCCGACCCCGCGACGGCCAGCGCCGTACGCAGCCCGGTCAGGGTGCCGGCACCGGCCAGGGCGCCCAGGAGGGCGACGCCGATGACGCCGCCGGTCTGGCGGGCCGCGTTGATCACTCCGGAGGCGAGCCCGGCCTGCTCCGCGGGCACGCCGTCGGTGACGGCCGTCGTCGCCGCGGGCATGGTGAACGACATCCCGAAGCCGGTGGCCACCAGCGGGAGCACCATCAGCGGATACGGAACGTGCGCGGCCGCGGCGGTGAGCCCGGTGAGCGCGAGCAGCCCCGCCCCGCCCGTGACCAGGCCGATGAGCAGCGTGGGCCGCGGGCTGCCGGCCCGGGCGGTGAAGCGCCCGGACAGCCAGGAACCGGCCACCGCCATGCCCATCTGCGGCAGCAGCGCCAGCCCGGCGAGCAGCGCGGAGTAGTGCAGGGTCTGCTGGAAGTAGAGGTTGATGACGAACAGTTCGCCGTAGAACCCGAGATTGATGAGCAGGCCGACCGCCGTGCCGCCGGAGAAGGTGGGCGTACGGAACAGCCCGAGCGGCAGCATCGGCGTGCGGACCGTCCGTTCGACGGCCAGGAACCCGGCCACCGCCAGGACGAACACCAGCGCACTGCCCGCCACCAGCGCGTCCACCCCGGAGCGGCCGCCTTCGATCATGGCGAGCGCCAGCGCGGTCAGCGCCGCGACGCCGGTGAGCTGCCCGGCCGGGTCCAGCCCCCTGCCGGTCTGCGCGCGCGGCGCCGGTACGTACCGTGCGGTCAGCGCCATCGCGGCCAGCCCGATGGGCACGTTGACGAAGAACACCCACCGCCAGCCGACCGTGCCGACCAGGACGCCGCCGAGGAGCGGCCCGCCCGCCGCGGCCACCCCGGCGATGCCGCCCCACACCCCGACCGCGCGGGCGCGCGTCGTCCGGTCGGCGTACGCGACCCGCAGCAGCGCCAGCGAGGCCGGTACCGACAGGGCCGCCCCGGCCCCCTGCGCCACCCGCGCGAGCACCAGCACCGGCACATCGGGGGCCAGCCCGCAGCCGAGGGACGCCGCGACGAACACCCCGAGCCCGGTCTGGAACACCCGCCGGGCGCCGAAGCGGTCCGCGAGCGCCCCGCCCGACAGCAGCCCGGCCGCCAGCACCAGCAGATAGCCGTCGACCACCCACTGGAGGCCATTCACGCCCGCCCGCAAATCGCTGCGCAGGGCGGGCAGGGCGACGTTCACGATCGTGCTGTCCAGGATGACCATGAAGTAGCCCGTACACACCGCGACCAGCGCGAACGACAGAACGCGCGCTGGTCCGCGGGTGGTGGATATGCCCGGGGTGCCGGTTTTCGTCGCCATGCGTTTCACCGTAGGCGCGAAAAGCTTCGGCACCCGGCGAAGTGATCACGCTGCCGGTTTCAGGCGGCCAGGAACCGTTCCAAGGCCGCCACCACCAGCGCGTGGTCCTCCGCCTGCGGCAGACCGCTCACGGCGACCGTGCCGACGACGCCCGTGCCCGTCACATGGAGCGGGAAGGCGCCACCGTGCGCGGCGTAGCGGTCGGGGTCGAGCCGGGAGGACTCCTCGAAGGTCGTGCCCTTCGCCCGGAAGCGGGTGCCGACGAGATACGACGAGGCCGCGTACCGGTCGACGACCCGGCACTTGCGCTCCAGCCATTCATCGTTGTCGGCGGAGGTGCCGGGCAGGGCGCGGTGAAAGAGGCGCTGGCCGTTGCGGCGTACGCCGATGGTGACGGCCGCGCCGCGCTCCCGCGCCATGTCGGCGATCAGGCAGCCGAGGCGCCAGGCGTCGTCATGGGACAGGCTCGGCAGGCGCAGCCGGCGCTCCTGCTCCTCCAGGCGGGCGATGAGGTCGGTCAGGTCCGGTGCCGGGGTACTCACGCGGCGCCCCCGATGTGGACCGTACGGCCCTCGGCCGCCGACACCCGGGCCGCCTCCAGCACCCGCAGCGCCGCAGCCGCCTCGGCCGCGGTGACCGGGGGCGGGGTGCCGTCGCGGAGGGCGGCCGCGAGGGCGGCGTAGTACGCGGGGTAGTCGCCGGAGGCGGTGGGGACGGGCCGCCCGCCGCCGGTCAGCGGCGACTCGCCCGCGCCCAGCCGCCCCCACGCGGACTCGGGCTCGGCGCCCCACGCCTCGGCCTCGGAGGGGCGCAGGCCCTCGCGGAGCGCCGCTTCCTGCGGGTCGAGGCCGTACTTCACATAGCCCGCCTCGCGGCCCAGCACCCGGAAGCGCGGGCCGAGCTGGGCGGTGACGGCGCTCATCCACAGCTGTGAGCGGACGCCGTTCGCGTGGCGGATGGCGATGAAGGTGTCGTCGTCCGCTTCCGCCCCGGCGCGGCGTACGTCGACCTCGGCGTAGACGGAGTCGGCCGGGCCGAAGAGGGTGAGCGCCTGGTCGACCAGATGGCTGCCCAGGTCGTACAGCAGCCCGCCGATCTCGGCCGGGTCGCCGGACTCCCGCCAGCCGCCCTTGGGCTGTGGCCGCCACCGCTCGAAGCGCGACTCGAAGCGCAGCACCTCGCCGAGCGAGCCGTCGGCGAGCAGTGAGCGCAGGGTGAGGAAGTCGTTGTCCCAGCGGCGGTTCTGGAAGGCGCTCAGCAGCAGCCCACGGGACTCGGCGAGCGCGGCCAGCTCCTCGGCCTCGGTGGCGGTCCCGGCCAGCGGCTTGTCCACGACGACCGGCAGCCCGGCTTCGAGCGCGGCGCGCGCGAGCGGCACATGGGTGCGGTTGGGGGAGGCGATGACGATCAGGTCCAGCTCATCGGCCCGGGCCCACAGCTCGTCGGCGGACGCGGCGATCCGTACGCCGGGGTGCTCGTCCCGGGCCTGCCGCTGCCGCTCGGGGCTGGAGGTGACGACGGTGTCGAGGGCGAGGCCGTCGGTGGCGGCGATCAGGGGGGCGTGGAAGACGGAGCCCGCGAGGCCGTAGCCGATCAGTCCTGTGCGGAGGGTGCTGCTCTCATCGCTGCTCTTCTCATCCATGCCGCCACTTTGACAACAGCGTTGCCAAAGCGCAAGCGATGACCACAATGGGGGTGTGAACAGCACGATGTCGGGGACGACGACCGGAGGCGGAGCCAATCTGTCCGCCTTGCGCAGCCACAACGCCGCCCTCGTCCTGCGCCTCCTGCGCGACGCGGGCGAGGACGGCGTCAGCAGGCTGGAGCTGGCCGACCGCACCGGCCTCACCCCCCAGGCCGTCAGCAAGATCACGGCGCGGCTGCGGGCCGAGGGCCTGGCGGCCGAGGCGGGCCGTCGCGCCTCGACCGGCGGCAAGCCACGCACCGTCCTCCGCCTCGTTACGGACGCCCGCCACGCGATCGGCCTGCACCTGGACCGCGACGAGCTGACGGCGGTCCTGGTCGACCTCGCGGGCACGCCGGTGGCCCTCCGTACGGCCCGCTTCGACTTCGGCGCCGAGGCGGAGCGGGCCCTGACGGCGGCGGCGTCGGAGGTGGAGGCGCTGATCGCCGACGCCCCCGGGGGCGGGCCCGCAGCTGCCGGGCTCCTCGGGGTGGGGGTCGCCGCGCCCGGGCCGCTCGACCACGGCTCCGGCGTCCTGCACCGGGTCACCGGCTTCCCGCAGTGGGACGGCCTCCCGCTGCGCGACGCGCTCGCCCGGCGGCTCGGCCTGCCCGTCGTCCTCGACAAGGACACCAACGCCGCCGCCCTCGGCCTCGCGGCCCCGGCGGCCGGCTCGTTCGCGTATCTCCACCTCGGCACCGGCCTCGGCGCCGGGCTCGTGCTCGACGGGGGCGTGTACCGGGGCGCGCGGACGGACGCGGGGGAGTTCGGCCACCAGGTGGTCCAGCTCGACGGGCCGCGCTGCGGCTGCGGCAACTACGGCTGCCTCGAAGCCCTGTGCCTGGCCGCCGTCGCCCGCGGCGCACGGGAACAGGCGGCCCGGCTGCTCGGCGTCGGCGCGGCCAACCTCGTACGGCTCCTCGACATCGACCGGGTGCTGCTCGGCGGCCGGATCGTGCTGGCCGCTCCCGAGTCGTACGTACGCGGTGTGGCCGCCGTCCTCGCCGAGGACGCCGCCCGCACCAACCGTCCCACCGTCCCGGTCGACGTCGTACGCGGCGGGACGCGGGCCGTGGTCGAAGGAGCCGCGCAGCTCGTGCTCGCCCCGCTCTTCGCATTGGGCTGATCGAGGGTTTGTTGACGGCCGGTCGGGGGCAATCGGCCGCCCCGCCGGTGTGTCGGCGTGCGGACGCGGAATGTGGCGGAGTGCTCGGGGATACGCCGCTGCCAGCAGAGGTCACCCATGCGCCTGCCCACCGCCCTGTCCTTTCGCGCCGCCTTGCGCACCGCCGTGCCCGCGGCCGCGCTCGCCCTCGCCCCGGCCCTGTACGGCCTGGAAGCGCACGCCGCCGCGGCCCAGCCCGCCCCGGTCTGCGGGGACGAGACCACCTCCGACTTCCCCATCGAGACCCGGCTGCGCGGCGGACCCGACCGCTACGCACGAGGTGCCGGATGGCAACAGTGGCACCTGGAACTGCGCAACACCACGGACACCGGATGCCGGGCGATCCACCCCGTCGCGGTTCTCGTCGACCAGGGCCACGCGCTGCGGCCCCGTCAGATCCAGTTCGAGTTCCTGGACCCGTACGCGGACGGCGGCACCTGGCGGGAGGTCTCCTTCCAGACGACCGACGAGGACGAGAACATCGGGGTGTTCGAGAAGGACTTCAAGGGATTCACCGTGGAGGCGGGCAAGACGGTCGACGTGACGATACGTTCCCGCTTCACCTCCGACGCCCCCTTGGGCCCGGTCACGGCCAACGCCATCGCCGTACAGCGGCGCGCGGACGACGGGGACTGGGTCGGGCAGTCGAACGACTACGCGTTCCGCATCGATACGGGGGCGGCCCCCAGCGCGGACGGCACGGCGGGGGCGGACAGCGCGCCCGTACCGGATACGCAGCCGAGCGCCGTACCGGAGCTGGACCCCGAGCCGAGCACCGAGCCGACCGGCGAACCCAGCGCCACGCCGAGCCCGGAGCGCCGACTGGACCGCAGCCCGGTCGCGGTGCCGCCGAGCCCCGACAGCCCCGACAGCGAGACCAAGACGGATCAGGGCACCCAGGACCCGGCGGATTCCGGCACGGACGAGGACCTGGACGTCGATACGGATCTGGGTACCGAAACGGGCGAGGTGGGCACGGACGAGACGGGCACGGACGAGGCGGGCACGGAGACCGCCCCCGGCACCGACACGAGCGCCGAGGCCGACACCGACACCGACAGCGGTACTGACACCGGTACCGACACCGGTACGGAAACCGGCACCGACACCGACACCGACTCCGGCACCGACCTGGGCACCGGCACCGGCACCGGCACCGAAACCGACCCCGGCACCGAAACAGGAACCGGCACCGGCACCGACCCCGGCTACGAAACCGAAGACCCCGGAACGGACCCCGGCACCGAAACGGGCACCACCACCCCCGACCCCGAGAAGACCGCCGAGGAAGACGAGGAGGACGGCGCCCGCCGCCCCGAACACCGGAAGCCCGAGCTGGCCGCGACGGGCCGTGATGTCCGGCTCGCCGGGCTCGGCGTCGTCAGTGTCGGACTGGTGGCCGCAGGCGCCGCCCTCGTCGTGAAGTCCCGGCGCGTCAGGCGCTGAGGACGCGGCCGCTAACCGCCCCGGGGCCCCTCGCCCCGGCGGCGGAGCTCGTCGTCGAGCTTGTCCGAACCGCGCTGGATCTGCTCCGAGTGCTTGCCACCGGTCCTCTTGTCGGCGGTGTCCGCCCCCTTGCGCGCAGCCTGTCGGCTCTTGTCCGGGTTCTTGCCGATCGCGTCCTTCAGCTTGTCCATGAAGCCCATGGCGGTCTCCTAACCGTCGGCTCGCGTTTCACCTCCCCTCAGGATCGGACAGCTGTGCGGGTCTGTCGCGCTGAGGCCGCGAGGGCCCCGGTTAGGCTGTTGACGTCGCCAGACGGTCAAGCCGAGCGGAGAGCAAGCAGTGGCAGAGCGCAAGCCGATCGAGTCATGGCTTACCGACATGGACGGGGTGCTGATGCACGAGGGCATACCGGTGCCCGGGGCGGACGCCTTCATCAAGCGGCTGCGCGAGTCCGGCAGGCCGTTCCTCGTGCTCACCAACAATTCGATCTACACCCCGCGCGACCTGCACGCCCGTCTGTCCCGCATCGGCCTCGACGTCCCCGTGGACAACATCTGGACGTCGGCGCTGGCCACCGGCCAGTTCCTGGACGAGCAGCGCCCGGGCGGCACCGCGTACGTGATCGGCGAGGCGGGTCTGACCACCGCCCTGCACGACATCGGCTACGTCCTGACCGACGTCGAGCCGGACTACGTCGTGCTCGGCGAGACCCGTACGTACAGCTTCGAGGCGCTGACCAAGGCCATCCGCCTGATCAACGACGGCGCCCGGTTCATCGCGACCAACCCCGACGAGACCGGCCCCTCGGCCGAGGGCGCGCTGCCCGCCACGGGCTCGGTCGCGGCGCTGATCACCAAGGCGACGGGCCAGGAGCCGTACTTCGTCGGCAAGCCGAACCCGCTGATGATGCGCGCCGGGCTGAACGCGATCGGCGCGCACTCCGAGAGCAGCGCGATGATCGGCGACCGGATGGACACGGACGTACGCGCCGGTCTGGAGGCGGGCATGGAGACGTTCCTCGTGCTCACCGGGGTGACCCAGGCCGACCAGGTCGACCGCTTCCCGTACCGCCCGTCCACCGTCGTGAACTCGATCGCGGACCTCGTGGAACGCGTCGTCTGAGCACCCGTCTGAGCACCCATATGGAGCAGGGCCGGGTCCGCAGCGGATGCGGGGTCCGGCCGGGCGCGTGAGCCTCGTGATGTCAGGAGGTTCACGATGCGCATCGCTACCCTCACGCTCTGTACGGTCGTTCTCTGTCTCATCGCCGCAGGTCCCGCGCTCGCCGATCGGCGTCATGACGGCACCGCCACGATCCGGGTCAGCGCGCTGGCCATCGCGCCCGGCAGCGAGGTGGAGGTACGGGCCTTCGGCTGCCAGGGCACGGTGGCGACGGCCACGTCGCCGGTGTTCGTCAGCGACGCCGAGCTGACGCCCGACGGCGACGGGCTGTTCAGCGAGGCGACGATCCGTTCGACGGCGACCCAGGGCGCGCACCGGGTCGCCGTGGACTGTGGCGGCGCGGAGCCGGGCGCCGGGAGGGTGTCGGTCGCCGTGCAGCGCCCGCCCTCGCCCGTCGCGCCCGTGCGGGCGGGCGGCGGTGGCGCGCCACGGCCCGCGCCCGGCAGCGAGGACCGGGCGCCACGGGACGACGTCGGCGGCGCGGAGGCGTACGGCCTGGTGCTGTCCGGCGGTACGGCGGTGGTCGTCGCGGGGCTCGCGGTACGGCGGCGTCGGCAGCGGGTGGGTGGCGATGTCTGAGACGCGCTTCGCGGGGGCCGGACGGCTGGCCATGGGCCTGGCCTGGGTGGCGCTGCTGCTCGGGCTGTGGATGTGGGGCCGGGACATCACCGACGGTACGGGCGCCCCGGCGCCGATGACGGGGGACGCGGCCGCGGTCGGCCGTCCCCCGGCCCATCCGCTGCCGGAGGCGCACGCCCCGCTCGCGGCCGCCCGGCCGCAACGGGTCGACATCGCGGCGGCCGGGGTCCACGCCCCGGTCGTCGGCGCGGGCCTGGACCGCGAGGGGGCGGTGAAGCCGCCGCCGTTCAGCCGCGCGGACTCCGTCGCCTGGTACCGGGGCGGGCCCGAGCCGGGCGCGGTGGGGGCGGCGCTGCTGGTCGGCCATGTCGACACCCGGTCCAGGCCCGCGGTCTTCCACCGGCTGAGCGACCTCCGGCGCGGCGAGACGGTCCGGGTCGCCCGGTCGGACGGTTCGACGGCGGAGTTCACGGTGGAGGACGTGGCGATGGTGACCGCCAAGCGGTTCGACGCGCGCCGGGTGTACGGGGCGCGGACCGCGGACCGGGCGGAGCTGCGGCTGATCACCTGCGGCGGGCGGTTCGACCGGAAGACGCGGACGTACTCGGCGAACGTGGTGGTGTCCGCGTATCTGACGGGCACGACGCGGCCCCCGAGCCACACCACGCCCGGGAACGCGGGGAACGCGGGGAACGCCGGGAACGCGGGGTGATGCCCGCCCGTTCCGGTGTCGGGGGACGCGACGGGCGGGAGGCGTGGCCGTATGGGTGGAGTGCTGCCGTACCTGATCTTCGTCGGCGTGCTGGCCGCCGTCATGGGCTTCTTCGCCTGGCTGGCGGTCCTGGCCCGCCGCCGGGGCGTCGCGGGGTCGGCGATCCGCGCGGCCGTGGCGGCACATGACCAGGCGTGGCAGGTGTCGGGCTATCAGTCCCACCTGGAGATCAGGGCGCAAGCGGAACGTAAAGCGCCGATCGAGTCCCCGGACCGTCCGTGGCGTCCGGCGGGGCGCGGCCTCGGCTCGCCGCGCCCGGCGGCCCGCGCTCCCCGCCGGAGCCGTCCGCTCCGGAGCCTGCGCCGCCGCTTCGGGCGCGGTAAAGCGTAGACGCCGTGCGCATCGCGCCGGACGGGCGAAAACCCGCCCCCGGTTGACGATGCGGACCCGGGCGGCCGGGGCCCTGTGCAAGGATGGATTCGACCGGCTTGTCCCACCCGGGGGCCCACTGCCCTCCCCCCGGAGCGTGCACCCAAGGGGGAGTGGATGTACGGCAGTCACACCGGCCGTCGGCAGCCTGTTGCCCGTCACCACGACCGTAAGCGGAATCTCCGGCACAGCGGCGTGGCGGCCGCCGGAGCGCTGCTGTCGCTCGCGACGCTCACCGGCTGCTTCGGCGCCTCCGAGGGCCCCAGGAAGAACGACCACGCGGCCCCGCCGGTCCGTCAGAAGCAGCGCCCCAAGGCCACCGTCCCCTACTGGGTCAACCCCGACGGCAGCGCCGCGCGGCAGCTCGCCGCGTACCGCAAGAAGGGCGCGAAGGGCAACGCCCAGCTGATCCAGAAGATCGCCGAGCAGCCGGTCGCGGAGTGGCTGGGGGTGGACGACCCGGAGGGGCAGGCGCGCGGCTTCACCGAGGCCGCCAGGCACGCGGACCGTAACGCGTTACTGGTCTTCTACAACATCCCGCACCGCGACTGCGGCCAGTACTCCAAGGGCGGCGCGGCGGACGGCGCCGCCTACCGGGCGTGGCTGGACAAGGCCGTCCGGGGCATCGGGGACCGCCCGGCCACGGTGATCCTGGAGCCGGACGCGCTGCCCCACGTGGCGGACGGCTGCACGCCGAAGAAGTTCCTCGAGGAGCGGTACGACCTGCTCACCGGTGCCGTCGACAAGCTCAAGGGCCTGCCCCGTACCAAGGTCTACCTGGACGCCGGAAACCCGCACTGGATCAAGGACCCGCGGGCGATCGCCGGGCCGCTCAAGCGCGCCGGGATCGCCAAGGCGGACGGCTTCGCGCTCAACATCTCCAACTACCAGACCACCGTGGAGAACAGGGCCTACGGCAAGAGGCTGTCGGCGATGGTCGGCGGCAAGCCCTTCGTGATCGACACCAGCCGCAACGGCAACGGCCCGGCCCCCGGCAAGGACGACCCGGAGGCCTGGTGCAACCCGAAGGGCCGGGCGCTGGGCGAGCCGCCGACGGTCCACACCGGTGACAAGAGCGTCGACGCCTATCTGTGGATCAAGCGTCCGGGCGAGTCGGACGGCCCCTGCAAGGGCGGCCCCAAGGCGGGCCAGTGGTGGCCGCGGTACGCGCTCGATCTCGCCCGGAACGCCCGGAACGCCGAATAGCCGCTGATCAGCGCCGGGAGGCGGCCTTGGGCGCCGCGGGCACCTTCACCCACACCGCCTTCGACGGCGTGCCCCGGCCGTCGACCGCGTTCAGCATGTAGTAGCCCGGCGGCACCAGCGACGGGTCCTTCGGCAGGGTCACCGTGATGCCGTTCTTCGTCCGCTTGAAGTCGAGTGCGATCGACCGCTGCTCGACATTGGTCACATGAGTGAAGGAGCTGGGCCGGATCAGCCGCATCTTCTTGACCGCCGAGGCCTGCGCGGTCTTGTACGTGGCCGTCGCGCCCAGCTTGACCGTCCTCGGCCCGCCCTCGCCGACCAGCTCCGGCCGGGAGGCCCGGTACAGATACGGCGGCGTGTAGAGGTCGATCTGCTGCTGGAACTCACCCGGCCTGGTGTTCGCCTTGTCGCTGAACAGCGAGTCGGAGCCGAAGGTCATGACCCGCCCGTCCGGCAGCAGCAGCGCACCCGAGTGGTAGTTGCGCCCGACCAGCGGATCGGCGACGCCGCGCGTGTGGTTGGTCTTCGGGTCGTACAGCTCGGCCTTCAGCACATTGCTGTCGCCGCGCCCCCGGTAGTCGCCGGAGCCATTGGTGGTCAGGATCGTGTCGTCGGGCAGGATGACGCTGCTCGGATAGCGCACCTTCTCGTACAGATCCGGTCCGTCCTTGAACCGCGGCTGATCGTCCTTCAGGTCGACGATCCGGGTCCCGGCGGTGGATGCGGTGGACTCGCCGACCCCGCCGCCGCCCAGCACCATGAACCGCTGGTCCTGCGCCGGCGGCAGCATGACCGACATCGACGTCTCCAGCACCTTCGGGTCGCTGATGCCCGGCACCACCGTGAACTTGTTGCTCTTCAGATTCCAGATCCCCGGGGTGCGGCCCTTGTCGTCCGGACCATATCCGGCATTCGAACCGGTGTAGAAGATCCGGCCCTTCTCGGTGAGGAAGAGCGCGGGGTAGGTGGGGAAGAAGCGCTGCTTCTTCATGCGCTTCCACTTCTGCGTCTTCGGGTTGTAGATCTCGTTCTTGCCCGGCACGACCTGGCCGATTTCATCGAGCCCGGACACGGCCAGCACCCGCCCGTCCTTCAGGGTCGTCAAGGTCGGATACCAGCGGGCCTCGTTCATGGGGTCCACGGTGATGTACCGCTCCGACTCCGGGTCGAATTCGTAGGCCTGTCTGATGCCCTGGAAGTCCTTCTTGTCGAACGACAGCTTCTGCGCGATGCCGTAGAAGTTCTGCCGGTCCTTGCCCTTCAGCCCGGCGATCCGGTAATTGTCCTCGGTCCCGGTCTGGTACTTCTTCCCCTTGCGGCGCGCCTCGACGTAGACGCGCGCCGTGCTGGCGGTGACGGTGACCTTCCCGGTCTTGGCGTTCGTCTTCTTCTTCGCGCGCGGGACGAGGACCGGGTCCTTGGACTCGAAGGTCTTTCCGTTCTCCTTGCCCGTGAAGCGGGTTCCGGGCGGGAAGGTCTTCGGCTTGTCCGGGTCCTCGTTGTGGACGAACATCAGCCCGCCCGCCTTCTCGACATCGCCCTTGAGCTTCTCGTACCGCTGTGTACCGCCCGCCACCAGCAGCTTTCCGTCCGGTAGCTGGGTGTGCCCGGAGCAGAAGAGGTCCTGGGGCGTGGGGATGTTCCGGTAGGTGTTCTTCTCGGGGTCCCACAGCACGGTGCGGAAGGACTTGGCGTCGAAGTTCTTGGCGTTGTTCCCGGAACCGGCGACCAGCAGCACCTTTCCGGTGTGCAACAGGGCGGCGTGGATCGTATTGATCCGATAAGCCTTCGGGACGTTCACGACGTCCCAGTGGCCGTTCTCGGCCTTGTACTCCGGTTGGTTGATCTGGTAATCGTGATACTGCGCGGAGCTGAATCGGTAGAGCGCCGGTCCGTTCATTCCGGCCAGCACGGTCACGGCCGCCGCACCGATCCCGAAGCGGCGGGTGCGGCGACTCGGTCGGTACTTCACGTCTTATCGTCCCCCAAGAGCGGGCTGCGTTGTCCGTTTCTCCTGGCGGACGGTCCACCGCCAGGCGATGATCGGGGCGGCTGTGATAGCCAGGGCGAGTGATGCCCAAACGGTCATCGCTGGATGACTGTGGCCGAAGTAGAAGGAAGAGGCGAGCGACCCGCCGAAGACCACCAGGAAGAAAAGATGGATCCGGAACGTACCGAAGAGGGTGTCGGGACTCGACGAGTCGCCCTTGGGGGTGACGACGAAGCGGCTCTTCCGGCGCAGTACGGCATCCATCAGGGAGCGCGCGTAAATCGGCGCGGACATCGCGGACATCGCCATTCCGGCCACGCCGCCCGACCCTTCCGGCTCATGCGGGGAAACGTTGTGCCGCCGGTTCCAGACGTAGAGCCCGATCTGCAGCGCGGAGGCATTGCCGTACAGCATCATCCAAATGGCCGGATCGATCTGGATGCCGGACGCCCCGAACCCGAGGAACAGCGCGCAGCTGATCCCGGCGAGGATCCAGTTCAGTGCCGACATCGGATAGAAGATCACCATCAGGGTGTAGTTGAAGAGCTTCCCCACCGGCAGCGAGAACGGCGCCTTCCAGAACTGCTTGAGGATCGTCTCGTAGGTGCCGCGCGACCAGCGCAGCTGCTGGGTGAAGAAGTCCGTCCAGGCGTTCGGCCCCTCGCCCACGGCGAGCACGTCCGGGGTGTAGACCGAACCCCACTTCCGCCCGGTGGAAGGGTTGCGGTGCCGGTGCAGCTCGAAGCCGGTGGCCATGTCCTCGGTGATCGAGTCGTACAGCCCGCCGACGCTCTTGATGGCGCTGATCCGCACCGCGTTGTTGGTGCCGACGAACATCGGCGCGCGGTACGCGTTCCCGGCGCGCTGGATCAGCGCGTGGAACAGGAACTGCTGGCTCTCGGCGGCCTTGGTGACCGCCGCGTCGTAGTTCCCGTACACCTGCGGGCCGACGACGAAGGCGATGTCCGGATCGCGGAAGTAGCCGAGCATCCGTTCCAGATAGTTCGGCAGCGGGACGTGATCGGTATCGACCGAGGCGAAGAAGTCGTAGTCGTCGCCGTGGGCGTCCAGCCAGGCGTTGTAGTTGCCGTGCTTGGTCTTCGCCCGGTACGGGCCCGTGGCCTGGTTCCACCGCTCGACGCCCTTCCGGGTGAAGTGGCGCACGCCCAGGCGCGCACAGATCTCCCGCACCTCAAGGTCGTCCCCCTCGTCCAGCAACCAGACGTCCAGCTCCCCCCGGTGCCGTACCCTGACCGCCGCCCGAAGCGTCTTCGCCACCATCTCGATCGGCTCCTTGCCGGGCACGAACGTGGTGATGAACGCGACCTTGGTGCCGGTCTCGGGCACGACGGGGACCGGATCGCGGGCCACCAGTGTCGCGTGCGCGTTGGACGCGACGTTCATCGTGCGGAACAGCTCGATCAGCCCGATCGAGACCAGCATGACGATGTCCAGTACCGCCATGGCGGGGCCGGCGCCGGTGCGGTCGGTCCAGTGCGCGGGCTGGACCAGCCACACCAGCAGCCCCAGCGACACCAGCGGCGCCGCCCCCAGCAGCAGCGCGGCGCGGATGCGGTGCGGCTCGTCCGCCAGCAGGCTGCGGTACCGCACGCGGTAGGCGGTTGCCGGGTCGGGCTGGCTCAGCGGGCCCGCGAGCCTGCTGTGGTGCTCGTAGTCGTACTTCGGCAGCGGCCGCCGCCGGCTCTTCGGCGCGGTCGGATGCTGCCGCGGGATGCGTAAGCGGGTCGTGGTGGACGAGTCGTACGAGTGCTGCCGGGCGCCTGTCGGCGTCGACGTCATGAGTCATTCCCCCCGCGCGCGGGCTGGCTGCGTGTCGTCACGTATCACTTGCCGGCACGGCCCCCCACGGCCGTACGGGCACGATAGTGGAGGCGATCACTCCGTCGAACGGAATCGAATACGGAATGGTCGCCTTCGGATTGCGAGCACAGTGTGCCGGACCTCTTGCGTCCGGTAACCCCCCGGCGCATCCCAACACCCTGTTTCACGAGGCATGTTGGTGTGGGGTGCACCCAGATCAGGGTCCCGAGGGCGCCTGCGTGACCACAAGGCGAAACGCACCCTTATTCAGACAAGGCGCGCCATGAGGGGTCGTCGCGAATCGGTCGCGAAAACGGCTTATTCGTGATGCGGTGAACGCAGCCTCTTGCGAATGTTGCAGAAGTGGTCGCGAATCGCCTCTTCGGCGCGTAGGGCGTCGCCGGAGCGCACGGACTCCAGAATCCGCCGGTGCTGGGCCAGGGTCACATGGGGATCGGTCGGTACGTCGACCAGGTCCGTACGCACCCGGTGGAACGCGTCCCAGAACGCCTCCAGCACCTCGCTGAGCAGCGTATTGTCCAGGCTCCCGTACAGCGCGGCGTGAAACGCGCGATCCGTCTCCACGTGCACGGCCCCCTCGGCCGCCTCCGCCTCCATGCGCCGCACGATGGCGTCCAGCGCCGTGAGGTCGTCCGCCGGTATCCGCCCGGCCAGCCGGGCGATCAGCCCCGTCTCCACGGCCTCCCGCAGCTCCAGCAACTGCAGCAGGCTGTCCTCGCCCCGGTAGTGACCGGCGACGGTGCGGAAGATCAGCCCTTCGATCATGGGCGCCATCGACATGGGCCCCACGTACGTCCCGAAGCCGTGCCGGATCTCCACGATGCCCATGGCCTGGAGCGCCTTCAGCGCCTCGCGCACGGAGTTACGGCTGACTCCGAGCAAGTGCATGAGGTCCGTCTCGGTGGGCAGCGGGGCCCCGGAGGGGAGCCGTTGGTCGATGATGAGCCGTTTGATGCGCTCCTGGATGTCGCCCGCCATCCCACCCCGCGCCTGCGCCGCCACCGCCACCTCCGATTTCGGTCAGCTTAGCGGCAGCGGCGCCGGGTGTTCCCTCAGAGCTGCGCGGTGAATGCGGCCCAGGCGGCGCGGGGGATGGCCAGCTGGGCGGTGTCGGGGTCCTTGGAGTCGCGGACGTGGACGGTGTCCGGGCGTATGGCCACCTCGACGCAGTTGCCGCCCCCGCTTCCGCTGTAGCTGCTTTTGAGCCAGTCGAGTTCGGTCGTGAATGCCGACCACGCCTGCGGTGAGACGGCTAGCTGGCCGAGCTGGGTGTCCTTGGAGTCGCGGACGTGCACGGCGTGAGGGCTCATGGCGACCTCGACGCACTCGCCACCCCCGCCGCTGCTGTAGCTGCTCTTGAACCAGTCGAGTTCGGTGCTGCCGCTCATAGCGCTCCTCGCATCTGCTCCAGCAGGCTCGTTGTGGCCTGAGGGCTCAGAGCCTGTGAGCGCAGTTTGCCATAGCGCTGGAGCATCGCACTGACCGCTTTCGGGTCGGTGATCAGCACGCTGGTGTCGTGCGTTTCGATATAGCCGATCCATCGGTGGTCCGCCGTCTCGGCGAGGCGCATCGATCCTTCTGCGCCGGAGTGGTCCTCCTGCCGTAGCGGCATGATCTGGATTTCGACGTTCCGGCGGGCTTGCTGCTCAAGCAGGTGGTCGAGGAGGGCCTTGGTGACCTCAGTACCCCCGAAGCCCCTGTCCAGCAAGGCTTGTTCGATCACGAAGCAGAACGAGGTGTTGGGCAGATCGTCGAAGAGCCGTTGCCTTGCCAGGCGCGCGATCACCTGTTGCTCGCACTCCTCCGCAGGAGTGTGTGGGATGTAGCGGTCGAAGACCGCGCGGATGTACGGCTCGGGCTGAAGCAAACCCGGCACAACCGCGCAGTCGTACGCGAGGAGGGATACGGCCTCCTCCTCGAGCGCCGCCCAATGCTGGACCCATGACGCGAGTCCCACCTTCCGCGTCAGGCTGCGATACGCCGCACCCAGGATCCGGGCGGCGGGGGCGCCCAACACCTCCTCCGTCCGTGGGACGAGCTCCTTCGGGGGGAAGCGCCTGCCCTGCTCCATCTTGGCGACGTACGTCACTGAGTACCGGACCCTCGGGGCGAACTGCTCCTGCGTGAGGCTGCCCTCTTCCCGCAGCGCCTTCAAAACGGCGCCAAAGGTCTTGAGGCTGTCCGAGACTTCGGGTTCGCTGTTGTCTGCTCCCATATGCCTATCGTCACGCGCGGTGACCACCCCAGTCCAGCCAGTCAACTGGTACAGCGGAAACTGGGTGGGTGTCATACCTGGCCGGAGCCCCGCCCGCACCGCAACGCTTCCGCCCATGACCGCACCACAGGGCCAAGTCCCCGTCACCGTACGTACGTTCGCACAGCGATTCTCCGCCACCCGACGAGGGGCCCGGCTCGCCCGGCTGCTGGCTGTACACCAGCTCACCGACTGGGGGCTCACCCCCGGCACCGGCGGTCATGACGCCACCGTCCTCGTCGTCGCCGAGCTGGCGGCCAACGCCGCCCTCCACGGCCGCGTCCCGGGGCGGGACTTCGCACTGCTCCTGCGCTACGACCACGAGACGGGCCGTCTGGAGATCGAGGTGTCGGACACCCACGACCGTCCGCCCGCCCCCAAGGCCCCCACCTCCGACGACGAACAGGGCCGTGGCCTGCTCCTGGTCGAGGCACTGGCCGACCGCTGGGGCGTCAAGGAACGCCGGGGCCCGGGCAAGACCGTCTGGGCGCACGTACTGACAGCCCCGAGGTGACGGGGCGGGCTACTCCGACGGGCTTCGCGCGGACGGCCTACGCCCTACCGCCGCCGCTTGTGCCGGCGGGGATCGGTGGCGTGCTCGTAAGCCCGTCGCAGGGTGGCGGGGATCAGGCCGAGGCGGGCGTCGGGGAGCGGGTGACCGTTGGTGGCGGCCCAGTCATGGATGGCCTCGAAGGCGGGAGCCGGGGCACTGTTGGTTACGTACGCGGGAAGGCGGTCCTCGGTGAAGACGGTCCGCGGCAGGGAGAGGCTGAAGCGTTCCTCGACGACCGCCAGAGCCCGGCGGTCACGGGCGACGTAATCCACGGACTCGTCCTCGTCCTCGTCATCGTCCGAGTCCGCGGAGTAGGTGTCCCCGTCGGGATTGAGGATGCCGGCGGCGACGAGATCGGGCAGCAGCAGGTCGGGCTCCTTGCCCCATCGGATGCGCTCCTCGCTCAAGCCGAAGCCGCAGACCTCCTGGCCGTCGCGAGCGTAGAAGACGATGGTGGGCGGGTGTTCCGGGTTGTGCGAGTAGTGGACGGCTTCCACGCCGTCGCGGGAGACCTCCGCCAAGCGGTGAAGCCCGGTGGGGTCGCCGTATTCGATGGCGAACGACCATCCCGCGTGCTCGCCGACCCGGGCTATCGCGTCACCGCGCGTGGGTGGCCGGTAGAAGTCCAGGTCCAAGTCGAGCACCTCGGCGTCTGTGATCGGCTCGGTCACTGCCCCGCGCCGAGCACCCATCCGTAACGCCAACTCCTCCGGGTCGATCCCGTGCGCGAAGATCACATCCACCATCCAGGCCGTGCCCGTGTTCCCGCCCCTCAGCCACTGAATACCGTCACCCATGACGCCCTCCCCAGACCGCAACCTGTGTGTTCGTGCCGAGCCTAGAAGGCGCCACCGACACACCAGGCCGACGGCGCCCGGCCAAGACCGTCTGGGCGCACGTCACCTCACGACGTGAGGAGCCGGGCCTTCATCCGTGAGTGCCGCGGCCGTGGCGCGCGCGAACGCTTCCGGGTTGTCCAGCATGACGTTGTGCCCGCAGTCGGGGATCGCGACGACGGACACCCCGGCTTCGGTAAGGGCGTCGGCGCCCGGAAGCGGACCGTCGGCCTCGGGCAGGAGGTAGGTGCGGGATATCTTCAGGTCCAGCAGCAGCTCACGCATGGTCGGAACGGTGCCGCGGGTGAGGTGGGTCGCGCTGCGATGCAGGGCCTCCCGCCCGGCCAGGCGCATCGTGGACCACCAGTGGGGGCCGACCCGGTCGCGGACCTCTCGCCAGCCGTCCGCCAGGAACTCCTGCTCGGAATAGGCGGCGATGCCGCTGCTGCCGCCGGAGGAGGGCATGCGCGGGATCGGGTCGAGGTTGGCGTCGACCAGTACCAGCCGGGAGACCAGATGGGGGTGCCGGGCCGCCAGCACGATGGCCACCGAGCCGCCCATGCTGTGCGCGATCAGCTCCGCGTTGCTGACACCCGCGCAGGTCAGGGCGGTGGCGAGCGCGTCGGCGTGTGATTCCAGGGTGTAGTCGAAGCCCGTCGGCCGATCGCTGATGCCGTGGCCCAGGAGGTCGATCAGCAGGGAACGGTGACCGGCGAGCAGGGGATGGACCGCGGTGGCCGTGAAGTAGGCGGGTGACGTGGCGCCCAGCCCGTGCACGTAGACGCGGGGTGGCTCCTGCCCCGGCAGCTCGACCCAACGGATCTGGTCGCCCTCGGGCGTCACGGCGGCGTTGCGCACAGTCTGCTCCCCTGTAGGTCGGTGGAGGGACGAGCGTAGCTATGCGCGCCGAGAGACAGGGGCCAGCCGGGCGACGTGAAGGCAGCTTTCGATGAAGTCCCGGGCCGCGCCCGGTGTGACGGTCTCGGCTTGGTGCACGGCCCGGTTGCGGAGGGTGCGCAGTCGGTTGACGACCACGACGATGTCGGGCGGCAGGTCGTTCGGCAGCGTGGTGAGCAGCGCGTTCCACGCCGTGATGATGGCTCCGACGGGGGACGCGTCGGCTATGGTCCGGGCTTCCTGGAGCTGTTCGTGCCAGTGCGGTGGTGCCTCGAACGCGGCCGCGCGCGGTGGGGGTGGCGGGCCCTGCGGGGCCCCTGACGGCGGTGCCTGTGGCTGGGGTTGTGGCGGTGATTGTGCCGGTGCCGGTGCCGGGGGCTCCTCGCGTGCGGAAGGGCCCAGCCCTTCCTCCACGCGCTCCCCGGCCGGCGCGGGGTACGGCGTCCAGGGCTGGGGACGTGGCGTAGGCACCCCTTGGCCGTAGGGCCCCATCGGCGCGTCGGCGATGGCGGCCTCTTCCGCCCGGGTCAGTACGTCCCGTACCTGCGCCTCGAACTCGATCGCTCCCGCCGGCGTCTCCAGGCGGATCATCCGCGAAAACGCCTCGCGGATGTGGCTCCGCAAGCCCCAGACCAGACCCACCGTCACCAAGGGCCAGACCAGCGCCTCTATGTACTTCAGGACGAGTTCGGCGATCTCCACCCAGGCATGATGGCAGGTTCCATGTCCTGCGTGCCGATGACGGAGAGGAGTTCGAGCTGGGAGGCGCCCTCGGTGCCGGGTGGGGCGGTGAACCACAGGAGGCGCTGGCAGCCGTCCTCGCTGAACAGGCTGTGGCAGTCCACTTCGATGACGCCGAGCGCCGGGTGGACGATGCGTTTGTGGTCGGTCCGCCGGAGGGCGACGTCGTGGGTCGCCCAGAGCGCCGCGAACTCCGCGCTGCGGCGACGTAGATCGGCCACCAGCCGGGTCACCGTGGCGTCACCGCCGCGCCGGGCGGCGACGGCCTGGAGGTCGGCGACGAAGACCCGGGAGTGGTGGGGGTGGTCCTCGGCCGGGTAGATGGCGCGGGCGCCGGGGTCGGTGAACCAGCGGTGGACCAGGCTCGCCGCCGGGCCGCGCACCGCCGGGGCCGGGCCGACGAGCGCGGCGGCCAGGGGGTTCTGGACGAGGGTTTCGTGCAGGTCGGTGATGACCTGGGCGGGGGTGGTGGTGAGCCGGTCCAGCAGGCCGAGCAGGGCCGGCTGGACGTGCGCGGCCGGTCCGTGGGCGGCGGGGGGAACGCGGCGGTCGGCGAGGTGGAACAAGTGGTCGCGGGCGTCGCCGTTCAACCGCAGCGCCCGGGCGAGGGCGGCCAGCACCTGGGTCGAGGGCTGGGCCCCGCGTCCGCGTTCCAGCTCCGTGTAGTAGTCCGCGGAGAGCCCGGCCAGCTGGGCGACCTCCTCGCGCCGCAGCCCGGGCACCCGGCGCCGCGGGCCGGTGGGCAGGCCGACGTCGGCCGGGCGGATCCGGTCGCGGCGGGACTTCAGGAATGCGGCGAGTTCCGAGTGGTTCACACCGCTCATCGTCGCGCGTACCGGTGGGCTGAGCCAGGGGACGGCAACCCCCGGGTGGGGACAGCCCTGGCTGGCGCGGGAAGACCGGCCCAGGCTGGAGACGCGAGCCGGTGCTGCCGATGGAGACGTCAACGCCCGGCGCCACGATCCGCGCGTCGCCGCACCCATCCGCCTTCTCAGGAGCGCCCATGTCACCCGAAACCACCGCGAAGAGCCGCGTCGCCATCGTCACCGGAGGCTCACGTGGCATCGGCCGCGCGACGGTGAGCCGGCTGGCCGCCGACGGATGCGCCGTCGTCGTCGGCTACGCGGGCAACCGCGACGCGGCCGAGGCCGCCGTCGAGGAGATCACCGCGGCGGGTGGCCGGGCGGTCGCGGTGCGGGCGGACGTCGCCGACGAGCAGCAGGTGGCCGCGCTGTTCGGCACGGCCGAGGCCGAGTTCGGCGGCGTCGACGTCGTCGTGCACGCGGCCGGGCGGATGCATCTGGCACCGCTCGCCGAGTTGGACCTGGCGGAGCTGGACGCGGTCCACCGCACCAACATCCGCGGGACCTTCGTGGTCGCCCAGCAGGCCGCCCGGACGATGCGCGACGGCGGCGCCGTCGTCACCTTCTCCACGTCCGTGGTGGGCCTGGCCTTCCCCGGCTACGGCGCCTACAGCGCGAGCAAGGGCGCGGTCGAGGCCCTGACGCTGATCCTGGCGCGCGAGATGCGCGGCCGGAACATCACCGTCAACGCCGTCGCGCCCGGCCCCACCGCCACCGACCTGTTCATGGAGGGCAAGGACGAGGAAACCATCGCCCGCCTGGCCGCGCAGCCACCCCTGGATCGCCTCGGCACCCCCGCGGACATCGCCGAGGTGGTGGCCTTCCTGGCCTCGCCGGCCGGCCACTGGGTCAACGGCCAGGTCATCCGGGCCAACGGCGGCATCGTCTGACCGCCGCCGGCTATCCCTGACTCACATCAGAAGGAGAACCACCATGCCTTTCGCCAACTTCAAGGTCCCCGCCGGAAGCCTCGACGAGCAGCAGAAGGAGAAGATCATCACGCGCACGACCGAGCTGTACGCCGAGATCTACGGCGAACGGGCCCGGGCCAACACCCTGGTCCTGGTCGAGGAGGTCACCGACGGCGGCTGGGGCTTCGGCGGCAACGTCCTGACCCTCGCCAAGCTCCAGCAGACCCCCGAGGGCTGACCGCCCTCCCGCGCCCACTGGGTGCGACCCTTCAGGGGCGGGGGCGTCAACTGGGCGGCGCATCCGGGGAGTTCGGGCCGTCGCGCACCACCGTGCGCCCGTGACTCGGTCTTGGTCTCCGTCGGGGGATGCGGGAGATTCGTCCGGGCGGTCAATTCAGACGCTCGCGCATCTTTCATCCAGGAGGGCAACATGTCACCCATTCGCACCTTTGTCGCCGCGGTCATCATCGCCGGTGTTCTCACGGGAGCCGGTACGGGCGCCGCGCTGGCCGCGCCGGCGGCCAGCCATTTCGATGACGGCAGCTTCGAAACGCCCCGGGTGGCGGCCAGCACGTTCGTGAACGTGGGGACGGGAGGATCCATCGGGCCGTGGAAGGTCACCGGGGGGAACGTCGACCTGATCGGGGCCGGGTTCTGGCAGGCGGCCGAGGGGGACCAGTCCGTCGACCTCAACGGGGGCGACGCGGGCACGGTGAGCCAGACCTTCACCACGGTGCCGGGCAAGAGGTACACGGTGACGTACTCGCTCGCCGGTAACCCGGCCGGCGGTCCGGCCGTGAGGACCGGAAAGGTTCTGGTCGACGGTCAGAACTTCCAGGACTTCACCTTCGACGTCACCGGCAAGACGGCCACGAACATGGGCTATGTGACCCACGAGGTGTCCTTCGTGGCCACCGGCGCCACCACGACGCTGGCCTTCGCCAGCACGGTGTCCGGCGCCTATGGTCCGGTCATCGACGACGTGTCGGTCCGCCACTGCGAGCCGTGCCCCTCCTGCGGCTGATCGCCGACCCCGCGGTTGTACGAACGCCCCGGCGCCCTGTGCGCGCCGGGGCGTTCGTGTGCTTCGCACCGCCGGAAAATCACCGGTACCGCCGCTGACGCCCATGAGAAGATCCGTCCCACCGTGGGGTGGGCTGGGTCGTGGAGGGCGATGATGTACGCGATATCCCTGGGGGACGACGGCGCGGAGCTGCGTCCGCTCGAACCGTGGCAGGCCGAGGAGTTCCTGGCCCACATGGAGCGGGGGCGGGATCTCATCGGACGGCACGTCGGGCTGGCCGACGCCGTCACGGACCTGGCGTCGAGCCGGACGTTCCTCGAGTCGTACGCGAAGAAGGCCGCGACGGACACCGGCCGGATCTACGGGATCTGGACGGACGACAAGCTGGTCGGCGGGGTCCTGTTCCGGACGATGGACATCGCGCAGGGGGCGGCCGAGGCGGGCTGCTGGCTGGAGCCGTCGGCGGTGGGCCGGGGGCTGGTGACCAGGGCCTGCCGCGTGATCATCGACTGGGCCGTCGAGGCGCGGGGCATCCACCGCGTGGAGTGGCACGTCTCGGCGGCGAACGAGCCCAGCATCGCCGTGGCCCGGCGGCTCGGGATGACGAAGGACGGCGTGCTGCGGGAGAGCTTCCTGCACCGGGGGAAGCGGGCGGACATGGAGATCTGGTCGGTGCTCGCCCCGGAGTGGCGGGCGGCCCGGCGGGCGGCCTGACCGTCGGCGGCGCCGGAGTCCGCGTCGTCGTGCGGGGGGAGCGGCCGTCACGAAAACACGACTGGGGCTTCCCGGACGAGCCAGGAAACCCCAGGTCAGTGGCGTAAAACCAGGTGCGCCGCCAGGGACTCGAACCCCGGACCCGCTGATTAAGAGTCAGCTGCTCTAACCAACTGAGCTAGCGGCGCCTGCTGACGACGGAATTCTACCGGACCTCGGAGCGTGGTCCGAACCAGCCTGCTGCATTTGGTATGGACATGACCAGACGGGCTGACTACGCTCCGACTTGGTCTAGACCGCATCGCACGGCTCGCAGAAGCACTCCCCACGTCTTCAGGAGCGAAGCATGCGCAAGAAGATCCGCGCCGCCGTCGTCGGCATCGGGCTCGCGGCGGTCACCGTCCTCGCGACCGGCGGCAGCGCCAGCAGTCACGGCTACACCGACTCACCGATCAGCAGGCAGAAGCTGTGCGCCAGCGGGACCGTCGCCAACTGTGGCGAGATCCAGTACGAGCCGCAGAGCGTGGAAGGGCCCAAGGGGTTCCCGTCGGGCGGGCCCGCGGACGGGACGATCTGCGCGGGCGGCAACAGCCGGTTCGCCCAGCTCGACGATCCGCGCGGCGGGGCGTGGCCGGCGACCAAGCTGACCGCCGGGAAGAGCTACACCTTCAACTGGCGGTTCACGGCCTCGCACGCGACCACGGACTTCAAGTACTACATCACCAAGAACGGCTGGAATCCGAGCACCAAGGTGACCCGCTCCAGCCTCCAGTCCCAGCCCTTCCTGACCGTGCCGTACAACGGGCAGCGGCCGCCGTCCACGCTCTCGCACTCGGGGACGATCCCGAGCGGGATGACCGGGCGGCATGTGATCCTCGCCGTCTGGACCATCGCGGACACCGGGAACGCGTTCTACGCGTGCTCGGACGTGCAGTTCTGACGGCCCGCGCCGCTACGGACAGCCCCGCTACGGACAGCCCCGCTACGGACAGGGCCGCCCGGCCATGAGGCCGGGCGGCCGTTCATCGGCTTGCGTCACGCGTCGAACGTGCCCGCCTTCGCACCCCGCAGGAAGGCGGCGAGCGTCGCCGGGGCCGTGGTCAGGACCACGGCCGGGTCGTCGCTCTCCCGGATCAGGAGCCGTCCGCCGCTGGCGGCGATCTCCACGCACTGGCCCTCGCCCACGGAGTACGAGGACTTGCGCCAGCGCGGACGGTGCTGGTTCCCGGCGAACGGGGCAGAGGTACATGAGGTGTTCATGTGTGGGGCCCTCTTTCTCATACGAGATCTGCGATGAGGCCCTTCGTCGCATCCGGTGACAGCGCGCTGTCGGCGATGCGGCCGAAGGCGTCGACGAAAGCGTTGACGTCGTCGACTCCTTCGACGTACGTGGGGCCCCGCAGGTTCTCCTGGGAGACCACATCCGGCATCGGACCGGGGAAGCCCACGAGTGTGAACGCCCCGGCGTCCCCCGGGTTGGGCGCCGCGTCGATCGGCATCACCTGGAGCGTCACCGTCGGCCAGTCCGCGACGTCCAGCAGCCGTCGCAGCTGCTCGGCCATGATGGCCGGGCGGTCGGCGAACCGGCGGCGCAGCGCCGTCTCGTGGATGACGGCCCACAGCTTGAGCGGGGTGTCCGGGCGGGTGAGCACGGCCTGGCGGGCGAGCCGCACCTCGGCCAGGGCGCTCACCTCGGCCGCGCTGCGTGCCCGGGCGTTCGCGGCGATCGTCTCGCGTGCGTATTCGGACGTCTGGAGCAGCCCGGGGATGACCAGCGGGGCGTAGTCGCGGACGGAGTCGGCGTCCGACTCCAGCGATATGTAGTCGGCGTAGGCGGGCGCGACGACTCCGCGGTACGTCTGCCACCAGCCGCGTTTGCCCGCGTCCTTGGCCAGCCCCTCCAGCGCGATCCGGATGTCGCGGTCGGTGACCTCGTACGCCCGCAGCAGGATCTCGACTTCGGTGGTGCGGATGGTCGCGTTGGCGTTCTCGATGCGCGAGAGCTTGGGTGCGGTCCAGTGGCGGGCGCCCGGGGAACCGTTCGCGGTCGCGTTGAGCGCTTCGGCGGCCGCGTCCAGTGTCATCCCCGCTTCGGTGCGCAGCTTCCGCAGAGTCGACCCCAGACGCCTGCGCCGTACGGTGGGCACTGGCTGGTAGGACATGCCGTCAGTCTGGCCTATCGCCAACTGGGGCGACCAGGCGGCATATGCCAGTCTTGAGCCAACGGGTCGAAACATTGCGAGTGACACTCCCGATGGGCCAGGATCGCTCTTGCGAGACGGCGGCAGTGCGCTGCGCATTGGAGGGGCCCCGGACCATATGGCAGACAACATCCCGCAGCGGTACGAGCTTCGCCTCCGTGTCCACCCGCAGGAACTCGCCGAGGTGCGCCGCGTCGTCGGTGCCCGGCTGCGTCTGTGGGGGCGTGAGGAGCTGATCACGCCCGCGGCGATGTGCGTCACCGAGCTGCTGTCCAACGTCCACAAGCACGCGGCCTCGCCCGACTGCGTACTGACGCTCGAGAACCGCCCGCACGGGATACGCGCCGCCGTCTCCGACTCCGAGCCCTCACTGCCGGTGGTCAAGGAGCCGGACTTCCTCTCGGAGTGCGGGCGCGGGATGTTCCTGCTCAGCAAGACCGCCGATGAGTGGGGTACGGATCTTCACGACGACGGCAAGACGGTCTGGTTCACGCTGCGTGCCGAAACGGTGGATCCGTGACCGTCGGCGCCGCTAGCGTGGAGTCGACGGAGCGGCAGGGGGAGGGCCCATGGATCCGGTGACAGCGGGTGCGCTGGTCGCGGCGGTCAACTCGGCGGTGTCGGGCGCCGGGGGCGAGGCGGGGCGGCGGGCCATGGAATCGCTCGGCGCGCTGGTCCGCCGGGTGTGGCGGCGCGGTGACGCCGAACCCGTGGGCGAGCCCGAGCCGGTCGCCATTCCGTACGACGACGAGGAGAGGCTGCGCCGGCTGGCCGATCTGCTGGTCGAACGGGCCGGACGGGACCCGGAGTTCGGGCGCGATCTGGCCGCCTGGCTGCGGGAGTTCGGACGGCCCGCCGAGCGGGAGTCCGGTTCGGTGCACAACACCTTCTCCGGGACCGCCTCGGGCCCGGTCATCCAGGGCCGTGACTTCCACGGTCCGATCAGCTTCGGCCCGCAGTGAGCCGGGCCCGTTCGGGGACAGTGGCAGCAACCGGACACGGTTGCTTTCCTTTGTGGCAGAGCGTTGCCGGTCGCGACTGATCGTGTCCGGATGAACGCCTCGCGAGCTGACGGTTCGTAACTTGATGACAAATCCGGTCACTTGATGAGCGGTCGACCGTCGTGGCGCACTCTGACGCGCCGGACTTGGTCCATTCTTTACTTCACGCCCCGCGTTGACGTCGTCGCTGTGCGCGAATTACTGTCATCAGTGATTTCGCACCATGCTGCCTCCGCTATTGAGGCACGGGAATTCCAAGAGCCAGGCTGGTATTCGCACACCTGGGTAACTGTCGCCCTGCAGGGGAAGTCATGGTTGGTCTTGTGACGAGGTCCGAGCCTTCTCCTGAGCATGAGGCGGACTCCTCGGCCCCCGACCTGCCCGGTGACTATGTCGAGCGGGCCCTGCTGGCCGCCCGCGATCTGATCGAATCCACGGTGACCCGGCACCGGCGTGAGCTGGCCCAGGACTCCTGGGCGGGGAAGGCCCTCGGGCAGGTGCCGCTCGCCGAGGTCGTCGACACCCTCGTGGGTGGGGCCGAACGGACCGTGAGTGTCGTCCTGTCGGGCGGCGAGGAGCAGGCGGAGGTCGTCTGCGCGGCGCTGGCCCGGCCCGTCCGGGGTGGCCGGGGGCGCCGTGCGGTGCGGCTGCTGTGCCTGCCGCGGGCGCTGGACGCGGCCCGGGTGCGGGCGCTGGCGCACACCGACCCGCGCTGCGAAGTCCGCGTCTGTGACGGTGAGTTACCGGAGGCGCTGTTCATCGACGGCCAGATCGTCTACGTACGGAACGAACCGCCGGACCCGGCGCGGGGCGGCGGGCGGCAGGCGTCGCTCGTCGAGGACCCCGCCGCGGTGCAGGCCCTGGAGCTGATGTTCGCGGGGACCTGGGGGAACGCCGTGGCGCTCGAGGACTATCCGCGGCTGGGCGGGCGGCTGTGCCCCACGTCCACGCGGCGCGTCCTGGAATGCCTGCGCACCGGCCACACCGATGAGGTGGCGGCGCGCGAGATGCAGGTGTCCCTGCGGACCTACCGCCGGTATGTCGCGGAGACGATGCGGGAGCTGGGGGCCGGGTCCCGCTTCCAGGCGGGGGCGCGGGCGGTGGAACTGGGGTTGCTGCCGGACCACTGAGACCGCCTTGATCCCTGGCCCACACATCCACACAGCCACATGGCCCATCACCACACAGCTCATGACACTCGAGACCTTGACCACGTCGCGAGGCGGGAATGACGACATGAAGGAACCCGGTGATCCGGGGGACGTTCTGGAGCGGACGTTACGGGAGGTGCGCGCCCTCATCGAGGCCACCGTCGTCGAACATCGGGCCCGCAGAACGAGAACGGGGCAGTTCACCCAGGTCGGCATGACCGACGGGGCGTTCCTGGCCGCCGCCGAACAGGTGATCACCACGGCCCGGCGGCGGGTGGACGCCGTGTTCCCGGAGTCGCCCGGCCGGATGGCGGCGGCGCACGCGGCGCTGACCGCCCTGCTGCTGCACCTGGACGACGACGCGGTGGGAGTGCGGGTGCTGCGCGGCCGCGCCCCGGGTTCCGGACCGGGCGGTGGTCCGGGCGGTGGCGGCGCACTGGCGGGGCCCGCGCCCGTACCCACGCCCATCCCGGGGTCCGCGCCCGTGCCCGTCCCCGTACCGGCGCCCGCCCCCGGATCCGCGCCGGAGCCCGAGGCGGGGGCGGAGGCGCCCGCGCCCGCCCCCCGCCCCGCGCAGGTCCGGATCGCCCCGGTGCCCCTGCCCACGGCCGTGATCGCCGACGGCCGGACCGCGCTGGTGTGCACGGAGTCGGCGAACGGGCGGCACGCCTCGGTCATCGAGGACCAGGTGGTGGTCGGCTCGCTCCACGGCATGTTCCTCTCCATCTGGGCGGGCGCCACCCCGGCCCCGCGCCCGCTCGACTTCGGCAACCGCGCCCGTACGGAGATGGTGCGGCGGGTGCTGGCACGGCTGCGGGACGGGGTGACCGACGAGGCGGCCGCCCGCGATCTGGCGATTTCCGTGCGTACGTACCGCCGCTATGTCACCGGGATCCTGGAACTGCTGGACGCCAACTCTCGCTTCCAGGCCGGGGCGCGCGCCTCCGAGCTGGGCATTCTCGGGGAACGCTGAGGGCGGGGAGGGAAGTCCGGCACCGGAATTGTTTCGTCTTCCCACCGACATTGTGAACCGGTGTGCGCTGGGGATAGGTTGCACGCGGGCGTGCCGCGTCTGGCAACAGCCGGTAATACAAGGGGATTCGGGGATGGGCGAGGGGTACGGGAGAGGCGTGGCGGCCACGGCGGTCGCGCGCGGTGGGCGTCGTACGGGGGTCATGTTCCGGGGAGTGCTTCCGCCGCTCGTATTCGGGTTGGCGTTGCTTCTCGTCTGGGACATCGTGACCCGTACCGGAGCGGTGGCGGAGTTCTACCTTCCGGGGCCGGTCGACTTGGCCCGGCATTTCATCGATGAGTTACTGCACGATTCGCTCGTCGACTACACCTGGGAAACCGTGCGAGAGGCCCTGGCCGGGAGCGGTATGGGAATCGGAGTGGCATTGCCGCTCGGCTATCTCATCGCCCGCAGCGATCTCGCGGCCGCCGCCCTCCAGCCATATATCGCCGCGTCGCAGGCGGTGCCCGCGGTGGCGCTGGCCCCGCTGCTCGCGCTGTGGCTCGGCTACGGACTGCTGCCGATCGCCGTGCTGTGCGCGCTCCTGGTCTTCTTCCCCATCCTCGTCAACACCGTGCTGGGGCTGCGCGCCCTGGACCCCGAGGTGCTGGGCGCGGCCCGCGTGGACGGTGTGGGGTGGTCGGGCATGCTCTGGTACATCGAGCTTCCGCTCGCCCTGCCCAGCATCCTCGCCGGGGTGCGCAACGGGCTCACGCTCTCCATCACCGGCGCCGTGGTCGGGGAGTTCGTCATGGGCGGCGAGGGCCTGGGGCAGCTGCTGTCGGTGCAGCGCCAGGCGGCCGACACCGTCGGCCTGTTCTCCACACTCGTCATGCTCGCCCTGCTCGCCGCCGGTCTGTACGGGGTGGTCCGGCTGGTCGAGCGGTTCGCACAGCGTGACTGACCGGTCCTGTTCGATGCACGAGTCGATTCACGAGGAGAAGTACGTGCGTTCAGTGCAGAAGTCCATGAGGACCGCCCTCGGACAGCGGGTTCTGGGGGCGGCTCTCGTGTCGGTGGTGGCCGCGGCCACCCTGACCTCATGCGCCGAGGAGCCTAAGGACGCGGAGGGCAAGGGCGGCAAGGACATCACCGTCGGGCTGACCTACACCCCGAACATCCAGTTCTCGCCCTTCTATGTGGCCGCCGAGAAGGGCTACTACAAGGACGCCGGGCTCAAGGTGACGTTACGTCACCACGGCGCGGCCGAAGACCTCTTCGGGGCGCTGAAGTCCGGCAAGGAGGACGTCGTCTACGCGGGCGGCGACGAAATGCTCCAGGCGCGCGCCTCCGACAATCTGCCGGTCGTGGACATCGCGACCTTCTACCAGAAGTACCCCGTGGGCCTGATCGTGCCCAAGGACTCCGACATCAGGAAACCGGCCGACCTCAAGGGCCGGAAGATCGGCACTCCGGGGCCCTTCGGTGAGACCTATTTCGGTCTGCTCGCCCTTCTCAAGGAGGGCGGACTTTCCCCGAAGCAGGCCAAGATCCAGAACATTGGATTTACCCAGCAGGCGGCCCTGACAGGAAACAAGGTCGAGGGCGTGATGGGCTATCTCAACAACGACGCCATTTCCTTCGAGGAGGCCGGTAAAGAGGTCCGGGCGATTACGCTCGACTCCGGGGACAAGGGCGATCCGCTGGTCGGGGTCGGGCTGGGAGCCAAGAAAGAGGTGCTGGACAAGCGCGGCGACGACATGAAGAAGTTCGTCGCCGCCACGCTGCGCGGGCTGCGCTACGCGATGGACGACCCGGACGGCACCATCAAGCTCAGCGAGAAATACGTGCCCGGGCTGCGCGGCGAAAAGCAGCGGAAGAACGCGATGGCGGTCCTCAAGGCCACGATGCCGATGATGAAGACCGAGCGGGGCGAGGTCGGCGTCAACGACCCGCAGACCTGGGCCCGGATGGCCGACTTCATGTACGACCAGGGGCTGCTGGAGAAGACGGTCGCCCCGGAGGACGCGTACGACAACGGCTACCTGCCGAAGTCCTGACTCTTCGCGGGAGAGACGGCCGCCGCGCGCCGGTGCAGTGCGGCGGCCACCGCGCACGCGACCCCGGCCCCGGCCGCGAGCGCGGTCCAGCCGCCCGTCGCCGAGAAGTGGGCGACCACGAACAGCCCGAGCGGCGGCCCGGTCGCCGTGCCCAGGTTCCAGGCCAGCGAGGCGAGCGCGCTCGCCCGCCCCACGGCCGCCTCGCCGGACCAGCGCAGCAGCAGCGGATAGAAGGCCGAGGAGTACGTCAGCTCGCCCGCCGCGAAGACCACCGCGAAGGCCAGCAGCAGCCCGTGACGGAGGACCGGCGCCGCCCCGTCCCCGGCCAGCGCCGCCCCGAGGCCGCAGCCGAACGCCGCCACCCACAGCACCGGCCCCGCGGCCAGGCTCACCGTCTCCGGCAGCCGCTCCAGCCAGCGGCTCATCAGCGGCTGGAGGGCGATCAGGGCGAAGGAGTTGGCCGCCACGACGGTGCTCACCCAGCCCAGGGTGACGGCCATGTCGTCGTGCAGGAGCAGCGGGACCGTGGCCTCGATCTGGGTGAAGCCGACGATCGCGAAGAGGGCCTGGGCGAGGATGAGCAGCGCCATGGGGCGGGCGCGCAGCAGGTCGCGGTAGGTGGCGCGCTCGGCGCGCTCCTCCGCTTGTGCGGGCCGTGCGGTGCCATGGGGGCGTACGTACCGGATCGCCGCGACGAGGGGGAGCGCGGCCAGGGCGTTGGCCAGGTACAGGCTGCGCAGGGTGCCGGTCGGGGTGTGCGCGCCGTGCAGCGCGAGCCCGGCGGCCACCGAACCCACCCCGATGCCGACGTTGTTGACGATGTGCCGGACGGAGAACGCGGTACGGCGGCCGCTCTCCGGGACCGCCGCGTCCACGATGCCCACGATCGACGCGTAGAACAGCCCGAAGCCCACGCCCACGCACGCGCCCGAGGCGAGGACCAGGGCGGTGGCGCCGGCCGGGGCCAGCATCCCGTACCCGGCGGCGAGCGCCGCCGCGCCCAGCATCCCCACCCGGTGCGGCCCGCGCCGGTCGGCCAGCGGGCCGCCGACGAGGGCCGCGGCGAAGCTGGCCACGGCCATCGCGACGAAGTACCCGCCTGCGGCCCGGGCGCCGAGGCCCAGCAGCTCCTGGACGTAGATCGCGGTGAACGGGAAGCACAGGCCGTTGCCGAGGGTGGAGACCAGCAGGGCGCCCATGAGCAGGGTGAAGCGGTGCCCCAGCGGCTGCTTGCTGGTCACGGGGTGAGCGCGGCGCGCAGCGCGAGCAGCTTCTCGACCGCCCTGAGGTCGTACGGGGCGGGCAGCGACAGCACGAGGTGCACCGCGCCGGCCTCCGCGAGCCCCTCGGCCAGCGGCAGCTGGTCCGGGTTGACCATGACCGTACGGGCCACCTGCCCGGGGTCGCGGCCGACCCGCTCGCACCACTCGTCCAGGGCCCGGTTCAGCTCCCGGAACTCGGCGACCGGGTCGGTGGCGGCCCAGCCGTACCAGTTCCACCAGTCCGCTTCGCGGGCCACCAGCTCCAGGGTGCGCCGCCGCCCGGCGCCCCCGATGAGCAGCGGAAGCGGTCCGGCGGGGCCGGGGTTGAGCTGGGCCAGCCGCTCCTTGACGGCGGTGATGGAGGCGGCGAACGCGTCCATGCGCCCGGCCGGTCCGGGGAACGGTATGCCGTACGCGGTGTGCTCGGCCTCGAACCACCCCGCCCCCAGCCCCAGCACCAGCCGCCCGCCGCTGAGCTGGTCCACGGTGCGGGCCATGTCGGCGAGGAGGTGCGGGTTGCGGAAGGCGGTGCAGGTGACGAGGGGGCCGATGGTGGCGTGCCGGGTCTCGACCGCCATCGCGGACAGCAGCGACCAGCACTCGTAGTGGGTGCCGTCGGGGTCGCCGGTGTGGGGGAGGAAGTGGTCCCAGGTCCACAGCGAGTCGACGCCGAGCGCGTCGGCCTGCCGCCAGGCGTCGCGGAGTTCCTGGATGCCGGTGTGCTGGGGGTGGAGCTGTACGCCGATGCGCAACGGTGGTCCTTTCGGTGGTCGTTTGTTCCCCACCCCGCCCTTCCCGACCCAAGGGCTCCGCCCCTGGCCCCCCCCGCAGCGCGCTGCGGGGCGCAGGCGGGCTGCGCCCCGGCCCCCGGTCCGCCGGCGGCCGGGGGCTCCCCCAGTGGGGTGGGTGGGCGGTGCCCCCAGCCGGGGCCGGGGCCCGCCCTTGCCGGGCGAGGCGGCGGTGCCCCCTTGCCGGGGATCGGGTCCGTCTTCGTCGGGTGGGCGGGTCGTGCCCCTGCCGGGGCCGGGTCTGCCGTCGTTGGGTGGGGCCGCCCTCCTTCCGGGCGGGGCCGCATGTCCGGTGTCGCGGCGCGTGGTGGGTGGGCGGTGTGTGGCGTGGCCTGCGGGCCACCGTGGCGTGTGGGTTGCCGTGGTCCGCGGGGTCGCCGAGGGGGTCGGGTGGCCGTGGTCCGGGGGCGTGAAGGTCACCGTGGTCCGCGGGCCACCGTGACCCAAGTGGTCGCGTGGCGTACGGGCGGCCGTGGCCCGTGGGCGTTCGCGGGTCTACGGGGTGACGACCACGCGGTAGACCGGGGTTTCCGCGGCCTGCTGCAGAGCCTTCTCCACCTCGTCCAAGCCGTACCGCGCCGTCACCAGGCGCTCCAGGCGGGGCGAGAGCGAGCCGCCGCGGAGGAGTTCGGCGGCCGTGCGCCAGTCGTCCGGTTCGTGGCTGAAGGAGCCCGTCACGGTCAGCTGGCGGCGGTGGACCTCGTAGCCCGGCAGGTCGGCGGGCGGGCCGTCCGGGGCGCCGCCGAAGAGGACGATCGTGCCGCCGTCCGCCACGGCGGCGAGCGCGGCGGCGATGCACTCGGCACTGGCGATGGTGACGAACACGACGTCGGCGGCGGGGAGTCGGGCGACGTCCTCGGGGCGTACGGCCGCGTCGGCGCCCGCCGCCGCGACCGCCGTGCGCCGCTCCTCGTCGCGCTCCACCACCGCGACCCCGCGCGCCCCCAGTTCGCGGGCCACGGCAAGGTGCAGATGGCCCATGTAGCCGGCGCCGATGACGGTCACCCGGTCACCGGCGCGGAAGCCGCCGCGGCGCAGGGAGTGGACGACGCAGGCGAGGGGTTCGCCCATGGCGGCGACCGCGGGGTCGGTGTCGCCGACGGACCAGACCCGGGAGGCGGGGAGCACGATGTGGTCGGCGAGCCCGGCGCCCATGGCGATCGCGCCGTCCGCCTCGCGCACCCGGCCCTGGAGGGCGACGCAGATGGCGGACTGGCCGCGGCGGCAGGCGCGGCAGGCGCCGCAGCGGGGGAGGCCGTCGAGGGTGACGAGGGAGCCGACGGCGGGCATGTCCTCCAGGCCGGCGGCGGTGGCGCCGACCTGTTCGACCCACCCGGAGATCTCGTGTCCGGCGGCGGCCGGGTAGACGGTCATGCGCCCGGCGTACAGGTTGGCCTCCATGGTGCAGATACCGCATGCCGCGATGCGCACCAGCACTTCCGAGTCCCCGACGTCGGGCACGGGTATGCGTCGTAACTCGACCTCGCCTGCGGCGGTGATGACCGCTGTACGCATGGGAACAGCCCTCCGGAATACGGACGTTGTGCCGGGAGGCTATGCCCGTACCCCCGGGGAGGCAAGGAAAGGATCACGGGGGTGATCAGCCGGTGCCCTCGGCGTACGCGGCCCGCCGGAAGGTCCACCAGATGATGACCGCGCCCGCCGCCGCGACGATCGCCCCGACCACGGCGGCGATGTGCATGGCGTGGACGAACCCCTGGTCGGCGAAGTCGGACAGCCGCGGCATGCTCAGCCGCCCGGCGATCAGCCGGGTCGCCTCGGGGGACTCCTCGGCGGCGTCGGCGGCGCCCGGCGGGAGGCCGTCCAGCTTGGGGGTGATCTCGCCGCGGTAGACACCGGCCAGGATGGAGCCGAGGACGGCGACCCCGAGGACGCCGCCGATCTGCCGCATCGCGTTGTTGACGGCGGAGCCGGCGCCGGTGCGGTCGGCGGGCAGGACGGCCATGATGGCCTCGGTGGTGGGGGCGACGGCGGCGCCCATGCCGAGCCCCTGGAGGATGAGGAAGACCCAGAACAGGCCCAGCCCGCTGTGCTCGTCGAGGAAGACGTACGCGAAGAAGCCGGCCGTGGCGATGACCATGGCGACGGCGACGACGCGGCGCACCCCGTACGCCCGGACCAGCTTCGCCGAGAGCGGCGCGCCCAGCAGCACGCCGATCGCGACGGGGGCGATGGACAGCCCGCACTCCAGCGGGGTCTGCCGGTGGACGCCCTGGAGATAGAAGCTGGTGTAGTACATCGAGCCGTTGAGGCCGAAGAAGGTCAGCATGACGGCCACGCTCGCGCCCGTGAACCGGCTGTTGCGGAAGAGCCGGACGTCGAAGCTGGGGTTGTCGACCCGCAGTTCGACCAGGACGAACACCAGGACGAGGACCGCGCCGACGGCGAACGCGCCGAGAATGGCCGGATCGTTCCAGTCGTTGCGGTGGCCGCCCTCGATGACGGCCCAGACGATGGCGAACAGCCCGACGGTGGAGAGCACCACGCCCAGCGGGTCGAACTTCTGCCGCACCTTGGCGGCCGCCCCGGGCAGGAAGAGCAGCGAACCGGCCACGCACAGCACGACGATCGGCACGTTGACGAGGAAGACCGACCCCCACCAGAAGTGGTCGAGCAGCGCCCCGCTGAGCATCGGCCCGGTGGCGATGGCGATACCGCTGGAGCCGGACCAGATGGCGATGGCGGTCGCGCGGTGCCGTTCGTCGAAGACCTGGGCGATCAGCGCGAGGGTGGCGGGCATGATCAGGGCGCTGCCGATGCCCATGGCGCCGCGGGCGACGATGAGTTCGGTGGCCGAGCCCGCGTAGGCGGCCCAGGCGGAGGCCCCGCCGAAGACGAGCATGCCGGTGAGCAGCAGATTGCGGTGACCGTAGCGGTCGGCGAGCACCCCGCCGGTGAAGAGGAGGACCGCGAAGACCAGCGTGTAGGAGCTGATGCTCCACTGCAGCTGGTTGGGGCTGGCGCCGAGCCCCTCGTCCGGATCGGCCAGTGTCTTGAGGGCGACGTTGAGAACGGTGTTGTCGAGCCATACCGCGAGTTGGGAGAAGACCAGCACCGCGAGGGCGAGCCATTGACGGCCGGTGGGCGACCGCGGGGCGCCCGCCGGTGCCGTGTCGGTGATCGCGGTGTTCTGTGCAGCCATGGGGGCGGCGCCTTTCGGGGACCACTGAAGGTGGGGGGTCCGCGCTCGTACGGCAAGGGACGGCTTGCTGGCTCAAGGCTTGCTGGCTCAGGGCTTGCTGGCTCAAGAGGAAGTTACCAATCTGCCGAGCCGGGGCGCAGCCCCTTGACCCCGTCGGGGGGTCTTCCCGCGCGGGAGAGCGATGGTATTTACCCGGCTGAGGGTCCGTTGAGCCATGATGTTCCTTGCCGTTTCGGCAGATGGCTCGTTACTGTGCCTCGATCGGGGAACGGGGGGTGTCCTTTGAGCCATTTTGGAATTCAACCAAATGACCGTACGCCTCTTGAGGGTATCGACGGTATTGACGGCGCGGCGGGCACAAGGAGAGCGGTTCGTATGGAGCCGGAAGCCAGGTCGGACAACCTCGAAGAAGCCCTCGGCCAGGCGTTACGGCTGATCGAGTCCGCGGTGACCCACCACCGCCGCGGCGTGCTCGCCTCGGCGACGGCGGACCTCCCGGTGGACGGGGAGGCCGTGGCCGGATGGGTGGCCCGGCTGGTGCTGCGCGCCGAGCGTGACGTGATCTGGAGCCTGCCGGAGGTCACCGGGGAGGACCATGCGCGGCTGGTCGCGCAGACGCTCGCACAGCTGTCCGGCAAGGGCGTGCGGATCCGGATGCTGTGCCCGCCGCGGGTGATCCGCGGGGCGGGGTGGCAGCGCACGGTCGGCACGGTGCCGCGTCTGGAGGTGCGGGTGTGCGGCTCCGTGCGGCAGGAACTGGTGGCGGTGGACGGCGCGGCGGTGATCGCGCCCGAGGGCTCCCCGGGCGACCCGGGCGGCTCCCGCGCCTCGATGATCCAGAACTCGACGGTGGCCGCGATGCTGCACCGGCTGATGTGCGGGATGTGGGACACCGCGCAGCGCCCGATGCGGCCGCTGTCGTTCGAGGGCGGGGCGCGCGGCCGGGTGCTGCGCGAGGTGCTGACGCTGATGGCCGAGGGCTACAAGGACGACGCGGCCGCCCGGAAGCTGGGCCTTTCGGTGCGGACGTACCGGCGCTACGTGGCCGACATCATGCGGGACCTGAACGTGGAGTCGCGCTTCCAGGCCGGGGTGCGGGCCGTGCGCGCGGGGCTCATGGAGGCGGAGCGCGACTAGTCGACTGCTGTGACGGGTAGTCGGGTTCCGGCTGATTTGCGCGGTCTGTGGGTATCGCCGTGGCAGCTTGCTGCAGATTGGGCATCCTGACGTTCCGGTAACCAGCTGCGCAGTGCAGCTTTATGACAGCGGGGGTTGTCGTCCGGTTGGGTTCACGGGCGGTGTGACAGGTAGTGGACTCGGGGCTTGTCGGCCCCGGAACCGGCGCATAGCGTCATCGGGAGTCGTCGCTTTGCCCATGCCGAAAATGGAGGTGCGCGGTAATGGCCGCCATCGTCGAAGAGCGTCGGGAAACCATCAAGGAAATCGTCACGGATATCCTTGAGATCGATCCGGACGAGGTCACCGAGAGCAGTCTCTTCAAAGAAGAGCATGACGCGGATTCGCTGCGGGCCATTGAAATACTTGCGGCGCTCGAAAAAACGTTCAATGTCGTCATCGACCAGTCCGAGCTGGGCCGGATGGTGAACCTCAAGGGCGTCTACGAGGTCGTTTCCGACGCGGCAGGCTGGTGACGGGGCTCTCGGCCAACTCCTCGGAAGGCAGAGCGATATGCGTGGTGAGTCGGGTCGCAGGGTCGTCGTCACCGGTCTCGGGGCGGTGTCCGGCATCGGCATCGGCACCGCGGAATTCCTCGCCGGACTGCGCGCCGGGAAGAGCGCGGCACGGCCGGTCACCGCGTTCGACACCGAGGGTTTCGAGCATGCGGTGGCATGCGAGGTCCCGGACTTCGAACCCGGGCGGTGGATCCGCAATCTGGACGTGGAGAACCTGGGCCGGGCGAGCCAGTTCTCGGTGGCGGCAGCCCGCATGGCGGTGGCCGACGCCGGTATCGCGGAGGACGCGCTGCGCGCCCTCCCGTCGCTGATCTCCATCGGCACCACCGACGGCGAGTCGGGCGATCTGGACCAGCTCGTCGAGACGGAGGTCGACCTCGGGCCCGAGCGGATGGACCCCACCGTCGCCCGCCGGGTGCCCGCCGGGCGGCTTTCGGCCGTCATCGCGGCGGAGTTCGGCTTGACCCGGACCGAGGCGGTCACCCTCCCCACGGCGTGCGCGGCGGGCAACTACGCCATCGGCTACGGCTACGACGCCATTCGCGCCGGGGACGTGGAGATCGCCCTGTGCGGCGGCGCCGACGCCCTGTGCCGCAAGACCTTCACCGGCTTCTACCGGCTGGGCACCATAGCGCCGGAGCGCTGCCAGCCGTTCGACAAGGACCGCAAGGGCATCCTCACCGGCGAGGGCGCGGGCGTCCTCGTCCTGGAGAGCCTGGAGTCGGCGCTGGCCCGCGGCGCCCGGATCTACGCCGAAGTCCTCGGCTACGGCCTCAACTGCGACGCCGACCACCCCGTCGCCCCCAACCAGGACAGCGTGGCCCGCTGCATGCGGCTCGCCCTCGACGACGCCCGGATCAAGCCGGAGGAGGTCGACTTCATCTCCGCGCACGGCACCGGCACCCGGGCCAACGACATCACCGAGGCCCGCGCCATCCGCCAGGTCTTCGGCGACGCCGCCCCGCCGCGCACCGTGTCCATCAAGTCGATGATCGGCCACTCCATGGGCGCCGCCGGGGCGCTCGCCTCCATCGCCTGCGCGCTGGCCCTCACCGAGGGGTTCATCCCGCCGACCATCAACCACGAGGAGACCGACCCGGAGTGCGGCCTCGACGTCGTACCGAACGAGGCGGTGGACGCCGAGCTGAGGGTCGTACAGAACAACGGGCTCGCCTTCGGCGGCAACAACGCCGTCGTGATCTTCGGCAAGCGCGGCACGGACTGGGATTAAGGCCATGAGTCAGCTGGTGACCGGCGCGGGCGCCGTGGTGAGCGTGGGCGAGGGCGTCGACGAGGTCTTCGCGGCCCTGTGCGCGGGCACCAGCGGACTCGGTGAACTGCGCGGCTTCGACCCCGGGCGCTACCGGGGACGGCACGCGTACGAGATCGACGACCGGCCGGGACCGGGCGCCGATGTGCCCGGCCGGGCCACCGCGTGGCTGCTGCGCGCCGTCGGGGAGGCGGCGCGGCAGGCCGGGCTCGGCGAGGACCTGAGCGGGGTGCCGGTCCTCGTCGGCACCGGGCTGCGGGAGCTGCGCTCGGCGGAGCTGGCCTGGCGCGACGGCACCCCGTTCGACACCGGGGCGCGGCTGCACTTCGGCACCGCGCTGCGCGAGCGGTTCGGCGCGGTGCGCACCCACACCTTCGCGGGGGCGTGCTCGGCCTCGCTGTACGCCCTCGCCCTCGGCAGCGACCTGCTGGCCACCGGAGCCGAGGACACCGTGATCGTGGCCGGGGTCGACACCCTCACCGAGAGCATGTACGGGCTGCTGGACCGGGTGAACGCCGAACCGCCGGACCGGGTACGGCCGTTCGACCGGGAGCGCCGCGGGGTGCTGATGGGCGACGGCGCCGCGGCGGTGGTGCTGCGCCGGGAGGGGTCCGGCGCGCGCTCCGGCGCGCTGGGAAGACTTCGCGCCGTCAGCATGAACTGCGACGCGAGCCATGTCACCGCGCCCGACGCGCGGGGCATCGTGCGGGCGGTGCACGAGGCCCAGCAGCGGGCGGGCGTCACCCCCGGCGACATCGACCTGGTGCTGCTGCACGGCACCGGTACGCAGCTCAACGACAGCGCGGAGGCGGCCGCGATCGCCGAGGTCTTCGGCCCGGACGTCACGACGCCGCGGATGACCGCGATCAAGTCCATGACCGGCCACACCTCGGGCAGTTCGGGGCTGGTCAGCCTGATCGTGGCGCTGAAGTCGCTGACCTCGGGCCGCATTCCGCCGACCCTCGGCCTCAGCGACCCGCTGCCCGAGGCGAAGGGCTTCCGCTTCGTCCGGGAGTCCTGCGGCGGGGAGCCCCTGCGGTTCGCCCAGATCGACGCGTTCGGGTTCGGCGGGGTCAACGCCGTCGCCATCGTGGAGAGGGCCGACCGGTGACCGAGCCCCGAGCGCCCGGCGCCGTCGTCGTCTCCGGGGTCGGCCTGGCCCTGCCCGGCGCGGACACCCCGGACGCGCTGCTGCGCGGCGCGCGCGCACCTGGGCACGCCCCCGAGCCGTTCGACACCGGCGCCCGCATCGGCCGCCGCGGGCACCGCTACAAGGACCGGGCGACCCAACTCGCGCTGTGCGCCGCGCTCGACGCGTTACGCGACGCCGCCCTCGTCCCCGCCGATGATGCCCACGGCGGGACGCTGACCGTGCCGGGCGACACCGTCGGCGTGGTGGCCAGCTCCAACCTGGGCAACCTCGACACCGCGTGCCTCACCGCCGCCGCGATCGCCGAGGGTTCGGCCCGCTCGCTGAGCCCCATGAGCCTGCCCAACGCCTCCAGCAATGTGATCGCCTCCTGGGTCGCGATCCGGCACGGGCTGCGCGGCCCCAATCTGATGCTGTGCAACGGGCCGACGTCCGGTCTCGACGCCGTCCACTGGGCCGCGACGCTCGTGGCCGCCGGCCGCGTCCGCCGCGCCCTGGTGGTCGGCGTCGAAACCCACAACGCCGTCGTGGCCGACCTGCTCGCCCGGCCCGCCGACGACCTGCTGGACGGCGCGGTCGCCCTCGTCGTCGAGGGCGCGCGCTGGGCGGAGGAGCGCGGGGCGCGCGCCCTCGCCGTCCTGGGGCCGTACGAGCGCCGGGCGGGGCTCGCGGGCTGCGTCCGGGCCCTGCTGCCGGAGGGCGGCGACGGGCCGGGCGTCTGGTTCACCCCGGAGCGCTACCAGGAGCCGACAGCCGACGCACCGGTGCCTCCGGCCGTACCGCGGCACGACGTCACCACCACCGTCGGCCGCGCCTCCGGCGCGCTCGGCGTCCTCCAGTGCGCCGCCGCGGTCGGCTGGCTCGGCACGGCAGGGGCCGAAGCCGGGGCGGGCCAGGCGCTGATCACCAGCGGCGACGACACGGCGGACGCCGTGGCCGGGCTGCTGCTGCGCGGGCCGGGCGAGCGGCGGGCGCCAGAGGTTTCAGCGATGTCAGAGATTTCAGCCCTGGAGTGCACCTGATGAGAGCCGCCGCCCCGCCGACGTCGACGAAGGCCCTGCTGGCCGACACCACCACGGTGCGGCTGCGGCCGCGGTACGAGGGCTCCAACATCTGCACCTGGATCGGCTTCAAGCACGTCAACTATCTGATCGAGGAGGCGGTGCTGGTCCACTTCGCCCGCAGCGGGGCGCCCGCCCGCCGGCTGTACGAGGAGTACGGGCTCGGGCTGGACATCGTGGCGCTGGACAGCCGCATCCTGCACGCCCTCCACCTGGACGACGAGGCCGAGGCCGAGGTGGTGCCGTGCACCTCCGACGGCGATACGGCGCTCGCCTTCCGGGTGACGCTGCGGATCGTCCGCGACGGCTCCGTCCTCAAGGCCGTCACCGCCAAGGTCCGGGTCTCGCTGCGTGCCGACACCTATCTGACGGGGGCCGCCGAACCGCCCGGCGAGTTCGGCCGGTTCACGGTGGACCGGCTGGGCGAGGGCGCGCCCGCCGAGCCGCGCCCGGCGGTGCCGGACGGTGACGAGCGGACCGTGCTGGCGGCGCTCACGGAGGGCCGTAACGCCCACGCCTGGAAGTGGAACATCACCTACCCCTACTGCCACTTCACCGAGCGGCTGCAGATGTCCGGCTATCTGCGGCTGATGGAGGAGGCCAAGGACCGGTTCGTGAAGTCCCGCGGCATCTCCATCAAGACGCTGCTGGACGAGCGCGGTTGGATACCGGTCGTGCCGCGCTCCTGGATACGGATCACCGACGAGGCGCTGATGGAGGAGGACCTGTACACCGTCTACACGGTGGAGGAGATCTTCAAGGACCTCACCTACACCGCCCGCATGGACTGTTACGCGGTCCGCGACGGCGCGCTCACCCTCACCGCCACCGGCGGCATCGTGCACGGCTACGCGCTGATCGAGAACCGCCGCGACTGGCATCTGGTCCCCTTCGACCGGCGGGTGCTGGACGCGCTGGCCGGAAAGCCGAGCGCCACCTGATGGACGACGTGCTGGTCACCGGGGTGGGGGCGCTGTCGCCGCTGGGCACGGGCGCGGGCGCCTTCTGGCGCGGTATGCACACCGCGCGCACCGCCCCGTCCCGGGTGCCCGACCCCCTCGCCCACATGGACCATCCGCGGATGTATCTGGTGCCCGGGGCCGATGTGCCGGAGGGGCCCGCGGAGTGGGAGGGGCTGCCGCTGGGGCGCGGCTCGCGGTTCGCGATCGAGGCGGCCCGGGAGGCGGCCCGGGACGCGGGGCTCGCGGAGCCGGGCGGCGTCGACCCGCGCCGGGTGGCCGTCGCGATCAGCAGCGGCATGGGCGACACGGAGCTGCACGAGGCGTGGTGGACGGGCGAGGCCCCGGACTCCGGCCGCTGGGCGCCCGTCTTCCCGGTCGCCTCGGCGGTCGGCGGTCTGCTCGGCGCGCGCGGCCCCAACCTGTGCGTCAGCAATGCCTGTTCGGCCAGTGGTTACGCGCTGTCCATCGCCGCCGACCTGATCCGCTCGGGCGAGGCGGACGTGGTGTTCGCGGGCGGCGCCGAGGCGTACTCCCGGGTCGCGCTCGCCTGCTTCAACCGGCTGGGCGCCATCGACCCCGAGCGCTGCCGCCCGTTCGCCGCCGACCGGCGCGGCACGGTCTTCGGCGAGGGCGCCGCCGTCCTGGTCCTGGAGTCCGCCGCGCACGCCCGCGCGCGGGGCGCCGGGCCCGGCTACGCCCGCCTCGCGGGCAGCGGCTGGAGCTGCGACGCCCACCACGCGACCGCGCCCGAGCCCGGCGGCGGGCAGATCGAGCGCGCGCTGCGCGAGGCGCTGCGCGAGGCGGGGGAGGGCGAGGTCGGGTTCGTGGTGCCGCACGGCACCGGCACCGACCTCAACGACGTGGTGGAGAGCCGGGTGCTCACCACCGTGCTGGGCGCGGCGGCGCCCCCGCTGTACAGCCTGAAGGCGCTCATCGGCCACACCGGCGGCGCGGCGGGCGCGTTCGCCGCGCTGTCCGCCGCCCTGATGCTGCACCACCGCACGCTGCCGCCGAACGTGCCCGTCGGGGCGCCCGATCCGGAGTGCGCGGTGCCGCTGCCGTCGGTAAGCACCCCGCTGAACGGCGGCTACGGGCTGGTCAACGCCTATGCCTTCGGCGGCAACAACATCTCCCTCGTCTTCGCGGAGGCCCGCTGATGGATCTCCTGGTCACGGGCGTGGGCGAGGTGGCGGCGGACGGCTTCGACTTCCGTGCCGAGCTGGGCCGCCGCGGCTACAAGTACCTGCCCAGCGCCTCCCAGTACGTGCTGGCCGCCGCCAAGCGCGCCCTCGCCGACGCGGGCGAGGACGCGCTGACGGCGGCCGGACCCGAGCGCCGTGGCGCCGCGGTGGGCACCAACAGCGCGGCCACCTCCCTGCACCACGCGATGGACCGTACGGTCGTCGGGGCGGGCGGCGCCGGGGCGCTGAGCCCGGTCACCGCGCCCTACTTCTCCATCAACCTCTTCGGCAGCAGGCTGGCCACCGAACACGACCTCAAGGGGTTCAACCTCACCGTCACCAGCCCCCGGGTCGCCGGCCTGGAGGCGCTGCAGACCGGCGCCCGCGCCGTCGCCGCCGGGCGCGCCTCCCGGCTGCTGGCCGGGGCGACGGAGGAGGCGCTGCCGGAGGGCGAGCCGGGCGCGGACACCTCGGAGGCCGGTGCCGTCGCGCTGCTGCTGGAGCCCGCGGCGGCCGTCGCGGAGCGCGGCGGCCGGGCGTACGGGCGCGTCGGGGTCGTCACTTTCTTCCTGCCGCCCGCCCTCGCCGCCCCGGCCGGCGGCGCCGGGGCGGCCGCGGAGGCGCTGCGGGACGCGCTCGCCGCCCTCGGCCACCGGCCGGGCACCCCGCTGACCGTCACCGCCGTCCTGGACGGCTCCCCGGTGGGCGAGGCGGTGGGCGAGGCGGTCGCGGCGGCGTTCCCCGGGGCCGAACGCGTCCCGGCGGGCGCGGGCTGCCTGGCGCCGCTGGCACGCGTCGCCGCCGCCCTGCGGCACCCGGCCGACCACGCACACGCCGTCGTCACCGCGGCGGCCGAGGGAAACACCGCCGTCTGCCTGGTCACCCCCGGCGGATCCGGCGGCGCCGAAGCGAGCAGCCGATGACCGGACTACGGAGGGCGAGCGGCCGATGATCACCTCACTCGAAGGATCCTGGTGCCTGGTCCTGGGCGCCTCCAGCGGCATGGGCCTGGCCATCGCCCACGAGCTGGCCCGCGCGGGCGTCGGCGTCCTGGGCGTCCACTTCGACACCACCGAGGGCCAGGAGAAGGCGGCGGTCGCCCAGGAGGAGATGCGCGCGCACGGCGTCCAGGCGCACTTCTTCAACGCCAACGCCGCCTCCGCCCGCACCCGCGAGGAACTGCTGCCGAGGTTCGCGGAGCTGACCGGCGGCACGGGCATCCGCGTCCTGGTCCACTCCCTCGCGTTCGGCACCCTGCTGCCGTACGTCACCCCCGACGGCGAGGGCAGCGTCACCTCCCGCCAGATGAACATGACGCTCGACGTGATGGCGCACTCCCTCGTCTACTGGACCCAGGACCTGTTCACCGCGGGCCTGCTGCGCCGGGGCGCCAAGGTGTACGCGATGACCTCCGCCGGAGGCACCCGCGTCATGCCCCACTACGGGGCCGTCTCCGCCGCCAAGGCCGCCCTGGAGTCCCACGTACGCCAACTCGCCCTGGAACTCGCCCCCTCCGGCATCGCCGTCAACGCGCTGCGGGCCGGGGTCACCCCCACCCCGTCCATGGAGCGCATCCCGGACAGCGAACAGCTCGCCGCGTACGCCCGCGACCTCAACCCGCACCGGCGGCTCACCCGCCCGGAGGACGTCGCCGAGGCCGTCTCCCTGCTGTCGCGCACCGACTCCTCCTGGATCACCGGCAATGTGATCGGTGTGGACGGCGGTGAACTGCTCACATGACGGACCACCTGCTGATCGAGAGCGGCGGCCCGCAGACCGGGCCCGCCTGCGAGCGCTTCGTCGGCGACGCGGCACGGCTGGCCGGGGACGGCCACCGGGTGGTGCTGTTCCTCGTCGAGAACGGGGTCACCGCCGCCCTCCCCGGAGCCGCGCCCGGCATCGAGACGTTCCTGCGCGACGGCGGCGAGGTGTGGGTGGACACCTTCTCGGCCGCCCAGCGGGCCCTGCCCGCCGCCGACCTCACCCCCGACGTCCGCATGGTGGAGATGGACGACGTGGCCGCCAAGCTGTTGGAACCCCAGGTGCGGGCGGTGTGGCACTGATGGCCCGGCCCATACCCGCCACCGATGTGCTGCTCAACCTCTTCGGCGCGCCCCACCAGAGCGACCTGGTCACCTCGGCGCTCCGGCTGGCCGCCGCGCTGCTCGACCGCGGCGCCCGGGTGCAGATCTGGACCTGCGGCGACGCCACCGGCCTGACCAGCGCGGCCCTCGGCGACACCAAACCGCGCGACCTCACCGACCTGGAGCGCCGCCACCCGTCCACCGCGCTGATCGTCCGCGATCTGCTCGCCGACCACCCCGACCGGCTCTACTGGTACGTCTGCCGCTTCTGCGCCGACGACCGGGGCGCGGCCGACCAGATCCCCCAGGTCAGCAAGCGGTCCCCGTTCCTGTTCGCCGAGCACGTCAAGGCGGCGGACAAAAGCCTGGTCATGGGGGTGTGCTGAACCGATGAAGGAACAGGCGCGCTGGCTGCTGATCATGGAGAAGGCGTATCGCGGATCGGTCGAGACCCAGTTCGCGGACGCCCTCTACGTCGTCCCCGATCTGCACCGGCAGAGCGGCGGCGGCTGCCACCTGGCGCTGCGCGGACCCGCCGTCGGCTACGCCCTGCGCACCCAACCCCAGCCGCCGCTGCGCCTCGGCGGGCGCACCCTGGACACCCTGCCCGATCCGCGCGCGTCGGTCGCGAAGGTGCTCGACGCCGGGGTGACCGTGCTGGTCGAGCGGCCCGACCTGACCGCGCTGGGGCGCACCGCCGCCGACCGGCTGCTGCCCGGCGTGCGGGTGATCGAGGCGCACGGGCTCGCCGCGCGATGGCCCTCCTACGAACAGGTGTGGTTCCTGTGAGCACCCCGTCCGGCCCCCGGGCCACAACCGAAGGAGTATCCACGCCCATGGTCAACGCTCCCGCCGCGGTCAGCCCGGTCATCTCCGCATGGACCGCCGTATCGCCCCTGGGGCTGCGGGCCGCGGACTTCAGCAGCGGGCTGCGGTCCGGCCGCGGCACCGGCAAGCCGCTGGACCCCGAGGAGTGGTCGGTTCCGTTCCGCGAGGCGTGCCTCGTCCCGGACTTCCACATCCGGGAGATCCTCGGCCGCAAGAACACCCGCTCCATGGACCGGGTCACCGGCCTCGCCGTCACCGCGATCCGTCATCTGCTGTCCGGCGAGAGCGAGAGCGAGAGCGGGCGCGGCGGCGTACGAGAGGGCGCACGGGACGGCGAACGCGGCACGGGCGGCGGCGACGGGGCCGCACGGCTGCCGGGCGTCGGCGAGCACACCGGCATCGCGCTCGGCACCAGCACCGGAAGCGCCCAGTCCATCATGGACTTCACCCGCGACTCGCTCGTCGGCGCCAAGCCCTTCTTCGTGGACCCGGCCCGCTTCCCCAACACCGTCATGAACTGCGCGGCCGGGCAGTCCGCCATCTGGCACGGCCTCAAGGGCCCCAACACCACCATCGCGGGCGGCCGCGCCGCCGGGCTGCTCACCCTGCGGTACGCGCTGCGGCTCCAGCGCGCGGGCCGCGCCCGCACCGTGCTGTGCGGGGCGGTCGAGGAGTTCACCTCCGCCCGCGCCTGGCTGGAGTGGCACACCCGCGCCGACGACGACACGACGGCCGTGCTCGGCGAGGGCGCCGCGGTCTGGCTGCTGGAGACCGCCGACGAGGCCCGCGAACACGGCCGCGGCGGGCTCGCCGACGTCGCGGGCGTGGAGTTCGGCTTCGCCACGGACCCGACGGCGGCCCGTACGGCGCTCGCCGACGCCGTGACGCGGCTGCTGGACCGTACCGGCACCGCGCCCGGCGACGTACGGGTCCTCGCCGACGCCCAGGCGCCCGGCGCCGAGGGCGAGGCCGAGCGCGCCGCCCTCGCCGACGTCCTCGGTGGGCACCGGCCGCCGCGGGTGGCGACGGCCGACGTCATCGGCGACACCTGCGCCGCCTCGGCGGCCTTCCAGGTCGCGGCCGTCCTCGCGCTCGCCGAGCACGGCGAGATCGCCCCCGGCAGCCCGGCTCTGGTCACCACGATCGACCGGGACGGCGTGGTCGGCGCGGCCCTGCTGCGGACCCGGTGAGGCGGCCATGAGCACGAGGAGCACGTATGACGGGCCGTGAGATACCCGCGCCGGGCGTGCGCACGGCGCTGGTCTTCCCCGGCCGGGGCGCCCAGAAGGCGGGCATGGGCCGGGCGTGGCGGGACACCGCGTCTTGGCCGCCGGCGGCCGAGATCTCCGGGCACACCGGCGTCGACCGGCTCGCCGCACCGGCCGCCATGGAGTTCGCGCCCGCGCACATCCCGGTGGCGGCCAATGCGGACGCGCGCCCCCACCGCGGTGGCGAGGGCCGGCGGGACCGCGAACTCGCCCAGCTCACCGGCCCGGTGCGCTGGGAGGACGGCGTCCGGACCCTCGAAACCGAGCTGGGCTGCGCCCGGTTCGTGGAGCTGGGCCCCGGCCGCCGGCTGACCGGAATGATCCGCCTGATCGCGGCGGACGCGACGACCGCCCCGGTCGAGTCCCCCGCCGCGCTCGCCGAACCCGCCGAACCCGGAACCCCCTGAACACCCCCGACCTTGGGAAGGAACCCGCCATGGCCGACGCCACCGCCGCCCTGGACCTCGACGAACTGCGCACTTTCGTCGCGGAAGTCCTCGACGTCGAAGAGGAGGAGGTGACCGACGAGGCCGACTTCGTCAAGGACCTCGGCGTCGACTCGCTCATGGCCCTGGAGGTCATGGTCGAACTGGAGAAGAAGTACGCGGTGAAGCTGGAGGAGCGGGAGATGAAGAGCATCACCACCCTGCGGAAGGTGCACGACCTGCTCGCGTCGAAGCTGGAGAAGTGAGGTGACCGCGACCGCGTGCGGACCCGTCGACGGCACCGTCGAGGTGGTCGACCCCGGGGTGCCGGGGGAGCGGCCCGCCCGGTGCGTGGCCGTGATCCGCGGCACGGAGAAGGTGTTCGCCGGTCACTTCCCCGGCTTCCCGATCTTCCCCGGGGTGTGCGTCGTCGAGTACGTCCAGCGCGGCGCCCTCGCCACGCTGCCCGAACCGGGCGGCGCCCCGGCGGCGGTCGAGTCCGCCCGCTTCCTCGGCCCGGTCTTCCCCGGCTCCACCCTGAGCTGCGAGTTCACCTGGTCACGGGACGACGCGACGGGCGACTGGCGCTGCCGGGCCGAGGCCACCACCGAGCGCGGGCTCGCCGCCCGCGTGCGGCTGCGCTTCACCACTCGCGAGAAACGGGAGGCCACCGGGTGATCACCGTGGACGAGATCAAGCGGGTGCTGCCGCACCGCTACCCCATGCTGCTGGTCGACCGGGTCACCGAGCTGGTCCCGGGGATGCGCGCCTCCGGGCTGAAGGCCGTCACCTGCAACGAGCCCTGGTACGAGGCCGTCCCCGACGACGCGCCCGCGGAGGCCTACCACTACCCCTGGACGGTGCTCCTCGAATCCTGGTGCCATGTGGCGGGAGTCCTGGTGGCGTGGGAGGAGCCCAATCCGGATGTGCTGGACGGTATGGCGATGCTGCTCGGCGGGGTCACCGACGCCGGATTCCACCGCCCGGTCCTCCCCGGCGACGTGGTGGAACACCACGTCCGGCTGGCCCGGCGGGTCGGGGAGACGTACATGTTCGAGGGGGAGAGCCTGGTCGGTGACGCGACCGTGCTCACTGTCGGGCGGCTGGTGATGACGATGCGCCCGGCCGCCGAACTCAAGTCCCCGGCAGGAGAGGTGACGTAACACCATGTCCGACGCGCACAGCAAGGTGGCCCTCGTCTCCGGCGGCTCCCGGGGCATCGGCCGCGCGACCGTGCTGCGGCTGGCCCGGGACGGTTTCGACGTGGCGTTCTGTCACCAGTCCAGCCCCGACGCGGCCCGCGCCCTGGAGGAAGAGGCGGCGCGGCTCGGCGGCGGCCGGGTGGTCGGCCGGCAGACGGACGTACGGGACGCGGACGCGGTGCGCGACCTCGTGGCGTTCACCGAGAACCGGCTCGGTCCCCTCGACGTGGCGGTGGTGTCCGCGGGCATCGCGCGGGACAATCCGCTGCTGTTGATGAAGGACGAGGAGTGGCGGGGCGTCATGGAAGTCAACTTGGACGGCACGTACCACATATGCCGTTCGGTCGTATTCGGCATGATGAAGCGCAAGTCCGGATGCATCATCAACATCTCCTCGGTGGCGGGCGTGCACGGCCATGCGGCACAGTCGAATTACGCGGCCTCCAAGGCCGGGATCATCGGCTTCACCAAATCGCTCGCCAAGGAGGTCGGACGGTACGGCATCCGGGCCAATGTGGTCGCGCCGGGCTTCGTGGAGACGGATATGACGGCGGCACTGTCCGAAAGTGTGCGCAAGGAGGCGGAGCAGAGCATCCCGCTGCGCCGCTTCGGACGCCCGGAGGAGGTCGCCGACATGGTCGCGTACCTGGTCGGGGCGGAGTATGTGACCGGAGCGGTGTTCCAGGTCGACGGCGGCATCGTGATCTGAGCGAGCGAGTGAGCGGGCGGCGGTCGGAGCGATCCGAACGGCCCCGGTGAAGGGGGAACGGACATGACGGCCAGGCGCAGCAGGGTGCCGCGCTTCTATTTCAATTTCCGCAGCCCGTACAGCTGGATCGCCTACCGTGATCTGATGGACCGCTATCCGGATGTCGCACAGGTGGTGGAATGGCACCCCTGGTGGGAGCCGGACGCGGAGGGCGAGCGCCGTATGGCCGAACAGGGCCGCTCTTTTCCGTACACGGCGATGTCACGCGACAAGCACCTCTATATCCTTCAGGACGTGCGCCGTCTGACCGCCGACCGTGACCTCGCCATCACCTGGCCGATGGACCGGGACCCGGTCTGGGAAGTACCGCATCTGGCGTATTTTCCCGCGCTGGACGCGGGGTGCGGCCCCGCGTACATCGAGCGGACCTACCGGGCCCGCTGGCAGGAGGGCCGGGACATCTGCGACCGCGAGGTCATCGCGGACCTCGCCACCGGCCTCGGGCTGCCGGACGCCGTGGCGGACCGGATGGCCGGTGCCGCCGACGACCCGGAGCTGCGCGCCGGGCGCGGGCTCCGGGCGCTGCTGGACCTCAGCCGGGACGGGGCGTTCGGCGTGCCGTTCTTCACCCTCGGCTACGACAAGTACTGGGGCGTGGACCGGCTCCCGGCGTTCGCGGGGGCGGTCCGCTCCCGCGACGCGCCCCCACGCGCATCCGGAGCACCCACCCCCGAGCCACCGGCCGACGCGGACTTCGCGGCCGCCCGGTCCGGCGACCAGGGCCACGCCGGGGGCTGCGGGTGACCGCCCGTACTCCCGCGTAGCCGTCATCCTGACGTACCCGCCCCGCTGCCCCACCGCACGGCACCGACCGAGACGAGACCGCCCTGACCGCCGACGGACACTCCACCCCCTCCCGGAGGACGCCGATGCCCGAGCCACCCCGGACGCCGGTGCGGCCACCCACGCCGGTGTCCCGCGCCCTCTCGGTCGCGGCGCTGCCGATAGCCCCGCTGTACGGGGCCCAGCTGGCGTATCTCGCCTTCCACCCGCGCGACCGGACCCAGCGGGAGCACCCCCGGGACCACGGGCTGCCCTGCACCGATCTGGAGATCCCGTTCGGCCGCCGGAAGCGGGTGCACGCCTGGCTCTGCCCCGGCTCCACCGAGAAGGTCGTGGTGCTCGCGCACAGTCTGGGCGCGGGCAAGGACCACAGCCTCGGCCACGCCAAGTTCCTGCACGACGCCGGGTACACGGTCTGCCTGTTCGACCACCGCAACCACGGGGCCAGCAGCGACGACCGGGCGCTGTTCGGGCTCGGCGACCGGTTCGCGAGCGATGTCACCTCGGTGGTGTCCTGGCTGCGCGGCAAGCAGGGGTACGCCACGGCGCGCATCGCCGTCTACGGCTTCTCCTTCTCCTGCTTCTCGGCCATGTGGGCGCTGACCCACGACGGGTTCGAGTTCGACGCGCTGGTGTGCGACAGCGGCCCCGGGCACGACGTTCCGCCGCTGCTGCGCAAGTACCTGGAGGCGGAGGCGCTGCCGATGCCCCCCGCGCTGAGCGGCGAACCGTCCCGTTCCGTGGTGACCCGCACGCTGTGCGCCCTGGGGCCCGCCATGCTGCGCGCCCAATGGCCACCGCCCGCGACCGGCAAGTTCGCCAAGATCCCACTCTTGTTCATGTCGGGCGAGCACGATGCGATCGTGCCGCCCTCCTCGGTGGACGCGCTGGCCGAGCGCTATGCCCAGGCCGAGACGCACGTCCTTCCGGGAGCCGAGCACCTGCTCGGGCTGCAATCCGATCCTGAAGGCTACGCGAGCGTGGTACTGGATTTCCTCAAGCGGGCCCTGGGATAGCAACGTGACCGTCCCCGCCGGACGGTAACTTCTGAAGAGGGAAGAGAGAGCATGCAGAAGGTGCTCATCGCCAATCGTGGCGAGATCGCTGTCCGTGTTGCCCGTGCCTGCCGGGATGCCGGGATCGCGAGCGTAGCCGTCTACGCCGATCC
>NZ_JBEYAL010000052.1:0-51247 GCF_040631655.1 Streptomyces sp. NPDC019937
GAGCGCGGGGCCGCGAGGTGCCGCCCGCCGCGGCAGCGGCTGATGTCACAGCGGCGTCGGGAGCCCGGCATGATCCACACGACACCCCCTAGGGGGCCCGGGCCTCAGCCGACCAGGCTCTCGTCGGCGGCGCCGGGTGAGGCCGCGCCCCGGGCGGCGGTGCCGCGCCCGGCCGCCTCCATGACCGACTTCGCGTACGCCGGGCTCACCTCGGTGCGCGCGATCACGGCGGGTACCGCGACTCCAGGGAGGAGCAGGCGCCACATCCGCACGGCCCGGTCCACCAGATCCGCCCGGCCGCTCACCACGGACGCGTACATCTGCATCCCGGTGCACGCCTCGACGACGAACTCGGCGAGCTCCCCGGGCTCCACCCCGGCCTGGAGTTCGCCCTTCTCCCGGGCGACGCGCAGGCACTCGGCCATGATCTCGCCCCACTCCCGGTAGGGCGAGGCGTCGCGCACGCCGAACGTCTCCTGCTCACCGGTGAGCCGGACGCCCGCCCGCAGCAGCGGATCCGTCTGGAGCTGCTGCGCCCAGATCATGGTGATGTCGACCAGTCGCTGCAGCCCGTCGGTCTCCAGGAGCGGGATGATCGACTCGGGCTGGGCGTTCATCACCGCCCGGGCCAGATCCTCCTTGGACTTGAAGTGGAAGTACAGAGCACCCGCCGTCACACCGGCGCGCTTGAGGACACGGCTGATACTCGAGCCGGCGAAGCCGTACTCGTCGAAGACCTCCGCCGCCGCGCGGAGGATCGTTTCCCGGGTCTGCACAGCACGTTCTTGTTTGGGCCGCCCCATCTCACCTCTCCAACAAATAGAACGTTCCTTACGTTACCAACAGCCCGTGCCCCGCTCGACCTCACGCCCACGACTCCTGATCCCGGACATCCGCTAAGAGACTACAAGTGGCCACATGCTGGCACTACGTGCACACTTTGCGACTACTTGATGTCCCAGGGACCTCTTCAACTTCTCCGCATCACCATAACAAAACGAGCACTCTCTATTTTAGCTCGCAGCGGTCCAGGGCGAGCCGGGCGTACAGCGCGGCCCCGTCCGCCAGCACGGCCTCGTCGAAGACCGCGAGGGGCGAGTGGTTGTACGGCGCGTCGGCCGGGTCGGCGCCGGGCGGCGCGGCGCCGAGGAAGACCATCGCGCCCGGCACCTCGGCCACGACCCGGGAGAAGTCCTCGGAGCCCGTCATGGGGCGCTCCAGCGGTTCGAAGCGCTCCTCGCCGAGGAGTTCGGCGACGGTCCGGGCGACGAACCCGACCTCCTCCGCATCGTTCACCGTCACCGGGTACAGCTCACCGAACTCGGCCTCGGCCGTCACCCGGTGCGCCGCCGCGACCGCCTCGCAGACCCGCACCGTGCCTTCCTTCAGGCGCTCCAGGGCCCCGGGGGAGAAGGACCGCACCGTCGCCTCGAACCGGGCGGTCTCGGGGATGATGTTCTGCTGAGTCCCCGCGTGGAAGGTCCCCACCGTCAGCACCACCGGGTCGAACACGTCGAACTCGCGGGTGATCCAGGTCTGGAGCGCGGTCACCATCGCGCACGCCGCCTGCACCGGGTCCTTCGCCCGGTGCGGCATCGACCCGTGGCCGCCCATCCCGTGCACCGTGACCGTGAGAACGGCCGCGGCGGCCATCGCGGTGCCCGCCCGGGTGGTGAACTGTCCCCCGCGCTGCCGCGCGGAGGTCACGTGGAGCGCGTACGCGGCGGACGGGCGGGCCCCGGTGGCCTCCAGCACGCCCTCGTCGAGCATGTGGCGGGCCCCGTCGAAGCCCTCCTCACCGGGCTGGAACATGAACACCACGTCGCCGGCCAGCCGGTCGCGGTGGGCGTCGAGCAGCCGTGCGGCGCCCGCCAGCATCGCCGTGTGAAGGTCGTGGCCGCACGCGTGCATCGCGCCGTTGGTGGCGGCGAAGTCCAGTCCGGTCCGCTCGGCGACCGGCAGCGCGTCCATGTCGCCCCGGAGCAGGACCGTGGGCCCCGGCCGTGCGCCACGGAGCACGCCGGTGACCGAACTCAGGCCTTCGCCGGTGGATATCTCCAGACCGAGCCCGTCCAGGGCGGTCAGTACGGCCTCCTGTGTGCGCGGCAGGTTCAGGCCCGTCTCCGGGGCGGCATGCAGCGCGCGGCGGAGCCGGACGATGTCCCCGTGCAGCTCACGGGCGTCCTCCAGCAGGTTCATGGCTCTCTCTCCTAGGTCGTGTACGGCGGGAGTCCACCGGGGAGCGGCGGGTGGGGCATCAGGCCGATGGGGTGCACGTACCCGACAGCACGTCCCAGTACCGGTAGGCCAGCGGCAGCGCCTCGCGCAGCACGCCCGCCAGCCGGTCGGCCCCCTCCCGGATGTCCTCCGGCGAGGGGTAGGAGTACGACAGCCGCAGATGCCGGGCTCCTCCGCCGTCGGCGCGCAAAGCCGGTGCCCGGCACGTAGGCGACGCCGGACGACACAGCGCGGTCCAGCAGGTGTCCGGTGTCCATTCCCTCCGGCAGCGTCATCCAGACGAAGAATCCCCCCTGGGCACGGTCCAGGAGACGCCGGGCGGCATACCCGTGGTCAGGGCGAGCAGCATCGCGTCCCGGCGCTTCCGGTACGCGGCGCGGGCCCGGCTCAGGTGCTCCTCCCACGGCTCGGTGCGCAGATAGCGCTCGACGGTGAGCTGGGCCAGGTCGGAGTGGGAGAGCACCGCGCTCTCGGCGGCGAGCACCAGCCGGTCTCCTTCCACTCCTGTTCGCTCCCCTGCGCCTCCTGGGGCCGGAAGCCCAGAGCCGCCCAGACGGCACAGGCGGCGAACGGCACCATGATCATCGCGGCGGTCAGATACGCGAGCGCCAGCGACCGGCCGGCCGCGATCCCGAGGAGGGGCATGAGCCCGGCGGTACCGGCCCCGATGGCCAGCAGCCGCAGCGAGGCCAGCTTGCCCTTGTCGGTGTCGGCCCCGTGCTGCTGGAGCGCCGTGAGCAGCCAGGTGATGCTGTTGAGGTTGGCGAAACCGGCCAGGAAGTACGCCGGGAAGTGCAGGTACGGCGTCCCGGCGAAGGCGAGCAGCACCGGCAGCAGCGTCTGGACGCCGATCCAGAAGGGCAGCAGCCGCTGGCGCACGGTGAAGCGGGTGAAGAAGGTCGCGGTGATCATTCCCGCGCCGAAGGTCGCCTCCACCAGCGAGATGACCCACGACCGGCCCCCGTAGTGGGCGTCGACCATCGGTACCACCAGCGTGCTGAGGCTGTAGGAGATGAAGAAGTCCCCGGCGCACAGCGCGACCATCGCGAAGACGACCGCCTCGTGGCGGTGGCGGGCGAACAGACCGCGCCAGTCGGCCACCATGTCCGGCAGCGCGGTGCGCAGCGAGGTTCCGCTCAGCCGTCCGGTGGCCTCTGCGGCCGGGGCGGCCATCACGGCGACGAGGGTCGCGGAGAACACCGAGACCGCCACGTCCACGAGCAGCGCCTCGGTGGGCGTCCCCACCAGCAGGACCAGGCCGAGCAGCGCCATGCCGGCCAGTCGTCCGGTCTGGACGGCGATGCTGATCCTGCTGTTGAACGTGATCATGTGATGCCGGTCGATGTGGTGGGCGGTGAACTTGAAGAACGCGGTGCGCTGGACGTTGTCGAACACCGCCAGGAGGACCGCCGCCGCGCCGATCACCAGCAGGGGATCGCCGAGGCGGGTGGCCGACACGATGACGATCGCGGCGACGGTCACCGCGCGCAGCAGTCCGCAGGTGACGTAGGTGCGCTTGGAGTCGAACGCGTCCACGAGAGGGCCGGAGAACGGCAGCACGCAGATGGCGCCGACGCCCTGGAGGGCGAAGATCATCGCGAATGCCTCGGCGTCACCGGTCAGCCGGAACAGCGTCTGGCCCAGGGCGAGGGTGTAGACGCCCAGCCCGATGCTGGACAGCAGCATCGCCGAGAGCATGGTGCGGGCACCGGAGCCGAGGCGCGTCACAGCGCACCCGCCCGGACCACGGCCTTGCCGGTGTTGCGGCCGTCCAGCATGGCCAGGAACGCCTCGACGATCCGGTCGAAGCCGTCCCAGGCGGTCTGCTGGTCGACCACGCGGCCGTCGCGCAGATGCGGGATGAGGAAGCCCTCCAACTCGCCTTGGACGTCCCGGTGGTTGCGCACCAGGAATCCCTCCAGCCGGATGCTCTTCTCCACCAGGTCGAAGAGGTTGCGCGGGGCGGGCGGCGGTTCGGTGGCGTTGTACTGGGCGATCGCGCCGCACCAGGCGATCCTGCCGTGCTCGCGCAGCGCGGCGATGGCCGCCGCCAGATGTTCACCGCCGACGTTGTCCACGCAGATGTCCACGCCGTCGGGGGCGGCGGCCGCCAGCAGGTCGCCGACCGGCCCCGCGCGATGGCTGAACGCGGCGTCGAAGCCGAGCTGTTCGGTGAGGCGCCGCGCCTTCTCCTCGGTGCCCGCGCTGCCGATGATCCGCTTCGCGCCCAGCAGCCGGGCGATCTGCCCCGCCGCGGTGCCCACTCCGCCGGCGGCCGCGGTGATGAAGACGTCCTCACCCGGCTGGAGCTTCGCCACCCGGGTGAGCGCCACGTACGCCGTGAGGCCGGTACCCCCCAGGATTCCGAGGAAGGAGGCCGGATCAACACCTGGCACGTCGGGGAGCACCCGCACCTCGTCCGGTGTCACCACCGCGTGGGTGCGCCAGCCCTGGCGGTGGAACACCAGGTCTCCCTCGCGCAGACCGGGTACGCGGGAGGCGGTGACCCGGCCGATGGTGCGGCCTTCCAGCGGGGTGTGGAGGGCCCAGACCGCGTCCATGTTCTCCCGCATGTACGGGTCGACCGACAGCAGCACGTTCTCCACCAGTGCGGAACCAGGTCCGGGTTCGGGGACGGGCTCCTCGACGAACGCGAAGTCGTGGGCGGTGGGCGCCTGATGAGGGCGGCGCACCTGATGGACGAGGATGGCCTGGCGGCGCATGACGGACCTCCGGGTCGGGCGCGCGGCGTCCGCGCGCGGGAAAGCGGTGGAGCGGGGTGCGGTAGAGCGGGGTGCGGTGGAGCGGGGTGCGGTAGAGGGAGGAACGGGAGAGCGGGGCGCGGGTTACGCGAGCCGGCGGTCGATCACGGTCTTGATCTTTCCGCTGACCGGATTGCGCTCCAGCGCGCCCTCCGGGTGGCACTCCACGACGAGTTCGAAGACCTCGAGATCGTCGTCGTACGCCTGGAGGTGGCCGAGCACCGGGAAGGCCCCGATCAGGAACTCCCGCAGGGTCCCGGGGTCGAGCGGTTCCGGCGATTCGGTGCGCAGCACCAGCGTCTCGGTGCCGCCGCGGGTGAGCAGCTCGGCCTGGAGCTGGGAGCCCCGGAACTTCTCCAGGGCGTCGACGAGTTCGTTGTAGTGCACCGTCTGTGCCTTGAACTTGAGCTGCCCGTCACTGCGGCCCAGGTACTCCAGGACGCGTCCGGACACCCCGCAGCCGCAGTCGCGGTGGCTGACGCGGCCCACGTCGCCGATGCGGTAGCGGATCAGCGGGCCCTCGAACTTCTGCATCGCGGTGATCAGCAGATGTCCGCTCTCGCCCTCCGGCACCGGCAGGCCGTCGTCGTCGACGACCCCGACGAGGTTGTAGTCGTCGTTGAGGTGGTGGGAGGTGCCGCCCAGGGAGGAGCACTGATAGCCGAGCTGGGCACCGTCGTTGGCGGAGAAGTCGCGGACGAGCATCAGCAGCAGTTCGGCGGTGACCTGCTGGCCGGTGGAGTACGCCTCGACCGGCATCCGGGTCAGCTCGCTGCTGGTGGTGATCAGGCCGCCGCCGCTGGGCGGGGCGTCGGTGGTCAGGTCGCGGGCGCGGGGCAGTGAGCACTCCTCCAGGGTGGCCATGTCCAGGACGGGCAGACGGCTCAGGTCGGGGAGGCCGGACACCGGCGGCAGGTCGCGATAGTGCGCGGTGTACCGGGCCATGCCGACCAGGTAGCGGAGGCGGGCGTCGAGTCGCCCGGTCCGCCCGGGGTCGGCCTCCCGCGCCGCGGCCAGGGTGGTGCCGCCCAGGTAGGTGGCCTCGTACACTCGCCGGAACCAGGGGGCGGCGCAGTCGGGCGCGGCGATGGGGGCGGGCGGGCGGGAGCGTCCGGGGGCGAGGCGGATCCGGATGGCGTCGGCGCCGGCCCGCTCCTCGGACGCGTACGGGCCGCCCTCGCCGAGCGCGGGGTCCGCGCCGCCGGGTCCGGCGTCGAGGACGAGGTCCGGGACCTCGACGGCCGTGCCCCGCACCGGTTCGCCCGCGGGCGCGGTCCGGACGGTCGGCAGCGGGAAGCCGGGTTCGTGGAGGACGGCGGCCACCTCGTCCCACAGGGCGGGCCGTTCGGTGCGGATCACCACGTCGTTGCCGAGGGCCCAGGCGAGCAGCAGACCAGCGTCAGGTGGTGGTGCCAGCCGGGGTACGAGCGGCCCTCGAAGGCCGACAGGCCGAACTCCGTGAGCCGGTCCACCGCCGCGGTGGTGTCCTCCTGAGCGCGCGTCAGAGCGAGCAGTTCCTCGGGGGTGGTGCGGACGAGGTTGGTCAGCCAGATCCGGGACGGCGTACGGGCCTCCGGGGGCCAGTGGGCGAACAGCCGGCACACCGAGTGTTCCAGCGGCACCCCCGACAGCCGCACCGTGCGGGTGACCAACCGCCCGGACCGCCGTCCCCGGCCCCCGTCGGCCTGGACCGCCGCGACCACGGGGGCACGCCCGGCGAGCAGCGCCCCGGCGGGCACGGGGGTCGCGGCCGGGTCCGGCGCCTCGCCGTCTTGGCCGACGGGGACGAGCGGGGTGGTGGACGGTACGGCGAGGACGGCGTCGTACCGGCGCCTGACCAGCGCGCGGGCGAAGGCGCCGGCCTGCTGGTCGTGGGTCATGTCCAGGACGATCGGCGGGGCCGCCGGGGTGCGGGCGGCCAGCGCCTCGATGAGGCTCAGCACCTGGGCCGACCAGGACTGCCCCCGGACGGCCGCCGGAATCCGGGTGCGTGAGCGCAGTTCCTCGTCCTCGCTCCAGCGGCCCGACAGCAGCATCCGCCAGTCGACGGGCAGGGGACCGTCGTCACCGGCGAGGAAGATCCCCACGCCGGCCTGGCAGTTGACGGTGCGTCCGAGGGCGGGCACGAAGCGCCGGTGTACGCCCACGGACAGCTCACCGCGCTTGGGGATCACCACCAGTCCCACCGTCCACGCCCGTGTGGCGGCCCGCCGCTCGGCATGGCGCAGCAGCGCGCTCCTGACCGGGTTCCAGTCCCACGGACTGGCGTTGACGAACTGCTGCAGGGCCGGTGCGGCCGAAGGGTCGCCCACCGCGGCCGCCAGCTGCCGGATGGACTTCTTGCCGGAAGCCGTCAGCAGGCCCTGGAGGTACACGCCCGCCCACCGCCGCTGGTCGGCCCGGGGCAGCCCGGCGAACACGTCCTGGGCGAAGGAGGCGAGGCGCCCCCGCTCCGTCGCGGTGGCGGAGTGCGGGACGACCGGCTTCGGCAGCCGCGCCACAGTGTGCGACGTCATGGTTCGCTCCCTCTCTGGCACCCAACTCCAGAGAAAATACATAACATTCGCTTTGTTTTCCACCCACGCAGCCACCCTCGGGGAGAACGACGCCAACCATCACCCCATCCGCCTCGGACCCCCTCGACAAAAAAACCGATCGCCCTTTATCTTATCGGTCATCGCATCGCACCGAGGACGGCCGTGGCGCTACGGAACAGATCCGTCCGCGCGCCATGGAATCGCAGCATTCCGTTTTTTGATTCTTCGCGGAGACCGTGCGCCGGGCCGTACCGCTCGTGAGTCACCTCGGGTACGACGTGCCCTTCGGGCACCGCCAGATCTGGGACCGTCTGACCTGGGCCCTGGAGCCCGCCCAGCTGGCCTCCGCCGGGGTCCCCGCCGAGTTGGAGATGCGCGTCCGGTGCACCGACGTGGTCCGCAGAGGCCGCCGTCTGGCCGCCCTGACCATGCATGTGGAGATCAGCCGTGACGGCAGACCCCTGGGCGTGGCCACCACGCGGTTCGCCAGCCAGGCCCCGGCCGTCTACGACCGGCTGCGCGGCGCCTACGCCGACGTGGACCACGCCCTCTCCCGCGTGGTCGCCGCCGCGCCGCCGCTGGCCCCGCACCGCGTCGGCCGGGACCGCGCGCACGATGTGGTGCTCGCGCCCACCGGCGAGCCGAACCGCTACCTGCTGCGCTTCGACGTCGGCCACCCGGTGCTCTTCGACCACCGTGTGGACCACGCCCCCGGCATGCTGCTCCTGGAAGCGGCCCGGCAGGCCGCCCACACCGTCGCCCACCCGGACTTCGCCGTGATCACCGCCATGGACACCGCCTTCCGGCGGTACGTGGAGTTCGACGCGCCCTGCCTCGTGGCGGCCGAGGCGCTTCCCTCCCAGCTCCCCACCCACGTCTCCTCGCGGGTCACCGCCGTCCAGCACGGCGAGGAGGTCTTCTCCACCACCGTCACCGCCCTGCGGGGTCCCGCGTCATCCGCCGTCCTTCGCGGCTTCTGCGCCCCGCCGCGGACCGGGCCGGGGGTCAGGCCGCCGACGAGGGGGTGACGTACGCCGTCTGGGCGCGGGGGTGGGGGACGACCGGCGCCAGGCCCGTACGGAGCGCCTTCTCCGTGCTCCACAGCCACCCGATGTCCCGGGCGAAGGACCAGATCAGCGAGGTCAGCGCCAGCAGGACGACCGCGAGGTCCGCGGGGGCCGGGAGGAGACCGGTGGCGGCCACCAGGAGGGCCACGCCCTGGAGCGCCGCCACCGTCTTGCGGGCCATGCTGTGCGGGAGGGGCGCGCTCAGCCACGGCAGGAAGCGGGCGGCGGCGACGAAGGCGTAGCGCATCGCGCCGATCAGCAGCACCCAGGGACCCAGCGCGGTGGCGACGTAGACGCTGAGCACCAGGATGAGGATGGCGTCGACCTCCATGTCGAACCGCGCGCCCAGGGGGGAAGAGGTTCCGGTGCGGCGGGCCACCTGGCCGTCGACCGCGTCGAGGATCAGGGCCACCGCGGTGAGCGCGGTGAGGACCGCGACCCGGGGCGGGTTCGTGAAGGAGTCGGCGACCAGCGCGGTCACGCCCCCGACAAGGGTGGCCCGGGCCAGGGTGACGCGGTTGGCGGGCCCGAAGGAGGACAGCCAGGAGCGGGAGACGGCGCGGGTCAGCACGGCCCAGGTGACGGCCGCGAAGGCGAGGCCCGTGAGCCAGCCCGCGGGTCCCAGACCGAGCGAGGCGCCCAGAAGCGTCAACAGGAGGATCTGCACGCCCGCGCCCGCGGCCGTCTCCTGCCGCAACAGCCTCGCGTTGTGTGTGTGGTTCAGTGCCACCGGGCACCCCTCCGGCTGTGTGACAGTGTCGATTGGCGCCGCGTACCGTGTGCGCGGCTTGATGATGTCCCGTACGTGGCGCATCCCCCGTTTGTTCAGCGTGATGTGCGCCCCGTTGTTCGGCGCGGAGTTTCCGCTCGATTCCCTGAGGAGGACGCCGATGGAGCGCGTCGCCCGTGCTTTCTGGCTCGATTCCCCCGGTCACGGCGGGATACGGGACGTGGTGCTGCCCGAGCCCGCGGAGGGTGAGGTGGTGGTGCGCTCGCTGTGCTCCGGTGTGAGCCGCGGCACGGAGGCGCTGGTGTTCCGGGGCGGGGTGCCGGAGAGCCAGTACGGCGCGATGCGGGCGCCGTTCCAGGAGGGCGACTTCCCCGGGCCGGTGAAGTACGGCTACCTGAACGTGGGCGTGGTCGAGGAGGGGCCGCGGGAGCTGGTGGGCCGTACGGTCTTCTGTCTGTTCCCGCATCAGACGCGGTACGTGGTCCCGGCGAGCGCCGTCACCCCCGTACCCGAGGGCGTGCCCGCCGAGCGGGCGGTGCTGGCCGGGACGGTGGAGACCGCGGTGAACGCCCTGTGGGACGCGGCGCCGCTGCTCGGCGACCGGATCGCGGTGGTCGGGGCGGGGATGGTCGGGGCGTCGGTCGCGGCGCTGCTGGCCCGCTATCCGGCCGTACGGGTCCAGTTGGTGGACGCCGACCCGGCGCGCGCCGGGATCGCCGAGGCGCTGGGGGTGGACTTCGCGCTGCCGGAGGACGCCGAGGGCGACCGGGATCTCGTGGTGCACGCCAGCGCGAGCGAGGCGGGTCTCGCCCGCTCCCTGGAACTCCTCGCGCCGGAGGGCACCGTCATCGAGCTGAGCTGGTACGGCGACCGCCGGATCAGCGTGCCGCTCGGCGAGGCGTTCCACTCCCGGCGGCTGACCGTGCGCAGCAGTCAGGTGGGGACGGTCTCCCCGGCCCGGGGCGGCCGCCGCGGCTATGCGGACCGGATGGCGATCGCGCTGGAACTGCTCGCCGACCCGGCGCTGGACGCGCTGGTCACGGGGGAATGCGCGTTCGAGGAACTGCCGGGGGTGATGGCCCGGATCGCCGCGGGTGAGCTGCCGGGGCTGTGTCACCGGGTGGCTTACGAGGGTGCGTAGGACCGGGGCGCGAAAACCCGTCCGAACAAGGCTGAGCTGGGGCTGAACACGGGGAAGGCATCGGCCGTACTAGAAGCCGAGATGTGCCAGCCGGACCGGGAGGGCCGTTGTTCAGCATCACCGTCCGCGATCACCTGATGGTCGCCCACAGCTTCAGCGGAGAGGTCTTCGGACCCGCGCAGCGTCTGCACGGAGCCACGTTCCTGGTGGACGCCACCTTCCGGCGTGCCGCGCTGGACGACGACAACATCGTCGTCGACATCGGACTGGCCACCCAGGAACTGGGCGCGGTGGTCGGCGACCTCAACTACCGCAACCTGGATGACGAGCCCGCCTTCAAGGGGATCAACACCTCCACCGAGTTCCTGGCCAAGGTCATCGCCGACCGGCTGGCGGAGCGGGTGCACGCCGGGGCGCTCGGCGAGGGCGCGCGCGGCCTGTCGGGGATCCAGGTGACCCTGCACGAATCGCATGTCGCCTGGGCGAGTTACGAGCGTGAGCTGTGACCGCGCACGTGGAGAGCCCCGGAAGCCTGCTGGGTCTCGGCGGCGGTGCCGCCCCGCCGCCGCTGCGCGCGGTGCACGTCGTCATGCCCGGCGGGGTGGCCGACCCGGCCACGCCGAGCGGCGGTAATACGTACGACCGGCGGATCTGCCGGGAACTGCCCGGCATCGGCTGGGACGTCCACGAGCACACGATCGCGGGCGACTGGCCGCAGGCCGGGCCCGCGGCGCGCGCGGAGCTGGCCCGGCTGCTGGCGGAGCTGCCGGACGGCGGCATCGTCCTCCTCGACGGCCTCGTCGCCTGTGCCGTCCCCTACCTCGTCGTTCCCGAGGCGGAACGGCTGCGGCTCGCGGTGCTGGTGCACCTGCCGCTGGGTGAGGAGACGGGGCTCGCCCCGGGCCGGGCGGCGGACCTGGACGCGCTGGAGCGCAAGACGCTGAACGCGGTGCCCACGGTCGTGGCCACCAGCGGCTGGGCGGCCCGCCGGCTCGTGGCGCACCACGGGCTGGCCCCGGGCCGGGTCCATGTGGCGGCGCCCGGGGCCGATGTGGCGCCGCAGGCGTCCGGCACGGACGAGGGCACGCGGCTGCTGTGCGTCGCCTCGGTGACCCCGCGCAAGGGCCAGCTCCGGCTGGTGGAGGCACTGGCCGAGGTCACCGATGTGCCGTGGACGCTGGAGTGCGTCGGCGCCCTGGAGCAGGACCCCGGCTATGTGGAACGGCTGCGGGAGCTGATCGGGACGTCCGGGCTCGGCGACCGGGTGCGGCTCACCGGCCCGCGCGGCGGCGCGGAGCTGGAGGCGAGCTACGCCGGTGCCGATCTGCTGGTGCTCGCCAGTTACGCCGAGACGTACGGGATGGTGGTGACCGAGGCGCTGGCGCACGGCGTTCCGGTGCTGGCCACCGCCGTGGGCGGGGTTCCGGAGGCGCTCGGGTACGCGCCCGAGGGCAGTGTGCCGGGCCTGCTCGTCCCGCCGGACGACCCGGCCGCGCTCGGGGCGGCGCTGCGCCGCTGGCTGGGCGATCCCGATGTACGCCGCCGGCTGATCACGGCCGCCCGCGGCCGGCGCACCGCGCTGGACGGCTGGCGGACGACCGCAACGGATCTGGCCGGTGCGCTGGAACGACTTCGCCGCGAACCCCGGAGGGCCGCGTGACCACCACCGATACGCCTCGATACGCGCCCGAGTGGCTGGAGTTGCGCGAGGGCGCGGACGCCGCCGCCCGCGCGCCCGAACTGCTGGAGCCGCTGCGTGCCCGCCCGGCCGACGGCGCCGTACGCGTGATCCACGACCTCGGCTGCGGCACCGGTTCCCTGGGCCGGTGGCTGGCGCCCCGGCTGGACGGCCCGCAGGAGTGGGTGCTGCACGACCACGATCCCGGTCTGCTGGAGCTGGCCGCCGAGCGGGCGCCGCGCACGGCCGCCGACGGCAGCCCGGTCACGGTGCGCACGCGCCGCGGTGACCTGGGCTCGCTGACCGCGGACGATCTGGCGGGCGCGTCGCTGGTGACGGCCTCCGCGCTGCTGGACGTGCTCACCGCCGAGGAGATGGAAGGGCTCGCCGCGGCCTGTGCCGGGGCGGGGTGTCCGGTGCTGCTGGCGCTGTCGGTGGCGGGCCGGGTCGAGCTGGCCCCGGAGGATCCGCTGGACGCGGAGATCGCGGAGGCGTTCGACGCCCATCAGCGCCGCTCCGGTCTGCTGGGGCCGGACGCCGTCGCGGTGGCCTCCGAGGCGTTCGCCCGGCACGGCGCGACGGTACGGACACACGCCAGCCCCTGGCTGCTGGGGCCCGGGGAGTCCGCGCTGGCCGCGGAGTGGCTGCGGGGCTGGGTGGGCGCGGCGGTGGAGCACCGCCCGGAGCTGGAACCGCGCGCCGAGAGGTATCTGCGGCGGCGGCTGGCGGAGTGCGCGGCGGGCGAGCTGCGGGTGGTGGTGCACCACGACGATCTGCTCGCGCTGCCCCGGCCGGTGAGCCCCGGACCGACGGGCGGAGTGTCATGAGCGCGTCGATCCGGGCACGGCTCGGCACACTCGCCGGGGCGGCCATCATCGCGGTGCTGCTGTGGCAGATGGGCACCGGCGCCTTCCTGGAGGGCGTGCGCCGCATCGACGGCCTCACCCTGCTGGCCGCCCTCGGACTCGGCCTGCTGACCACCGTGTTCAGCGCCTGGCGCTGGTGTGTGGTGGCGCGGGCGCTGCGCATCCGGCTGCCCCTGGCAAGGGCCGTCGGCGACTACTACCGCTCGCAGTTCCTCAACGCGGCGCTGCCCGGCGGCGTCCTCGGCGATGTCCACCGCGCGGTACGGCACGGGCGGACCGAGGGGGATGTGGCCCGGGGTGTGCGCGCCGTGGTGCTGGAGCGGACCGCGGGTCAGGTGGTGCTGGTGATGGCCGGCGTGGCGCTGCTGTTCGCCCGGCCCTCCCTCGCCCTGTCCGAGGCCGGCCGGGTGGTCCACGCCGTGGCCACGACGCCCGGCGCCGCGGCCGCGCTGATCGCGGTGTGCGGGCTCGGGGCCGTGGCCGTCGTACGGCTGCGCCGCGGGCCCGGCACCTCGCGGGGGCGCCGGGCGCTGCGCGCCGCGCTCGGCGAGGCGCGGCTCGGGCTGCTGGCCCGCGCGAGCTGGCCGGGGGTCATGATCTCGTCCGCGGTGGTGCTGGCGGGCTATCTCGGGATGTTCCTGCTGGCCGCGCGGGCGGCGGGATCAACCGCCCCGGCGACCCGGCTGGTGCCCATCATGGTGCTGGCCCTGCTCGCCATGGCGCTGCCGCTGAACATCGGCGGCTGGGGCCCCCGCGAAGGCGTCACCGCGTGGGCCTTCGGCGCCGCGGGCCTGGGAGCCGCGCAGGGGCTGACGGTCGCCGTCGTGTACGGGGTGCTCACCTTCGCCGCGAGCCTGCCCGGTCTGGGTGTGCTGGTCGGGCAGTGGGCCGTCCGGCTGCGGCGTCCCCAGGTCGAGTTCGAAGAGGGTGTCCTCGCCGAGGCGGGCCCGGCGGGTCCGGGGCCGCAGGGCGTCGCGCATGACGGGGGTGCCGTCGAAGCGCAGCCCGGGGATGCCGTCGCCGAGCAGCACCGGTGCCACGGTGACGTACAGCCGGTGCAGCGCGCCGTCGTGCAGAAAGCGCGACACCGTGACGCCGCCGCCCTCGATCAGCACCCGCCCCAGGCCACGCGCCGCAAGCGCCTCCACCAGGCGCTGCGGCGTGAACGCGGCACCGTCCGGCAGGGTCAGTACGTCGACGCCGTCCGGCGCCGCCCGCCCGTCGCGGGCGCCCGCCCCCACCACCCACAGGGTCGGCGCTGAGCCGTCGGTGAAGACCCGGCGATGCGGAGGTACCCGGCCGTGGGGATCGAGGACGACGCGCACCGGATGCGGTCCGGAGCAGGCGCGCACGGTGAGCTGGGGGTCGTCCGCGACGGCGGTCCCGGCCCCGACCACGACGGCGTCGGTGAGGGCGCGCAGCCGGTGCAGATGGCACCGGTCCTCCTCGCCGGTGACGTAGTCGGCGTCGCCGGTGCGGGTCGCGATGAAACCGTCGAGGCTCTGGCCGAGCTGGGCGATCGTCAGCCGCGGCCCGGCCAGGCAGAGCGGCAGATAGCGGTCGGCGAGCGCGTCCGCCCCGGGGGTGGCGTCCCGCGACCAGCGCACCGCGCCGTCCGGCCCGCGCACCAGTCCGGCGGCCCGGGCCTCGGCCACGGTCCGTATGGAGCGCAGCCGCTCCCATGCCTGTGCGGTGTCCAGGGTCGTCATCGCGTCTCCGTTTCCTGTCGCTCGCCGACGACGGGCTCGCCGACGACGGAAAGGTACTCGGCGAAGGATTCGGTGAGCGCGGCGAGGAGTTCCTTTCCCTTCCCGGCGGATGCCAGGGAAGGGCGGCCGATGACTCCGGACTCGGTGTACGCGGCCATACCGAGGGTCAGCAGATGCTTCCGGTCGTCGGCGAGACAATCGGAGGTTTCATAACCGGGACGGACGAGTTCGGGATGGGCATGCAACAGGATGGAGGTCTCCACTTCCCCGGCGTGCATATCGCTGTTCGACGGGGTGCGGACACCGGCCCTGCCGCGGGCCGTGTCCCAGTCGGCCGAGCCCGGGAAAAGCGCCATGCGGGTACCGGTGCCGGCGGATTCCTGAACAATGTTGCGCAGGACGTAATTTCCGCCGTGCCCGTTCACCAGAATCAGCGAACCGATACCGGAGCGGCGCAGCGATCCGGCGATGTCGCGCACCACGGAGTAGAGGGTCGCGGCGGATATGGAGACGGTGCCCGGCCAGTCCGCGTGCTCGTGCGAGCACGAGACGGTGACGGGCGGGAGGAGCTGGACCGGATACGCCGCGGCGATCTCCCGGGCGATGGTGCAGGCGATGACCGTGTCCGTCACCAGCGGGAGATACGCGCCGTGTTGCTCGAAGCTGCCGATGGGCAGGACGGCGACACCGGCCCGCCGGGCCCGCACCTCCTCCGTGGTCGTCGGCGGCAGGAGCCCCGAGGCCCACTGGTCCGGCGTTTCCGAATCGCTCATGTTCTTCCGGCCTTTCGTTCTTCGTGCTGCGTGCTTCCTGCTGCGGATGCGCGGCCAATCATCCGGCCGACTTTCCCATTTTCCCCCACGCCACCCGGCGTTCACCAGATAGGGTTGCAACATGACAGCAAGTGATAGCGTGTTGGTCGACAGCGCTCGTCGATCGGATGTCGAACGAGTGGTGAATCTCCGGCTGTCCACCGTGCACGGCGATTTTCTCGCTTTCGGCTACCAGGACCACAAACGCGGAGATGAACAGATCGCGCTGGTATACGGCGACGTCAAGGGCGAGGACGCACTGACGCGGGTGCATTCCGAGTGCCTGACCGGAGACGCCTTCGGTTCCCGGCACTGCGAATGCGGCGACCAACTGTCCGCGGCGCTGCGCGCCATCGTGAGCGAGGGGCGGGGCATCCTCGTCTACCTCCGCGGCCACGAGGGCCGGGGCATCGGCCTGCTGGCCAAGCTCCAGGCGATGCAGCTGCAGGCGGAGGGCCTGGACACGGTCGAGGCCAACCTCGCGCTCGGCCTCCCGGACGACGCCCGCGACTACCAGGTGGCGGCGGAGATGCTGCACGACCTCCAGGTGCGCTCCATACGGCTGCTCTCCAACAACCCGCGCAAGCGGGAGGCGCTGCTGCGCCACGGCATCAAGATCAGCGAACAGGTTCCGCTGCTGATCGAGCCGTGCGAGGAGAACCTGCCCTACCTGCTGACCAAGCGGGAGCGGATGGACCACTACCTGCCGCATCTGGACGGTGTGCTGACGTCCGTCGACGGCGGCGCCGAGCGGTCCTGAACAGCGCGCGGAGCCGGTGGCGCCGGCGGCGCGGCGGGTGAGCCCCGCCGCCGGCGCTCCAGGTGCACTGGGGTGAGAACAGGCGATCAGCGCACATATGTCCGATGATGTGAAGCATGGACGTGGAGATCACGCTCCGGGTGGACGGTACGGACCACCGGCTCACCGTCGACACCCGTACGACCCTGCTGGACGCCCTCCGCGAGCGGCTGGGGAACACCAGCCCCAAGAAGGGCTGTGACCATGGCCAGTGCGGGGCCTGCACCATCCTGCTCGACGGCCGCCGCGCCCTGGCCTGTCTGGCGCTGGCGGTGGCCCACCGGGGCGCCGACATCGTCACGGCCGCCGGTCTGATGAACGGCGGCGACGGGGAACGCGGCATCGAGAGCGGCGACGGCCTGCATCCGCTCCAGCGCTCCTTCATCGCCCATGACGCCTTTCAGTGCGGCTACTGCACCCCCGGCCAGATCTGCTCGGCGGTGGGCATGCTGCGCGAGGCGGCGGCGGGCTGGCCGAGCGCCGTGGCCAAGGATCCGAACGCCGCCGACGTGGTGCTGGAGGCGGCGTACCTGGCCGGTGGGACCAACCTGGTGGACCTGATGCGGCTGGAGGTGGCGACCCCGGAGGTGCTGGTCGATGTCCGGCGGCTCACCTCGGACCGGATCGAGGAGCTGCCGGACGGGGCCCTGCGCATCGGCGCCGCCGTGCCCAACAGCGACCTGGCCGCCGACCGGCGGGTCCGGCGGCGCTATCCGGTGCTCTCGCAGGCCGTGCTGTCCGGCGCCTCGGGCCAGTTGCGCAACCTCGCCACCACCGGCGGGAACCTGTTGCAGCGCACCCGCTGCCCGTACTTCCAGAACGTGACCACCCCGTGCGACAAGCGCGAGCCGGGGTCGGGCTGTTCGGCGCTGGAGGGCTATCAGCGCGATATGGCGATCCTCGGCGCCTCGTCCTCCTGCGTGGCCACCCACCCCTCCGACATGGCGGTCGCGCTGGCGGCGCTCGACGCCGTGGTGTGCGTCCGGGGTCCCCAGGGGCCGGACGGCGAGCGGCGCGTCCCGCTGACCGAGCTGCACCGGCTGCCCGGCGACGCCCCCGAGCGGGACACGGTGCTGCGGCGCGGGGAGCTGATCACGGCCGTGGAGCTGCCGCCGCCCGACTTCACCGCCACCTCCCGCTACCGCAAGGTGCGCGACCGCGCCTCGTACGCCTTCGCGCTGGTGTCGGTCGCCGCCGCGCTGGACGTCACGGACTCAGGGACCGTACGCGACGTACGCATCGCGCTCGGGGGCGTGGCGCACAAGCCGTGGCGGGCGTGGAAGGCCGAGGAGTCGCTGCGCGGCGCGCCCGCGACGTGGGACGGCTTCCGGGACGCCGCCGCGGCCGAGCTGGCCCAGGCGGACCCGCTGCCGGGCAACGCCTTCAAGGTGGCGCTCGCCCGCAACACCCTCGTCGCCACGCTGCTCGATCTGCTGGAGGTGGCGCGGTGAACGAGGTCCGCGAGGTCAGGGAGCGGGCGCGGGCGGTCGGCGCGCCGCTGCGCCGGATCGACGGCGCGCAGAAGGTCACCGGCACCGCCACGTACGCCTTCGAGTGGCCCGTCGAGCACCCCGCCTATCTCCATCCGCTGCAGGCCACCATCGCCGCCGGGCGGATCACCGGGGTGGACACCGCCGCGGCGGAGGCCGAGCCGGGGGTGCTGGCCGTGCTCACCCATCTCACCGCGCCGCGGCTGACCGTGACGGGCGATCCGGAGCTGGCGGTGCTGCAGTCCGACGAGGTGGCCTGGCGCGGGCAGTTCACCGGCGCGGTGGTCGCGGAGACCCCGGAGACCGCCCGGTACGCGGCGGGCCTGGTGCGGTTCACCTACGAGCAGCGCCCGCCCGATGTGGCGCTGCGCGAGGACCGCGGCGACCTGTACAAGCCGGTGGACGCGGCCCAGTTCGGGCAGGGCGGTGGCGAACTCCAGGACGGCTCCCCCGCCGACAGCGTCGTCGGCGACGCCGATACGGCGCTGGCCGCCGCGCACACCGTGCTGGACGCCACGTACACCACGCCGATGTACCACAACAACCCGATGGAGCCGCACACCGCCGTGGTCACCTGGGCCGACGGCGAGCTGCTGGTGTACTGCTCCACGCAAGGGCCGACGTTGAGCCGCGATCTGATCGCCGCCACCCTGGGGCTCGAACAGGGCCGGGTGCGGGTGGTGTCCCCGCACGTCGGCGGCGGCTTCGGGGCGAAGGTGTATCCGCACGCCTACGCGGTGCTCGCCGCGATGGGCTCGCGCACCGTGCGCCGGCCGGTGAAGTTCGCGCTGACCCGCCAGCAGATGTTCGCGCTGGTGGGCTTCCGCCCGGCGTCGATCCAGCGGATCCGGCTGGGCGCCGACACCGAGGGCCGGCTCACCGCCGTCACCCATGACGTGGTCGAGCAGACCGCCCGGGCCAAGGGGTACGCCGACCAGGTCGCCGTGTGCACCCGGCTGATGTACGCCGCCCCGCACCGGCGCACCACCCACCGGCTGGCCCCGCTGGACATCCCGGTGCCGACCATCATGCGGGCGCCGGGCGAGGCGCAGGGCATGTTCGCGCTGGAGTCGGCGATGGACGAGATGGCGCTCGCGTGCGGGATGGACCCGGTGGAGTTCCGCGTCCGCAACGAGCCGGACGTCCACCCCGAGTCCCAGCTGCCGTTCTCCAGCCGCCATCTGGTGGCCTGCCTGCGCGAGGGCGCCCGCCGCGCCGGATGGGAGCGGCGCGATCCGACGCCCCGGGCGCGCCGGATGGGCCGCTGGCTGATCGGAACCGGCGTGGCCGCGTCCACCTACCCCTCGCCGCGCCTGCCGGGCAACGAGGCGACGGTCCGGGTCACCCCGGACGGGCACTGCACGGTGCTGATCGCCGCCGCCGACCTGGGCACCGGCACCTGGACGGCGCTCACCCAGATCGCCGCGGACGCGCTCGGCGTACCGGTCGAACGGGTGGAGTTGCGCATCGGGGACACCACCCTGCCGAACGCCTCCCCCGCCGGTTTCTCCTCCGGCATCACCAGCTGGGGCTCGTCGATCGCGGAGGCCGCCCGCCGGTTGCGCGCCCTCCTCGCGACCGAGCACGGCGATGTGGTTCCGCCGGACGGTCTGGAGGTCACCGCCGACATGCCGGTGAACCCCGACGCCGAGCGGTACGCGATGCACAGCTTCGGCGCCCAGTTCGCCGAGGTCCGGGTGGACGCGGACACCGGGGAGATCCGGGTGCCGCGGCTGCTCGGGATGTTCGACGTGGGCCGGGTCATCAACCCCAGGACCGCCCGCTCCCAGCTGCTGGGCGGCATGACGCAGGGCGTGTCGATGGCGCTGTACGAACACAGCGTGCTGGACCCGCGCTTCGGCCATGTGGTCAACCAGGACTTCGCCCAGTACCACATCGCCGCCAACGCCGATGTGCACACGATCGAGGCGCACTGGGTGGACGAGACGGACCCGCACACCAATGTGATGGGCTCCAAGGGCGTCGGCGAGGTGTGCATCGTCGGCACGGCCGCAGCCATCGCCAACGCCGTGCACCACGCGACCGGCGTGCGGGTGCGCGATCTGCCGATCACCTGCGACAAGCTGGTGATCTAGTGCTCTGACCGGGAAGGTTTGCCGGGTTGGCGGGTCATGCTTTCTCGGAGGCAGCTGCGAGATGGCGGCGGCACAGGTCAGCAGCCGTGAGGTGGGGTTTGTGTAGCGCATCGCTGTAGAGCCGCATCTCACGAGCTGCTCGGTCCAGGTGCTGCCAGAAGGTGAGCGGCAGGTGGAGGTCGTCACCGAGATCGACGAGACAGTCGAAGGCGAGCTCCAGCTCGTTGTGCTCCAGGAACTCAAGCGGCGCTGAGAGGTCGACGTTCGGCAGGCCCGTCAGATGGACCCGGGCAGCGTCGAGGTGGCCACGGGTCCGGTTCCAGCTGGACTGAAGCGCCTCGCGATCAACGGTCATGGCGTCAGTGTCGCTGGTGCTGCCCGTATGGTCACGTGGCTTTCGCCGGCCGCCCGCCCCACCGGATGCCCTTCTCACTACGGATACGGGCGCGCTCACGTCGTTGGGCGGCCAGCACGTCGGGATGCCGAGCATTGGTGTTCCGCCAGCGCAGGTAGGCGTGCAGGGCGCGGGTTTGCGCGGTGTGGTTACGGTGGTCGGAGTTGGCAACGGTGAACTGCCGCAGCGGCCCGAAGTGAGCCTCGATCGGGTTCGCCCAGGACGCATAGGTCGGAGTGAAGCACGGCTTGACCTTGTTCTTCTTCGCCCAGCGACGGATATCGGCGCCTTTGTGGGCGGACAGGTTGTCCAGGATCACGTAGATCGGGGCACCGTCCGGGCGGGCGGCCCGGATCGACTTCAGTGCAGCCAGGGTGTTCGCGGCAGCCTTCTTGCGGCGGTTGACACCCCATAGGCGATCGTCGCCGACCGAGTAGCAGCCGTGGAAGTAGCGCACCCCGTGCGTGCGGTGGTAGGTCGCGGGATGCCGCTCGGGCCGGCCTTGCTCGGCCCAGCACGAGCCGGCGGTGGGCCTAATGCCGAGCGGCCCGAACTCGTCGAACGCGAACACACGGTCCGGGAAACGCTCCAGCACCTCCTCGATGCGGTCCAGCTTGGCGTCGCGTTCCGGATCGGGCGACTCCTTCCACGTCTTGGTCCGCTGGAAGGTCACGCCGCGGCGGGCGAGCAGGCACCGTAACGCCTCGCGGCCGATCCGGATGACGCGGCCGTGGACCTTCCGCAGGTAGGCGGCAAGTTTACGGATGGACCAGCGAGTAAAGGGCTGGCCGAGCTTGGTGGGGCGGGTGGTGGCCGTCTGGACGACAAAGTCCTCGTCGTCGGGCTTGAGCAGGCGGGGACGGCCTCCCGCCCATCGAGGGTCCAGGCAGGCCAGGCCGATCTCGTTGAATCGGTGGATCACATCCCGGACGGTGTCCTCATCGGCCTGGACCAGCCTTGCGATCACCGGCGCCCGGTTGCCGCCGGCCGAGGCCAGCAGCATCATCGCGCGCCGGTGACACACCGAACCGGTGCTGCCCCGGCGCACGATTTGCTGCAGCTTCTGCCCCTCCTGGTCGGTCAGTCTGCGCACGCGGACAGGCTCAGCCACCACACCCCCAGCAGTCGCACGAACGTATCCGGACATCCAACCGCCGGAACCGCCACCCCGGCCAACCTTCCCGGTCAGAGCACTAGAGGACCTGGGCGATGCCCCGGCCAGCGATTCTCCTGACCGGCGCGGCGGGAGGTGTCGGGAGCGTCGGCCGTGGCTTCCCAGCACTCCGGTCAACCATCACAGGTCTATGAGCACATCCCGTACCCTGCCCCGGGCAGCACCGGACAGCGTCTGGCACAGAGCTTCAGCCCGTGAACGGATGAGCCCGGATCGGTATTCTTCGGGCACCCCCTCCCAGATGCCGACGACCACATCGGCCGCCGCCGAGGGATCCCCGTCCGCCGACAGACATGTCGCCGCATCCATCGTGAGCAATGCCCGCGTCATCACCGACGGCGAGCGGGTGAGGGCAAGCGCTGCCGCTTGTTCCGTGTACGCCTCACGTGTCCAGCCCATCAGGGTGAACGCTTGCGAGAGATGGACGTGATGTTTCTGCTCCGGATAACCAAACCACGTGTCGACGGTCTGTGAGCCGTCCAACCGCTCAGCAACGGACCGCGCGTCAATGACAGCGCGGAGAGCCCCTTGCCGGTCACCGGTCGCGGCGAGAGCCCGCGCGGTGACCGCGGCGGCCAGTGCCGCCGCCGCGGACGGCTTCGCCCCGGCCTCGTTACGGGCCCGGACGGCCAGCGCGGCCGCCGCCTTGGGGGCGCCGTAGTTGAGCGGGACCATCGCGTGCCGGGCCAGTGTCCAAGCGAGCATCTGACTGTCCCCTGACTCGCAGGCCGCCCGCTCGGCAGTGGTGAACCAACCGTGCGCGTCACGCCGGTCGCCACGGTCATGCTGGATGATCGCCACCAGCCCGGTGATGCCTGCTGCCGTACGGGCCAGATCCGCCCTCACCGCCGCGGGGTGCGGACGGTTCAGGACGTCGCGCAGCAGATCAAGCTCTCCTCGCATCTCCGCGAGAACGACGCCTGGTGGCCGACCGCGGTATCCTCCGCGATGCCGTTCGAACGCCTCGCCAAGATAGGCTAGGTCCCCCGCGTCGGAGCCGGACAAGGCGGCGTTGATGCCCTGCCGCGCCTCCGCGATGCCGGGCAGAACCACAGCGCTGGTCGCGGCCGCCGCCGCTGCGCCGAGGAAGCGTCGTCGTTCCACCTCCGTGTCCTCCTCTTCACCACTTCCGACCGCGTTCACAAGGCAGTGGGTCCGTGCGGCGTCGGGGCCGACCGGAATATTCGTCACTGGAAGAACATTCGATCTGGGCTCTCCCGCGTCTCCAACGGTAGCGCGCTCCGTACCAGAGTCATCGCTGCCTTCCAGGGAGCCCTCCCACGGGCGTACCGGTACGCCGAGCATGTCTCCAGGGATGCCTAATCCATCGGCTACACGCTCGATGACCTGTTGTCCTCTGATGCCGCGGACGCCGCGGATGATGTCGCTGACACGGGTGCTGGTCATCTTCCCAATGGCGGCTGCCATCGCTGCGTGGCTTGAGCCTGTACGCCGGTTGACGAGCCGGAAGATCTCCCGGAAGTTTCGTTCGGCGCAAGCACGCTGCATGGCGTCGCTTTGCAGCAGAGCGTCAGGGATCGTCAGCGGGTAGCCGGTGCGCCGAGTTTCGCGTTCGTCCATGGGCCACCTTGCAGAGACGGCAGTGATTCTTCCCAGAGTAGACCTGGGGCTACGGAACGAGGTTCCCCAAACAGTCCGAAACGGGGTACCCCAAAGAAGGTTGCAGGGTTGCCCGTTACCTGTTCCCTCAGGGGCCGGGCCCGCCTGAAGCTCTTGGAGACGGCACGGCATCCGTGGCGGACAGCCCAGACCGCGGCGCCGCTTGAGACGGTCCGGGGGCGTGGACCGCTCGAACGGAGGCTGCGGACGCTGATTCCGGGCGTGGCCTGCTGTTGGTGGACGTGCTGACCGAGGGGTGCTGGGAGTGAACGACCGAGAAGGCATCCGGAAACTCGGCACTCATGGGTGCGTCGGACCCGGCTGACGCAACGGAACGTTGAAAATCCTGAATCAGGGAGAAAAAATGAGCAGTACTTCGCCTGAACAAGGGCCACTTACATCATCCCCCTGGGGAATGGGTCGCATGACTCCTCTACGGAATGGGGAACCATCACCGTGGCGCTATGCGGGAATTGATCCTCAGACGCAGACGGGCCGATGGGTCGGAAGTGATGGTCTGCCGACTCCTGCTGAACTCGGCAAGCACGGGACGTCCGTCAACACCTACCCGCCCACCCAGGTCAGCAAGGACGGTAAGCAGGATTCGGACAGCGGCCACGACGCGACGCAGGACTGAGAGGGAGTGGCATGGGCGAACACACGGTGCTGGTTGCTACCGAACATGAGGACGCGACCGCTGATCTGGTCATTGCGGAGTTAAACCAACGCCGTGTGCCCGTTCTGCGCTTTGACCCCGGGCGCGACTTCCCCAAGCCTGCGATCCTCACCACTCAATTGGGTCGGGACGGATGGGGCGGTGAGCTTACGATTGGCAAGCGCTCGGCAGACCTGGCAAGCGTACGCGCCCTCTACCACCGTCGCCCCAGCAGTTATGCGCCAAGTGGCGACGATCAGGAAGCACGGTTCACCGCAGAAGAAAACCGGCGCGGACTCGGCGGAGTGTTGGCCGCCCTTCCCGACTGCCTCTACCTGAGCCACCCTCAAGCCATCGCACGCGCGGAGTACAAGCCCGCACAGCTTGCGGCGGCGGCCCGCGAAGACTTCAACGTTCCCGTAACCCTGATTACGAACGATCCGGCGGAGGCCAAGTCGTTCGCCGCACAACAGCCCACCATCTACAAACCACTACACGCCGGTGCGTACGAGGTGAGCGGCGAGCCCGCTGGTATCTGGGCCGCCCCAGTTGGTGCTGGTGAGATCAACGACACCGTGAGCCGTTGCGCGCACCTCTTCCAAGCTCGGGTTCCGAAGACTTCCGACGTGCGCGCGATCGTCGTTGGCGAGCGCGTCTTCTGCGCACGGATCACCGCCCCGCCCGGAGTGGTGGACTGGCGCACTGAGTATCGGAACCTCAGCTATGAACCCATCACATGCCCACAGGGCATACAGCGAGCGCTCCATCGGTTCCTCGCCGGGTTCGGCCTGAACTTCGGTGCATTCGACTTCGCTCTGTCCGCAGATGAGGCATGGTGGTTTCTGGAGTGCAATCCGAACGGGCAATGGGCGTGGCTCGAACACGCAGCACGCCTGCCCATCACAGCGGCTATCGTCGACCTGCTGGAGAACGGAGAGAACACAAGTGACTGACGACATCGACTCGGAAAGTCTGCGCGCCGACCTCGCACGCCACCTCTCAGTATCGGGCATGCTGCGCACTTCCCAATGGGAAGCGGCAGTCATGGCCGTGCCCCGTGAGGCGTTTCTGGCCGATGGATGGTTCGAATACGAAGACGGCGGCTGGTACCGTCCCGCATTCCTCGGTGACAGTTCCGAACAGCTCATGCGGGTGTATGAGGACGATACACTCGTCACGCAGGTAGCCGAGTCGGTCGTCCCTCGTCAGGTTGAGGGGCGCATTTCTCACCGCCCTTCCTCGTCATCCACCCTGCCGGGGCTCGTAGTGCGCATGCTCGAAGAGCTGCACGTTTCCAGGAGGATGCGGGTACTCGAAATCGGCACCGGCACGGGCTACTCGACGGCGCTGCTGTCTCACGTCATCGGCGAGGACAACGTAACGTCCGTAGAAGTGGACCACGACGTGTCCGCCCGTGCCGGGGTGGCACTCGCACGGGTGGGCTACTGGCCTGACTTGGTGGTCGGTGACGGACTGGCCGGTCACAAGGACAACGCCCCTTACGACCGCGTGATCGCCACGTGCGGAGTCCACACGGTCCCGTCCGAATGGATCGCCCAGGCTCGCCCAGGTGGGGAAATCCTGGTAACCGTCTGCGGGTGGATGAACGCCTCCGAACTCGTACGCCTCTCCGTGGCCGAGGACGGGACGGCAAGCGGCCCGGTCCTCGGCGGGCAGGTCTCCTTCATGCTCGCGCGCCCCCACACGCCGCCCGTGCTCGGAATGCTGCCCGACCTCGACTCGGCGGAAGCGACCCCCACGAACATCGGCGTTGATGCCCTGGACGACTGGACAGCACGATTCGTCGCCCAGTTCGCCGCACCGCGGGCTCAGCGCTTTACGCTGTCCCGCAACGGCCAGGACGAACACGTCGTCATCGACGCGGAAGCCGGAGCCTGGGCAGCCGTCTTCAAGAACGGCGGGCGATGGATGGTCCGGCAGGCGGGCCCCACTCGGCTATGGGACGCCATTGCCCACCACATCACCCGGTGGCGCGATGCCGGCATGCCCCCCGCCGAGCAGCTGACGCTGCATGTCGGTCCGGCAGGACAGCACATCACCTGGCAGTAGCCGCGACCGCCCATGCCCGCAGACAGCGCCCGTCGTCTCGATGCCGAGGGATCGGCACCGCGCGCCGCAAACGACTGGCTGGGCAGGCTGGTCACCCGAGTCCCAATGGTTGCGGGACGAAGGGTTCCTGGTGGAGGTGGAACGCAACACGCTGGATCGGATCGACGCGCTCGTGGACGCCTCGTGGGCTGAAGCCCGTACGAGCGGCCTCGGCGGCCTCAGCCGGTCCAGGCCCCGTCCTTCGCGGTCCGGCGCGCGAAGTCGGCGAAGTCGCGCGGCTCGCGGCCCAGCGCGCGGCGGACCCCGTCCGTCACCCGCGCGTTACGGCCGTCCAGGAGCGTGCCGAACAGCTCGGTCAGGAAGGCGACGAGGTCGTCCGGGAGCCCATAGCCGCCCAGCATCGCCCCGTATTCCTCCGCCGGGACCGGTGTGTAGCGCACCGTGCGGCCGCTCGCCCGGGCGATCTCCCCGGCGGCCTCGGCGAAGGTCAGCGGCCGCGGGCCGGTGAGGTCGTGGATCCGCCCCGCGTGCCCGTCGCCGGTCAGGGCCGCCACCGCGACCTCCGCGATGTCGTCGGCGTCGATGAAGGGCTCCTTGACGTCCCCGGCGGGGAAGACGATCTCGCCGCCGAGCACCCCGTCCCGCAGGATGCCCTCGCTGAAGTTCTGGAAGAACCAGCTCGCCCGGATGACGGTCCATTCGGCGCCGTCCACCGCGACGGCCCGCTCGGCCGACAGCGTTGCGTCCATGCCGCGCGCGGAGAGCAGCACCAGCCGCCGGGTGCCGCCGCGGACGGCCTGTTCGGCGAAGGCCCGCAAGGTGGCGGCGGCGCCCGGGTCGGCGATGTCGGGGTAGTACGCGAGGTACGCCGCGCCGGTGCCGCGCAGCGCGGGCTCCCATGTGGTGCGGTCCTCCCAGTCGAAGCGCGGCTCGCCGCCGCGGGAGCCGATCCGTACGGGCCGTCCGGCGGCGGTCAGCCGGTCGGCGATCCGGCGGCCGGTCTTGCCGGTGCCGCCGAGCACCAGGACGGTCTGTCGTGACGTGTTGTCTGTCATGCGACCAGTCAACTCGCCCGGAGTGAGACGGCCCATGGCCGAGAGGCTCGCTTCCATACGCGTGCGTCTACGATGCGCCCGGGGGTGGGACATGGACGCGCTGGCGCACCTGCTGGACGGGCCGCGGGCCCGGGAGGCGTTTCTGCTGCGGGCCGTGATGGAGCCGCCGTGGTCGGTGCGGATCGAGGACCGGGCCCCGCTGTGTGTGATGACGATGGCGCGCGGCGAGGCGTGGGTGGTGCCCGGCGCCGGTGAACCGCGGCGGCTGGGCCCGGGGGACGTGGCGGTCGTGCGCGGCCCGGACCCGTACACCGTGGCGGACTCCCCGGACACCCCGCCGCAGGCGTGGATCCTGCCGGGCGAGGAGTGCCGGACGGCGGACGGCCGGGATCTGGCCGAGGCGATGGCTCTGGGGGTGCGCACCTGGGGCAACCGGGCGGACGGCTCGGCGACGATGCTCATCGGCACCTATCTGCTGGACGGGGAGGTCAGCGGGCGGCTGCTGGACGCGCTGCCGCCACTGCTGGTGCTGACCGGGGAGGTGTGGGACTGCCCGCTGATGCCCTGGCTCGGCGAGGAGATCGTGAAGGACGAGCCGGGGCAGTCGGCGGTGCTGGACCGGCTGCTCGACCTGCTGCTGATCGCCGTGCTGCGGGCCTGGTTCGCCCGGCCGGAGGCGCGGGCCCCGGCCTGGTACCGGGCGCTGGGCGATCCGGTGGTGGGCCGGGCGCTGCGGCTGCTGCAGAACCATCCGGCGCGTCCGTGGACGGTGGCGGGGCTGGCCGCGGAGGCGGGCGTCTCGCGGGCGGCGCTGGCCCGGCGCTTCACCGCGCTGGTGGGCGAGCCGCCGATGGCCTATCTGACCGGCTGGCGCCTCGCGCTCGCGGCCGATCTGCTGCGCGAGCCGGACGCGACGCTGGCGGCGGTGGCCCGGCGGGTGGGGTACGGCAGCGCCTTCGCGCTGTCCGCGGCGTTCAAGCGGGTACGCGGCGTCAGCCCGCGGGAGCACCGCGCTCGCCGCGGCGCGCCGCCCGCAGGCTGACCGGCGGGACGCGCAGGCAGGCGTCCGGGCCGCAGGTGGTGGTGCGGTCGTACAGGTCCATGAGGCGACGGACGCCGCGGGCGATGTCGTACCGCTCGACCGCGTCCGGCACCGGGTACCGCCGCGGGCCCGCGGCCAGCCGGTGGCGCAGCGCGTCGGTGAGGGCGGCCGGGCCGGGGGCGATGCGGCGGGCGGCGGGGGCGGCGCCCGCGGGGAGTTCGTCGAGGGCCGGGCAGCCGGTGTGGAGCACCGGCAGCCCGGCCGCGAGGGCTTCCAGGGCCGCGAGCCCGAACGCCTCCTCGGCGGACGGCGCGACCAGGACGTCCATGGCGGCCAGCAGCCCCGGCAGCCCGGCGGGCCGGTCCTCGGACGGGGCCACGGCCCCGTCCCGCTCCCCCAGCAGCCGGATCCGGCCGGCCGCGCCGAGCCGGGTGGCCAGGTCCTCCAGGGCGGCGCGCTCGGGCCCCTCGCCGACCAGCAGCAGCCGGGCGCCGGGTACGGCGGCCACGGCCCGTACCGCCACCTCGAACCGCTTGGCCGCCGCCAGCCGCCCGACCGCGCCCACGACGAAGGCGCGGTCGGGGATGGCCAGGCGGGCGCGGGCGGCGGCGCGGGCGGCGGGGGTGAAGCGGAAGTGGCGGGCGTCGATGGCGTTGGGCACCAGATGGATGCGGTGGTTGGGCACGCCCCAGTCGCGCAGCCGGTCGGCGACGGCGGCCGAGACGGCGACGGTGGCCGAGCCCAGCCGTTCGGCGGCCAGATAGCGCGCGCGGACGGCGGGGCTCAGGGGGTGGCCGTCGACGCTGTGCTCGCCCAGGGCGTGTTCGGTGGCGATCACGGCCCGTACGCCCGCCAGCCGGGCGGCGATCCGGCCGTAGACGCAGGCCCGGTAGAGGTGGGTGTGCACCAGGTCGTAGCCGCCGGAGCGGATGGTGCGCACCAGGGCGGCCAGCGCCCGCAGCTCGCCCGCGCGGCCGTCCAGGGGCAGATGGGTGACCGGGATGCCGTCGGCGCGGATGCCGTGAGCGGTTCTGCCCGGTGCGGCGAGGGCGACCACGTCGCAGCGCACCGGCACATGGCGCAGCAGCAGCCGCAGTTGCTGCTCGGCGCCGCCCGCACCGAGGCGGGAGATGATGTGCAGAACTCTCATCGGGCGACCCCGCCCCATCCTCCGTCGTGCAGCCGTGGATTCGGTCGCGCGTTTTTCACGCGATCTCCGACCTTGCCAGAGGGCGGGATGTAAATCACGTAAGACGCGCATTCATGGGCCGTCAGGGTGGCTCTATCGCGGCCCGTCAGCACCCGGTTCACCAGGGGCGCGCCGAAAATCCGATGTACGCGATACCGCCTCATCCGATTGTTACCTTCTCATCTCGCGCGATGACATGACGAATGTGGTCCGTTCGGGTCATCGCGGCGCGACATCCGGTTCCACGTCAGCCGGTTTTCGAATGAACCCGGTTCCAGACAGCCCGCGGGAGTGCCCATGTCTGCACAGACCCCCGTCAGAGATTCGAGAAACGCACGAGACGCGCGCCGTGGAGTAGCCCCCGCCGCCGCGCGCACCGCCGGGCACGTCCCCGGGCGCGCCGCCGCACCCCCGCACGCGCGCCCCGCCCCGGATGCCGCGCACTCCCGCCCGGCCGCGGTGTACGAGTACAAGCGGTACAGCGAGCTGGCGGGCCCGCTGACCGAGCCGCCCGCCGGCCGCCCGTACCGGGTGCGCAGCCGCAGCCTGCTGGCGCAGGAGCCGCACCGGTTCCGGGCGGCGCTGCTGCTGTGCGGGGCGCCGGTGTGCTCGGCGCTGCTGCTGCTGTGGCTGCTGCGGCCGGACCACTGGGCGGCGCGCCCCTATGTGACGGCGTGGGAGACCGCGGCGGATGTCACGATGCTGGTGTCGATCGCGCTGATCGAGACGTTCCGGCTGGTCACGGTCGTCTCCAACGCGCACGCGACGCTGGTGGCCCGGGATCCGGTGCCGGTGACGGCCGAGCCCGGCACCCGGGTGGCGTTCCTGACCAGTTTCGTGCCCGGCAAGGAGCCGATCGCCATGGTCCGGGCCACGCTGGAGGGCGCGGTGCGCATCCGGCACCAGGGGACGCTGGACGTCTGGCTGCTGGACGAGGGGGACGACGCGGAGGTCAAGGAGCTGTGCGCGCAGCTCGGCGTACACCACTTCTCCCGCAAGGGCATCGAGAAGTGGAACCAGCCGAAGGGCGCTTTCCGGGCGAGGACGAAGCACGGGAATTACAACGCCTGGCTGGACGCGCACGGCGACGATTACGCATTCATGGCGTGTGTGGACACCGACCATGTGCCGCTGCCCAACTTCCTGGAGCGCATGCTGGGTTACTTCCGCGATCCGGACGTGTCCTTCGTGGTGGGCCCGCAGGTGTACGGAAATTACGACACCGCCGTCACCAAGGCCGCCGAAAGCCAGCAGTTCCTGTTCCACGCGCTGATCCAGCGGGCCGGGAACGCATATGGCAGTCCGATGTTCGTGGGCACCAACAACGCGGTGCGGATCAGCGCGCTGCGCTCCATCGGCGGGCTGTACGACTCGATCACCGAGGACATGGCCACCGGCTTCGAGCTGCACCGCCACCGCAACCCGGCCACCGGCAGGAAGTGGCGCTCGGTCTACACCCCGGACGTACTCGCGGTCGGCGAGGGGCCCAGCTCCTGGACGGACTTCTTCACCCAGCAGATGCGGTGGAGCCGGGGCACCTACGAGACGGTGCTCAAGCAGTTCTGGAAGGCCCCGTTCACGCTGTCGCCGGGGAAGCTGCTCAACTACACGCTGCTGATCACGTACTACCCGATGACGGCGGTCAACTGGGTGCTCTCGGCGTTGTCCTGCACGCTGTTCCTGATGCTGGGCGCGGCCGGGCTCGACATCCCGGCCGAGCTGTGGATGATGCTCTACAGCGACGCCGCCATGCTGCAGATCGGGCTGTACATCTGGAACCGCCGCCACAACGTCTCCCCGCATGAGCCCGAGGGGTCGGGCGGGCTCGCCGGAATGCTGCTCTCCGCGCTGTCCGCGCCGATCTACGTCAAGTCGCTGTTCGACGCGGTGCTGCGGCGGAAGAGCCGGTTCGTGGTCACGCCCAAGGGCGACTCGTCCAGTCCGGACCGGCTCTCCACGTTCCGCATCCATCTGCTGTGGGGCGGGCTCTTCGGCGCCTCGCTCGCGGCCTCGTTCTTCCTGGGGCACACGCACGCGGCGATGCGGGCGTGGGCCGTCCTGGCGCTCGCGCTGTGCCTGGCGCCGGTGGCCGTCTGGTACGGCGGGGCGGTGCGGGGCCGGCGCCGCCCGGTGGCGGCGTCGGCCGTGCCGACCGTGCGTGCGGACAACCCGGGCCCGTGTGCCCCGGCGAAGGACCCGGACGCGGTGTGCGCCCTGTGATACCGCCCAGCGGCGTGCCTCAGTGGTGGCCCGGGCCGTGGGCGTTCCGGACCAGGCCGAGCGCGTACTCGGGCCACCAGCGGCCCGCCGGGGGCCCGCCGTTGCACGTCCCGTCGGATTCGCCGGGCCGCTTGATCCACAGGTAGGCGTCCACCAGCCGGTCCCCGGTGCGGGTGCTCGGCGGATGGCCCAGCGCCCGGCCCGGCGGGTTGCACCAGGCTTTCTCCGCCCGGGGCTCGTGCCGTGCCGCGCCGCCGCGCCGCAGCGGGCCGTTGCCGTTGCGGCTGGTGTCGATGACGAAGTGCGCTCCGCCGACCGCGCGGGACAGCCGGTGGCCGTAAGCCTTGGTGCGGCCGGTGCGCTGGAAGTTGGCGACGTTCAGGGAGAAGCCGTCCGCCTGCTCGATGCCGCTCTTGAGCAGCGGCACCATCAGCCGGGCGGGGTTGGTGATCCAGCCCGCGTTCCCGGCGTCCAGATACACCCGTACGTGGGGCAGCGCGGCGAACGCGGCGACCGCGTCGCGCAGCAGCGCCAGCCGGGGGCCGACCGCGCGGCGGGGCACACAGCGGTCGACGACCTGCGCCACCGCGTCGGGCTCCAGGATGACGATCGCCTTGCGGTCGCCGATGCCGAGGGCGATCTGCTCGATCCACCCGCGGTAGGCCGCGCCGTTCGCCGCGCCGCCCGCCGAGTGCCCGCCGCAGTCCCGGTACGGGATGTTGTAGGCGACCAGCACCGGGGTGGTCCCGGTCCGGGCCGCCGATTCGGTGATGAAGCGCACCCGTTCGCGAGGCGGCTGCGGGCCGAGCCATTCGGCGACCGGCTGCTGTGCGATCCGCCGGATCAGCTCGGCGTCGTTGTTCTTCGCTCCGTTCTTCCCCTCTTCCTCCCGGGCACGGACGTGCCGGACGGCCGGGCCGTTCGGGTTCACCCAGAGCCCGCTCCGCCGCGGCGGAGGGTCGGACAGCTGGCATCCGCTCAGCGGTGCCATGGCCATGGCACCGCACGCGGCGACCGTCAGCAATCGGCGCATAACAGACTTACCTGGACATCTCTTGCGCATGCGAGGCATCATGGCACCGCGTGCCGCCGGTTCAGCGGACGTCGCGTTCGTTGTCGCCGTTCCGGTCGCTGTCGCCGCCGCCGTCCTCCGTACGCGGGTCCTCCGTACGCCACAGCGGATGCTCGCGGGCCGCCCACCGCGGGTCGACCCGCCCGGTGCGCATCCCGCGCCGCGCCTCCGGATCGGCGAGCGCCTTCCCGATGTGCCCGATCACCACGATGCCGACGGCCAGCGCCAGCCAGTCGTGGACGAACGTGGCACTGGTGCGCCACATGAGCGGGGCCAGTCCGGTGAACCACATCAGCGATCCGGTGGCCGCCATCACCAGCACCGCGCCCGCGGTCCAGGCGGCGTACACCTTCTGGCCCGCGTTGAACTTGCCCGCCGGGCGCTCCGCCCGGCTGTGGTCGCGGCGCAGCGCGGCCCGCAGCCAGCGGCGGTCGTGCGGTCCGAAGCGGTTGAGGCGGCCCAGGTCGGCCCGGAAGGCACGGGAGGCGAGACCGAGGAGGGCCGGGACGGGCGTCAGGACGCCGGTCCACTCGTGGACGGTGACCACGAGCGCGCGGCGGCCGACGAGTTCGGCCAGGGCGGGGACGTACAGACAGGCCGCGCTGACCACGCACGCCCCCAGGAGCGCGGCCGTGGCGCGGTGGATCCAGCGCTCGGCGGGCGCGAAGCGGCGCACCCGGTGCGCGGGGGCGGCCGGGGCCGCGGCGGTGTCGGGCAGTGGGGTCTCAGGCAGTGGGGTCATCGTCGCGTCCGTTCGATCTGCCGACCCAGGCGTCCACGTCGTACCCCCGGTCCTCCCAGTAGCCGGGGCGCACCTCGTCGGTGACGGTGATGCCGGAGAGCCACTTCGCCGACTTGTAGAAGTACATGGGCGCGACATAGAGCCGGACCGGGCCGCCGTGCGCGTGGCCCAGCGGCTCGTCCCGCATCCGCAGCGCCACCAGGACGTCCGGGCGGCGCGCCTGGTCGAGGGTGAGGCTCTCGGAGTACGCGCCGTCGAAGCAGGTGAACCGGACCGCCCTGGCGCGCGGGCTCACCCCGGCGGCGTCCAGCAGCGTCGACAGCCGCGCCCCCTCGAACGGCGTCCTCGGCACCCGCCATCCGGTGACGCACTGGACGTCCCGGACGAGCCGGACCTGCGGGAGCGCGCGCAGCTCGGCGAGCCGGTAGTCGGCGGGCTTGTCGACGAGCCCGCCCACGGTGAGGCGGTAGCTCGCGGCGTCCTTGTGCGGGACGGAGGACGTCACGGAGTAGTACCGGAACCCGCCGCCGTTGGGCAGCAGCCCGGTCACCCCGGTGGGGTCCTTGCCGGACACCGCGCCGAGCGTGCTCTCCAGCCCGCGCTGCGCCCAGGGAGCGACCGCCATACCGGCGGCGCCGAGGCCGAGCATGCCGAGCAGGATGCGGCGGCCGACGGGTGCGCCGCGCTCGTCGTCGCCGGGGGTTGCGTCCATGTCCTGATGACACCACCGGGCGGGGCGGCGCGCCATCGTCTGTGGGTTTTCGTCAGACTTCCGTCAGAACTGAACGCCCGGCGCGGTACGCAAGGGGCTTACGACACCGCCCTGGCCGCCGCGCGGCCCGCCGTCCGGCCCGAGAAGAGGCAGCCGCCCAGGAAGGTGCCCTCCAGGGACCGGTAGCCGTGCACGCCCCCGCCTCCGAAGCCCGCCGCCTCGCCCGCCGCGTAGACGCCCGGCAGCGGCTCCCCGCCGTCGGTGAGCACCCGCGACGACAGATCCGTCTCCAGTCCGCCCAGCGTCTTGCGGGTGAGGATGTTCAGCCGCACGGCGATCAGCGGGCCCGCCTTCGGGTCGAGGATGCGGTGCGGGGCGGCGGTGCGGATGAGGCGGTCGGCGATGTACTTACGGGTCCCGCGCAGGGCGGTGACCTGGAGATCCTTGGTGTAGGGGTTGGCGATCTCGCGGTCCCGGGCGACGATCTCGCGGCGCAGCTCGGCCTCGTCGATGAGCGGGTCCTTGGTCAGTTCGTTCATCCGCCGTACGAGGGCGGGCAGCGAGCGCTCGACGATGAAGTCCGCGCCGTGGTCCATGAACGCCTGGACCGGGCCCGGCGCCCCGGCCCGCCCGCGCCCGAGCACATCACGGACGCTCTTGCCCGTCAGGTCCGGGTTCTGCTCGGAGCCGGAGAGCGCGAACTCCTTCTCGATGATCTTCCGGGTGAGGACGAACCAGGTGTAGTCGTATCCGGTCCGCATGATGTGTTCGAGGGTGCCGAGGGTGTCGAAGCCGGGGAAGAGCGGGACCGGGAGCCGCCGTCCGCGGGCGTCGAACCAGAGCGACGAGGGGCCGGGCAGGATGCGGATGCCGTGCCGGGGCCAGATCGGGTTCCAGTTCTCGATGCCCTCGGTGTAGTGCCACATCCGGTCGCGGTTGATGAGGCGGCCACCGGCCGCCTCCGCGACGCCGAGCATCTTGCCGTCCACGTGCGCGGGGACACCGGAGATCATCCGCTCGGGCGGGGAGCCCAGCCGCTCGGGCCAGTTGGCGCGGACGAGGTCGTGGTTGCCGCCGATGCCGCCGGAGGTGATGATCACGGCTTGGGCGCGCAGCTCGAAGGAGCCGGTCACCTCGCGGCTGCTGGCCGTGCCCCGCTCGGCGCGGCTGGGCTCCAGCACCTCGCCGGTGACGGTGTCCACGGCGCCCGCGCTCCGCGAGAGCCCGGTGCCCCGGTGCCGGAAGCGCAGGTCGACCAGGCCGCGGGCGGCCGCGGCGCGCACCCGGCGCTCGAAGGGGGCGACGACGCCGGGGCCGGTGCCCCAGGTGATGTGGAAGCGGGGTACGGAGTTGCCGTGCCCGGTCGCGTCGTAGCCGCCGCGCTCGGCCCAGCCGACGAGGGGGAACAGCCGCAGCCCCTGGGCGTGGAGCCAGGACCGCTTCTCGCCCGCCGCGAAGTCCACGTACGCCTCGGCCCAGCGGCGCGGCCAGTGATCCTCCTCGCGGTCGAAACCGGCCGTGCCGAGCCAGTCCTGCCAGGCGAGTTCGCGGCTGTCGCGGACGCGCAGCCGGCGCTGCTCGGGCGAGTCGACGAGGAAGAGACCGCCGAAGGACCAGTGGGCCTGGCCGCCGAGCGACTGCTCGGGCTCCTGGTCGAGCAGGATGACCTTGCGGCCCGCGTCGGCCAGCTCGGCGGTGGCCGCGAGGCCCGCCAGGCCCGCCCCGACCACGATCACATCCGCGTCGTACGCCATGGTTGGTGGTATCCCGTCCTCGTCAGCCGGTCGACGCCAGTCGTCGGATGCCGATCCTGCCTACCGGCCAGTACGGCGTCAACTGGTCCGGGAGCCAGGGGTGAGAGCGCTTTCCGGACATCGTCACCCCCAGGCTATAGCTCTCTTGTGCAGCAAAAGGGAACAATCCCTCACCTCTATTGGACAGGGTTCAGCCAAAGCGGCATCATCAACGACCATGGCTGACCGCTCCGTTGAGCAACCCGGGCCGCCGTACCAGGCGGACAAGCGCATCGTGAATCCGACACTTGTCACCCCCGGTCCCCAGCCCATCGAGGCCGGTGACTCCCCCGTCGCCCCGCACATCCTCCAGGGCGAGATCATCGGCCCCCGGCACGCCCGCCGCCGCCGCGTCGACCCGCGGCGCAAGGCCGCCGCCGGGGCGATCCTGCTGTCGGCCACCGGCGCCGCCACCGCGCTCTTCATGCTCATGGGCAAGGACGCGCGCCAGGCGCAGGCCGCCCCGGGGCCCGACGCCTCGCCCACCGCCCCCGACGAGCCCGAGCCGAAGTCGGCCGCGGTCGCCGGGTCGGCCGTCGGCGACAAGCCGCTGCGCGGTTCGCGCACCACCGAGCCCGCGGCCCCCGCGCCCGCCGCCAAGCCGGCGACGCGGGCCCCGGCCGCCCCCGCCGCCGAACCCCGCACCCCGTCCTCCGGTCAGCGGTCCGAGCCGGCCCGGTCCGAGGCGGCCGAGCAGTGGCGGAAGCGGGCCGAGGCGTGGCGGCAGTGGGCCGAGCAGGCCCGGCAGCAGGCGGAACAGCAGGGCGGTCAGGGTCAGGGCGGCTGGGGGAACGGCCAGGGGAACGGCGGCTACCCGGGAGGCGGCTCCGGTCCGTACGGCCAGGAGCAGGGGCCCTACGGCCAGGGCGCCGGATCCGGCCCGTACGGCGGCGGCCACGGCGGGCAGGGCGGCCCCTACGGCGGTGGCCCCTCGCGCTGACCCGGGTACCATCTGCTTGTATGGCCACATGCCTGATCAGGAGCCGCTTTCCGCCGACGAACTGCTGGACATCGTGGACGAGCGGGACCGGGTGATAAGCCAGGCCCGTCGCGGTGACGCCACCGCCCACCGGCTGCGCCACCGATGCGTCTTCGTCCTCGCGCGCGATCCCGGGGGCCGCGTCTTCGTCCATCGCCGCACCGACCGGAAGCTGGTCTTCCCCTCGCTGTACGACATGTTCGTCGGCGGGGTCGTCGCGGCGGGCGAGACCTACGACGAGGCGGCGCTGCGGGAGGCGGAGGAGGAGCTGGGCGTCCAGGGGCTCCCGGCGCCCGTGCCGCTGTTCTCCTTCCTCTACGACACTCCCGAGCACACCTGGTGGTCCCGGGTCTACGAGGTCCGCTGCGACCTCCCCGTCGCACCGCAGGCCGACGAGATCGCCTGGCACACCTTCCTCACCGACGAGGAGCTGGAGCGGCGGCTCACCGAGTGGGAGTGGGTGCCGGACGGCTCGGAGGCGTACCGGCGGCTGAAGGAATGGCGCCGTGAGAGGCCCACCCCGTGACCGGAGGCAGACTCGGGGCCGCCGTGGGACACGTCCGGCTGTGGTTCGCGCCCGAACGGCTCCGCGAGGAGGGCGACACCCCCGACTACCGCTTCTCGCTCGCCAACGAACGCACCTTCCTGGCCTGGCTGCGCACCGCGATGGCCCTGGTGGGCGGCGGTTTCGCGGTCGACCAGTTCCTGCCGGACACCGGCCGCCCGCTCCGGCTGGCCCTCGCGCTCGTCCTGCTCGCGGGCGGCGCGGTGTGCGCCCTGCGCGCCATCAACCACTGGATCCGCTGCGAGCGCGCCATGCGGCGCGGCGAGGACCTGCCGGTGTCGCGCTTCCCGGTGGCCCTGGGCCTCGCCGTCGGGGTGGTCGCGCTGCTGATGGTGATCGTCGTCGCCGTGGGGTGGGGCGGGTGACCGAACCGGCGCGGGACCCCGGGCTGCAGCCGGAGCGCACCCGGCTGGCGTGGCGGCGCACGACGCTGGCCTGCGCCGTGGCCGCCTCGCTCGCCGGGCGGCAGACCCTGCACGCGGGGCTGGGCCCGCTCTCGGCCCTCGCCCTGTCGCTGGTCGCCCTGTCCGGGCTGGCCTTCCTTGCCGTGGCGCACCGCCGCGTCCGCCGTCTGGGTGCCCCGCGCCCGCCCCTGCTGACCCCGCGCGCCGCGGCGGCCGCGGTGGTCTGCGTGCTGGGCGCCGCGGTGTGCGGTGCGGCGATGCTGCGCTAATCGACCGTGATGACGATCTTGCCGCGGGTGTGACCCTCCGCGCTGCGCGCTTGCGCCTCCGCCGTCCGCTCCAGCGGGTACGTCGCCGACACCTCGACCCCCAGCGCGCCGCGTTCGGCGAGATCGGTCAGGTCCTGGAGGTCGTCGGGGTCGGGGCGGACGAAGACATAAGCGCCGCCGGCGGCGAGGACCGCCGGATCGGCGATGGACGCCAGCCGGCCGCCGGGGGCCAGCACCTCCGTGGAGGCGGTGAGGGCGTCGCCGCCGACCAGGTCGAACGCGGCCTGCACTCCGTCGGGGGCGAGCTCCCGCACCCGCCCGGCGAGCCCCTCCCCGTACACGGTCGGCTCGGCGCCCAGCGTCCGCAGGTAGTCGTGGTTGTGCTCACCGGCGGTCCCGATGACGCGGGCGCCCAGATGCCGGGCCAGCTGCACCGCCATCGAGCCGACGCCCCCGGCGGCCGCGTGCACCAGCACCGTGTCGCCCTCGCCGACCCGCAGCGCGCCGACCAGCGACTGGTAGGCCGTCAGCCCGGCCAGCGGAATGCCCGCGGCCTGCTCGAAGGTGAGATTCCGCGGCTTGCGGGCGATCGTGCGCAGCGGCGCGGCCACGTACTCGGCGCAGGTGCCGCGGGACAGGAAGTCCTCGCGCACGTACCCGATCACCTCGTCCCCGGCCCGGAACCCGGTCACCGCCGGTCCGGTCTGTTCCACCACCCCGGCGACGTCCCAGCCCGGGATGACCGGGAAGACGGCGTCCAGGACGGGGTCGAGATATCCGGCCTGCGCCTTCCAGTCGACGGGGTTCACGGCGGCGGCCCTGACCCGGATCAGCACCGAGTCGGGCCCGACCTTGGGATCCCGGACCTCGCCGAATTCGAGGACCTCGGGGCCGCCGTAGCGGCGGTAGCTGATGGCCTTCATGGTGGCTGCTCCTCGCGGTTCCTTGTGTCGCCGGGCGCTTCCCCCTTACCGACGCTCCTGCTCGGGAACCGGCACCGCAAATCCAGCCCGCTCGGGTTCAGGCCGGAACGCGGTAGGGGACCTGGGCCGCCGCCGGGGGCAGCGCGGCCCGCGGCTCCGCCCCGGCGAACCAGAAGCCGAGCAGGAACGCGGCCGTCGCCTCCAGGTGCCGGGCCCGCTCCAGGCCGCCGCCGTCCAGGGGTACGCAGCCCATGTCGCGCACGAGGGTCCGTACGGCCTCCAGCGCGCCCTCGTCGTCCCCGCACAGCGGCACCGCGAGGGGGCCGTCCGCGAAGACCGGCGGGGTCATCCGCCACACCGAGTCCGCGCACAGGTTGAACCCCTTCACCACCCGCGCCCCGACCGCCTGTGCGGCGATCCGCTCGGCCACCCCCGGGCCGCCGCCGGTGGCGAGGACGAACCGGCCGGGGACGATCGCGTTGGTGCAGTCGATCAGCGCCCGGCCGCTCAGCGTCCCCTCCCCCGCGCCCGCCGCCTCCAGGGTGGCCGCCACCCCTTCGTACGCGACCGCGAGCAGCGTCACCTCCCCGAACCCGGCGGCCTCGCGCAGCGATCCGGCCCGTGCCCCGTGGCCGGTCCGCTCCGCCAGGGCCCGCGCGTCGGCGGGCGTGCGGCCGCCGATGAACACCGTGTGGCCCGCCCGCGCCCACTGCCCCGCCAGCCCCTCGGCCATGGTTCCCGTGCCCAGCACTCCGATCCGCATCGCGCGGCCTCCTCATCGCTCACGAGCGGCCGGTGCCGCCCGCTTCGAACAGGACACTAGGAAGTCCGTTGCGCACCCCGTGGTGCCCAATGGATCCGCTAGGACGGCCAGTACGTCAGCCCCAGGAGGCATGAGTGACGACGACCCCGCACCCTTCGCCCACCGGTCGGTTCATCGCCGACTGCCGGGCCCGGATCGGCTTCGATGTGCTGACCCGCACCTGGACCGCCGTGGTGATCTTCGGGCTGCGCGAGCGGCCGCGCCGCCCCGGTGAGCTGCGCACGGCCATCGGCGGCATCAGCGCCAAGGTGCTCAACGAGACGCTGCGCCGCCTGGAGGACGACGGGCTGGTGGAGCGGCGTCGGTACGCGGAGGCGCCGCCGCGCGTCGAGTACGCGCTGACGCCGCTGGGCCGCACCCTGCTGGGCCCCGTCGAGGCGCTGGGCTCCTGGGGCATCGAGTACGGCGACGCGGTCACGGCGGCTCAGGAGCGCGCCGAGCGGCGGCGGGAGGGAACCGGTGACGGCCGCGCACTGGACTACATACCGACTGGTCGGCATCATGAGGTGGACATGGAGTGAACCGTACCGTCGCCCGCCTCCCAGGGAAGAAGAGATTCGATGAACGCAGGCAATCCGCCGGGACTCGATCTGACGCGGCTCCGCGCCCATCTCGACCGCGAGCGGCCCGGGCTGGTGGGCGGCCCGCTGAGCGCGGAGCTGATCGAGGGCGGCCGGTCGAATCTCACGTACGCCGTCACCGGCGGCGCCTCCCGCTGGGTGGTCCGCCGGCCGCCGCTGGGGCATGTGCTGGCCACCGCCCATGACATGCGGCGCGAGCACCGGGTGATCAGCGCGCTGTATCCGACCAGCGTGCCGGTGCCGGAGCCGGTGCTGCTGTGCGAGGACGAGGCGGTGGCCGGGGCGCCGTTCTACGTCATGGAGTTCGTGGAGGGCACTCCGTACCGTACGGCCGAGCAGCTGGCCGCGATCGGTCCGGAGCGCACCCGGGGGGTGGTGCTGTCCCTGGTGGACACCCTCGTGGCGCTGCACGCCGTCGACCCCGCCGAGGTCGGGCTCGGTGACTTCGGGCGGCCGGAGGGCTTCCTGGAGCGGCAGCTGCGGCGCTGGGGCAAGCAGCTGGAGGCCTCGCGCAGCCGTGAGCTGCCCGGCATCGACGAGCTGCACACCCGGCTCGCCAAGGCGCTGCCCGCCTCCCCCGCGCCCACCGTCGTGCACGGCGACTACCGCCTGGACAACGTCCTGGTGGGCGCCGACGACCGGATCAAGGCGATCCTCGACTGGGAGATGTCCACGCTCGGCGATCCGCTGACCGACCTCGGCCTGATCGTGATGTACAGCGAGCACCCCACGCTGGACGACGCGCCCATCTCCTCCACCCAGGGCGCCCCCGGCCACCCGGGGACGGACGAACTGGTCCAGCGGTACGCCGAGGGCTCGGGCCGGGACGTCGGCGGCATCGCCTGGTACACCGCCTTCGCCTACTTCAAGCTCGCGGTGATCTTGGAGGGCATCCACTACCGCTTCACCCTCGGACAGACCCTGGGCGCGGGCTTCGACCGCATCGGCGCCATCGTCCCGGGCTTCATCCACAACGGCCTCACCACCCTCCAGGAGAACTGAGACACCTCATGGACTTCGCATTCGACGCCCGCACCGAAGAACTCCGCGCCAAGCTCCTGACCTTCATGGACGAGCACGTCTACCCGGCCGAGGCGGTCGTGGGCGAGCAGCGCGCCCGGCTCGGCTCGCCCTGGGAGACCCCGGCCGTCGTGGCGGAGCTGAAGGCCGAGGCCCGCAAGCAGGGGCTGTGGAACCTGTTCCTGCCCGACGCCGAGTACGGGGCCGGGCTGACCAACCTCCAGTACGCCCCGCTCGCCGAGATCACCGGCCGCAGCCCCCAGCTCGCCCCCACCGCCCTCAACTGCGCCGCGCCGGACACCGGCAACATGGAGGTGCTCACCCAGTTCGGCAACGAGCAGCAGCGCAAGCAGTGGCTGGAGCCGCTGCTCGCGGGCGAGATCCGGTCGGCCTTCGCGATGACCGAGCCGGAGGTGGCCTCGTCCGACGCCACCAACATCGAGACCCGGATCGAGCGGGACGGCGACGACTACGTCATCACCGGGCGCAAGTGGTACATCTCCGGGGCGATGAACCCGGACTGCAAGATCTTCATCGTGATGGGGAAGACCGACCCGGAGGGCGCGGACGTGCGCCGCCAGCAGTCCATGGTGCTGGTGCCGCGCGATACGCCGGGGGTCGAGGTGCGGCGGGCGATGCAGGTGTACGGCTACGAGGACCACTACCACGGCGGCCACGCCGAGGTCGTCTTCGACCGGGCCCGGGTGCCGGCCGCGAACCTCGTCGGCGAGGAGGGCGGCGGCTTCGCCATCGCCCAGGCCCGGCTGGGCCCCGGCCGTATCCACCACTGCATGCGGCTGATCGGCATGGCCGAGCGGGCGATCGAGCTGATGTGCCGCCGGGCGGTGACCCGGCAGGCGTTCGGCAAGGCGCTCGCCCAGCAGGGCCAGGTCCACGAGTGGATCGCGGACGCCCGGGTGGCGGTCGAGCAGCTGCGGCTGCTGGTCCTCAAGACGGCCTGGATGATGGACACGGTGGGCAACCGGGAGGCGCACACCGAGATCCAGGCCATCAAGATCGCCACACCGCGGACGGTGGTGGGGATCCTGGACCAGGCGGTGCAGTTGCACGGCGCGGGCGGGGTCAGCCAGGACTTCCCGCTGGCGGAGCTGTGGGCGGCGGCCCGTACGCTGCGGCTGGCCGACGGGCCGGATGAGGTGCACCAGCGGTCGCTGGCGCGGCGGGAGTTGAAGCGGTACCTGTAGCCACGAGAGCGAGCGGAGGGGGCGCCCACACCGTGGGCGCCCCCTCCGCCGCGTCTCCTTACGGCCGCAGCGCGCGCAGCAGGAGGTCGGCCAGGTGGTCGGCCACCTGCTGGGGGCCGAGGGGGCCGCCGGGGCGGTACCAGGTGCCCAGGTGGTGCACGGAGCCGAAGTGGTAGTCGACCACCAGGTCCGCCGGGGTGTCGGCGGTGAAGACCCCGGTCCGCTGGCCCTCCTCGACGAGCGCGCGGAACCGCTCGTGGTAGCGGCGCCGCTCGGCCCGTACCTGCTTGTACTTCTCCGGGCTCAGATGGTGCATCGACCGGAAGAAGATCGTGGTGTCGTCGAGGTTCTCGATGGTGGTCACCACGACGTCGGCCGCCGCGTCCCGCAGCCGCCGCTCCACGGGAGCGTCCGCGTCCGCGAAGGCGTCCAGCCGTTCCTGCTGGAGGCGGAGCACCCGGCCGTAGATCTCATGGAGCAGATCGTCCTTGGAGCCGAAGTAGTGGTAAAGGGCTCCCTTGGTGACCCCCGCCGCCTCGACGATCTCCTGGACGGACGTCCGGTCGAACCCGCGCTCCGCGAAGAGGCGGGTCGCGGCGGCCAGCAGCCGCCGCGGCACCGGTTGTCCGTCGCCGTTCGTCGTTCTGGCCATGGTCGCCACCCGTTTCTCTTTCCGTTCTCATCCTCGCAGTTCTCGTCGGAGGATCTTGCCACTGGTCGTCTTCGGGAGCTCGGGCAGGATGTCGACCTCCCGCGGGTACTTGTACGCGGCGAGCCGGTCCGCGCAGTACGCGGCCAGCTCGTCCGGCGTGGCCTCGGCCCCCGGCCGCAGGCTCACGTACGCCTTGACCGTTTCGCCCCGGTAGGGGTGCGGCTTGCCGACGACGGCCGCCTCGCGGACGGCGGGGTGAGTGTAGAGCACGTCCTCGACCTCGCGCGGCCACACCTTGAACCCGGAGGCGTTGATCATGTCCTTCTTGCGGTCGACGACATACAGCCAGCCGCCCTCGTCCATGAAGCCGATGTCCCCGGTGCGCAGTTCGCCGCCGGGCATGCCGGCCTCGGTGGCGTCGGGGCGGCGCCAGTAGCCGGGGACGACCATGGGGCCGCTCACCACGATCTCGCCGGGCTCGCCGAACGGCAGGTCCTTGCCGTCGTCACCGGCGATCCGTACGACGGTGTCCGCACCGGGCACGCCGACCGCCAGGGTGCCGGAGACCGGGTCGACGGGGGCCCGTACGCCGGGCGGGACGCTGGCGCAGGGGGCGGTGCACTCGGTGAGCCCGTAGCCGTTGTGCAGGTACGGGCCCAGCGCCGACTCGAACCGGTCGACCAGCGCGGGCGGCAGCGGGGCGCCGCCGGAGGAGATGATCCGGAAGGACGAGAAGTGGTCGCGGGTCGCCTGCGGATGGGCCATCAGCGCCATGAAGGCGGTGGAGGGGCCCACGGTGTACGCGGGGCGGTGCTCGGCGAACGCGTCCAGGACGACCCCGGTCTCGAAGCGGTACGCCAGCGCGAGCGTCCCGGCCCCGGCGAGGCTCGCGCCCAGCTCGCAGACCATGCCGGTGATGTGGAACAGCGGCGCCAGCGCGAAGATCACCGAGCCCGGGGGCAGCTCGTGGAGGAGGTGCTGCCGGTCGGCGTTGTAGGAGACGTTGACATGGGTGTTGATGGCGCCCTTGGGGGTGCCGCTGGTGCCGGACGTGTAGCTGATCAGCGCGATGTCGCCGGGCGCGGGCTCGGGGACGGCGGGCGGCCGGGCACCGGCGCGGGCGGCCACCAGGAGGTCGTCGGTGTCCTCGGGCACGGGGACGCGCTCGTCGCGCAGCACCCGCTCGTCGTTCCGGGTCTGGAAGTCGTACGCGTCGGCGGTGAGCGCGATGCGCACCGGGGTACCCGCGGCCGTCTCCCGTATGTACGCCTCCCAGCCGGTGCGGGCGCACACCAGCGCGGTGACCTCGGCGTCGGTGAGGATGTGGGTGAGTTCGCCGCCCTTGTACATGGGGTTGACGGGGACCACGGCCGCGCCCGCCTTCCACGCGCCGAGCAGCGCGATCACGAAGTGCGGGGTGTTCTGCAGCATGATCGCGAGCCGGTCGCCGGGGGCGAAGCCGCGCCCGGCGAGGTGGCCGGCGAGCCCGTCCGACAGCTCGTCCAGCTCCCGGTAGGTGATCCGGCCGTCGAAGTAGGCGAGCGCGGGGTGGTCAGGGGCGTCGCGCACCGCCTCCCGGAAGGCGTGCAGCACGCTCGGGCGCGGGGTGATCGGTTGGCGCTGCTTCTCGGTGAGCTGGGCGAGCCACGGCTGGTCCTGGTACGACGTCATCGGGGCGGCCTCTCTTCGGTCTCTTCCAGGGTGCGCTGGACGCGGTTCATGCCCCGCAGCCACCGCTCGGTGTCGGTGGCGCGCTGGGCGTAGTACTCGGCCGTCTCCGGGTGCGGCAGGATCAGGAACCGGTTCTCGGCGATGCCTTGGAGCACGGCGGCGGCGACGTCCTCCGGTTCGATCGCGGTGGGCACCAGCACCAGGTCCCCCGCGGCTCCGCTGTCCACCAGCATCTTGGTGCGCACGCCCTGCGGGCACACGGCGTGCACCTGGATGCCCCGGTGGCGGTAGGTGGCGGAAAGCCATTCGGCGAAGGCGAGCGCCGCGTGCTTGGAGACGCTGTACGGCGCCGAGCCGACCATGGTGAGCATCCCGGCCGCGGACACGGTGGACACGAAGCGCCCCTCCCCGCGCTCCAGCCAGTCGGGCAGCAGCGCGCGGGCGGCCCGGACATGGGCCATCACGTTGACGTCCCAGGACTGGGCCCACAGCTCCTCGTCGGCCTCGGGCCCGCCGCCGTGGCCGACGCCCGCGTTGGCGCAGAAGATGTCGATGGCGCCGCCGAGCGCGTCGCGGGCGGCGGGCACCACGCCGGAGGCGTCACCGGGGACGGCGGTGCCGCCGATCTCGGCGGCGACGGCCTCCGCCCCGGCCGCGTCGAGGTCGTTGACGACGACCTGGGCGCCCTCGGCGGCGAAGCGGCGGGCCAGGGCGGCGCCGATGCCGCCTCCCGCCCCGGTGACGACAACTCGCGCTCCACGCACGGTTTCCACGATTGAGACGCTCCTCGGATGCGGCGCGGCCGTCGGCCCGGATCGGCCCGGCCGCACCGGCAGACTAACCAGTCGGTATGTGGAACGGAAGAGGGCGATCGGCCGACCGGCGGATGACCATCGGGGTGCGGCTCACCGGTCGCGCGGGCTCCGGGGGCGCTGGTCGCCGATGACCCGGCGCCAGCGGGCGTTCTCCCCCGCCAGGGCGTTCCACAGCACGTTGAGCGGATGGTGGTCGTCCTGCGCGGCGCGCTCCCCGGCCCGTACGAAGACCCCGACGAGCACTTCCAGCTCCGGCGCGATGTCATCGGCCAGCCGCAGCGTGCGCAGCCCGGCGCCGGTCCGCAGCCGCCCGTCGGCCACCGCGTCGCCGATCCCCTGGGTGACGAGCACCCCGCCGCGCAGCACGCCCGAGGAGAGCAGTTCGAGGCCGTAACTCACGGTGTCGATCTCGGCCGCGATGTGCAGCTCCTGGCGGTAGCGGCCGCCGAACCAGCCGCGCAGGAAGCCGGGGATGAGGCCGTCGGCGGAGACCGCGAGCGGCACCCCGGGCAGGGCGCTCACCGCGACGGCGGGGTCCGGCAGTTCGCCCGCGCCGAGGTTGGTGACCAGGGACAGGCCGCTGCGCCGCCACTGCATCACCTCGAAGTCCTCCAGCCCGCGGTTCTCGCTCCCGGTGGCCAGCACGCTGCCGCAGACCAGGTCGAGTTCCTTGGAGCCGAGCCGGTGGAGCAGGTCCCGGGTGCGGACGTGCTCGACCTTCAGCTCGACGCCGCGGCTCTCGAAGTCGGCGGTGACCAGTTCCACGGCGTTCAGCAGAAAGCCGAGGGTGTAGCGGGTGGAGCCGACGGCCAGCCGGCCGCCGAGCCGGCGGCGGCAGTCGCGCAGTTCGTCCTGCCATCCGTTCAGCGTGCCGCGGGCGAGTTCGGCGAGGCTCTCGCCGGTGGCGGTGAAGAGCACGTTCCGGCTGCGGCCCCGTTTGAGGACGAGCGGTTCTCCGCACAGGGTGCCGAAGTTCCGGTTCATCGTGTCGAGCTGTTTTTGAACGCTGGACTGCTCGCGGCCCAGGAGCCGGGCGGCGCCCAGCGCCGTACCGGTCTCATGGACCGCGAGCAGTGTGCGGAGTTGATCCATGGTGGTGTCCAGCAGCGCCGCGGGGTACTGCCACCGATCGCTTGAGGACATTCCGGTCTTCTGCTCCCCCGTACAAGAAAACGCGTCCTGACGTTTCGAAGCATAGTGCAGCGTCTTCGGCGCTATTCCTGGTCCGGACCTGGCAGGGATATTCCGGAATGCACGAGGGAAACCGCGAGAAGCACAGGGACTTCAGAAATGACCGGGGCCGTACGTTCAGCGGTGGCGGGCGAACTCCACCACTTGCTGGAAGGTGGGACGGTTCTGCCAGCTGATCTTGTCGTGGGTCAGTCCGCCGACGGTGCGCTGGATGATGGAGTCGGCGCACCACTGGTCGCCCGCCGCGCAGTTGTCGTCGCCGGGGTAGACCTCGGTGGCGGGCTTGGCGGCGGCCTGCTTGAGGCTTGCGAGCAGGGCGTCACGGCAGGCGCTCAGGTCGCCGCCGCCGCAGTACGGCTTGGCGAGCGGCCCCTTGACGTCCTCGCCGAGGACCGCGCGCAGGTCCTTGTCGACGTAGGACCACCAGCCGTACTGGAAGGACGACCCGGCGTGCGAACCGGTCGGCCCGTGGCCCGCCGAGGGCGATTCGTCCACGCTCAGGTTGGTGCGCAGCGCGTCGTACAGCTCGCCGCCGAGGCCGGGCTTGAACTCGGCCTCGACCAGCAGCGGCCACCAGGCGTCCATGATGCGCACCGCGTCGGCGTGGCCGTAGGTGTGCGAGCCCGCGCTCGTCTCGCGGCGCTGTGAACCGGCCGCCTGCCAGGACTCCAGCCGCTGCACGGCGGTGGAGAGCGCCGGGTCGTCGATCGGCTTGCTGCGCAGCACCTTCAGCAGCTCGGGCAGCACGTCCTCGCCGCGCAGGTCCGTGACGGCGGCCTCGCCCATCGCCCGGGCGAGCGCGGCGCGGGTCACCCCGCCCTTCTTGACCAGGGCGCGCACCCGGTCGTCGAGGAGGTTGCCGCGGTGCACGGAGCCGTCGCCGAAGCCCGCCGCGCTGTAGTCCTTGGCGAGCTTGTTGTTCCAGCTGATGTAGTAGTCCTGGTCGATGGACTGGGGGTGTTCGGCGGCCGGGGTGTACGCGGCGGTGTTGTCCGCCGGGTCGAAGTCCCGCCACTCGTACGCCTTCTCGGCCTTGACGGGCAGCGACGGGTCGACGCCGTCGGCGCGCCGCATGTTGAGCCCGCTGTTGTAGTAGGCGGCCTGCCGGGAGTCGGCGTAGAACCAGTTGAAGGTGTAGTTGATGTGCTGGGCGGCGCTCTGGAAGGACTTCGCGTCGGTCACGTAGCCCGGGTCGTTGAACATCTGGAAGCCGACGATCGAGTCGGCCTCGTGGCGGTAGGTGGCGCGCAGCGAGGTGAAGGCGACGGGTTTGCCGCCGACCGTGGCGCGATGGGTCACGAGCCCGTACTTGGTGCGGTAGACCTGCATCCGGTAGGAGCCCGCGGCGGTGGAGTCGGCGACGGTGGGCTTCCAGGCGTTGCGCCGCTCCAGCTTGTCCATGGGCAGGCAGTCGCCGTGGTAGCGGTAGTACGTCGCGTCCTTGCCCGGCGTGGAGCCGTCCGGTGAGCACAGCTCGACCGCGTAGGTGTCGGTGACGTCCTGCGCGGAGGTGGTGGCGCTCCACGCGTAGTCCTGGCCGCGCCCGAGCTGGACGTACATTCCGACGCCCGCGAAGGAGGCGCCGCGGGCGCTGATGCCCGGGCCCTGGATCTCCTGGAGCATCAGCAGCTGCGGGGCGAAGTAGCCGGTCTGCGGGCCGAAGACGGCGACGGGGTGGCCGCTGGCGGTGTACTTGCCGGAGACCACGAGCGCGTTGGACATGCCCTTCTTGCGGCTGAACAGGTCGCGGGGCAGCACCCCGTCGTCGTAGATGCCGCGCAGCTTGTCGAGCTTGGCGGGCGCCTTGACCGCGGTGCGGTCCTCGGCCTTGGCCGGGGTGGCGCTGCCCTCGCGGTCGTACACGAGCTGTTCGGGGGTGACGGAGCCCGGGTCGGGCATCGCGGTGCCCTGTGCGTTCGCGGGCTTGTCCGCGTACGGGAAGCCCTTGCCGTCGTGGACGGTCAGCACGGCCTCCGGGTCGTTGCGCTGCCGGAAGGACTCCCAGACCTTGGTGCCCTCTTCGAGGCCGTACTTCTGCTGGGCGGCGAGCATGGACAGCGCGCCCTCCACCTCGCCGCCGCCTCCGTTGCCGAAGAGGGCGCCGACGACGGAGGCCAGCGCGATCAGGTCGGTGAGCTTGAACGGCTGGATCTCACCGGCGTTGGTGATCGCGTCGATGTGCCCGGTGAGCACGTACTCGCCGGGGAAGTTGCGGGCGTCCTTCGCCTTCTTGGCGTAGGCGTTGATCCCGTCGATGTACGCCTGGGCGTCGGCCAGCGCCTGCTTCCCGCGCTCGCCGCCGGTGGCCAGGATGTAGTCGATCTGCGCCTGGTAGTCCGCCTCGGTGTACGGCGCCTGGCGGAAGAAGTCCTGTTCCAGGCCCTGGTTGGCGGGCGCGCCACCGGCGAACGAGGTCAGCTCGCCACGCCCCACGTGGCGGAACAGGTCCATCAGCCACAGCCGGTCCTGGGCGGCGGCGTATCCGGCGCCGAATTCGGTGCCCTCGCGGGTGGTGCCCTGGATGTGCGGGACGCCGGTCTTCTTGTCCCGGGTGATCGTGACGTCGTCGCGGGGCTTGGTGACCGACTCGACCTGGTCGGCCGGGACGCCGAACGACGAGTCGTTGAAGAAGGTGTTCAGCTTGTCGTCGGTGAGCGTCGGATAGCCCTGGGCCAGGTCGGCGTACGGGCCGAGCTGGTCGGCGCTGTGCGCGGGGTGGGTGCCGAACACTCGGTTGGCGAGGATGTCGGCCAGTGTCGCGTTGCCGGTCGCGCCGGGCGGCAGGATGTCGGAACACTGCCCCCCGCAGTAGTCGGTGGCGGCTTGCGCGGCGGGCGCCGCCTGGGCCTCTTGCGGCAGCGGGGCCGCGAACGTGGCGCCGAGCGCCAATACCGCGGCCGCGGCCACCGCGACACGGGTGAGCTTGCCGGTTCTGAAACGCATATCCGCTCCTCCCGGATGCAGTTGAGGGGGAGGTTACCGGCGGTACAACCACGCCGGAAGGTGAGCGGCCGTCAACTTCCTTGTTCCGATTGCTTCGCGAGTTTCTGGAAACACGATGGATCCGGATCGCGCTGCGTTACGTCCATTCGACAACGAGTCGGGTCCGCACTCGCGGAGGTGGTAAGAAGTGGCCGGTTTCAGAGCACTCGCACGAGAGGTTCGCAATCCACGCAGACACGTCACCGCCCGGCGCACCTCGCTGCGCAAATGCCTGGAGCGGTTCGCGCCGTACGGGCACCGGGCGACCTGGCACCATCTGTGCGCCAGGACCGGGATCATCCCGGAGGACCGTCAGCCTGAACCCACACGTTTGATCACGGCACTCGAAGAACTCGAGGAGGCCCGCACCCTGTGGCTCGCGTACGAGGCGGACTTCGCCGCCCGGCGCAGGCTGGAGAAACACCACGGCATCCGGCAGCCCAGCGCCGTCGACGACTGGCACCTGCACACCTGGGGCGGCTGCGACATCATGCCGTGCGAATCCCCCTCGACCCACCCCGACGGCCGCCTCGCCGACGTCCTGCGGCGGCTGATCGTGGCCATGGAAGCGGGCCCGGGATCGGCCTGCCCGGTCTGCGCCCAGGAACGGCTGGTCTGGCGCGAGGACCTGAACCGCTATCCCGCGGCCGGACCGGTCTGCGAGGACTGCGGCATCGTGGTGCCGGTCCCGCTGCTCACCACCGAGGCGCTGGCGGCCTCCCGGCGCGCCGGCTGCGCGACGGTGACGCGGTACGCGGCGGCCTGAGGCCCGGCCCCGGGCCGGGGGCGCGCTCGCCGGGACCTGGCGGGCGCGCCCCGAACAGCGCCCTCGGCATGAGGGGCCGCGCACGGCGCGTTGACAGGAGCCTGGCCACCCGAGCATGCTGAGCAGTCGCTTAGCCGCATCGCGAGTCGCCCGGGAGGCAGCACACATGGCAGAGCCCAGGATCTTCACCTCACCCGACGAACTGCGCGCCGCGGTCGGTGAGGAACTCGGCCCCAGCGACTGGCTGGAGATCGACCAGAAGCGGATCGACCTGTTCGCCGAGGCGACCGGCGACCACCAGTGGATCCACGTCGACGCCGAGAAGGCCGCCGCCGGCCCCTTCGGCACGACCATCGCCCACGGCTATCTGACCCTGTCCCTGCTGCCGTACTTCAGCCCGCAGCTGCTGCGCGTCGAGGGCTTGACGATGGGCGTCAACTACGGCAGCAACAAGGTCCGCTTCCCCTCCCCCGTTCCGGTCGGCTCCCGGCTGCGCGCCACGGGCCGCATCGCCGAGGTGACCGAGGTGAAGGACGGGATCCAGCTGACCCTCACGGTCACCGTCGAGCGCGAGGGCGGCACCAAACCGGTCTGCGTGGCGGAATCGGTCTCCCGCTTCTACTTCTAGGGGGTGTCTTGTGGGTCAGGCCGGATCAGCGAGCGGCGTCTGGTGCAGGGGGCACCTCCCAGCGGTAGCTGGGGGAGCATCGCAACCCGCGTGAGGAGAGCGCAGCGGCG
>NZ_JBEYAL010000053.1:0-50636 GCF_040631655.1 Streptomyces sp. NPDC019937
GGGGCTCCGGCAGCAGGCGCTTCCTGCGCACCCTCAAGCGCGGCGGGTCCCTCTACCCGGTGTACTTCGGCGAGTTCGACGACGAGGAGAACGCGGAGCTGGGTGTCACGGTCACGGCCACCCAGGTCCGCTCGAACGGCACGCAGCTCGCTGAACTGGGACGCCTGCTCGACGCGGGCGCGCTGCGCGTCGCGATCGACAGCACGTTTCCGCTCGCGGACGCCCGGGCCGCGCACGAGCGCGCCGCCCGAGGGCACATCCGAGGCAAGATCGTGCTCACGGTCGCCCAGGGCTGAGCCGTTTCCCCTCCGCGCCGAGGCCCGCACCCGTGCCATCCGCGCCCTCCTGCGCCCTGAGCCGGCCTGGCGGGCCGTCACGGCCTGCCAGGCCGTGACGGCCGGTTGATCGCGCCGGGGGCTTATTGCGTACGATCTGCAGGTGCATGAATACAGCATCAGGACCGCGACAGCCGACGACCTCGACGCCGCCCGCGGGGTGATGCTCGACACCGTCTACCGCGACTTCGGGACGGGATACGTGCCGCGCTGGCACGCCGACATCATCGATCCCGGCGCCGCCTATCTGCGGTCGCCGCGGCACACGCTGCTGGTCGCGGTGGACGAGCGGGACGGGGCGGTCGCCGGGACCGCGGCCCTCGACTCCCGGGGCCCGGTCCATCCTCCCAACCCCGCGTGGCTGGCGGAGCGGTACCCGTCGGGGGGGACCGCCCAGCTGCGCCGGGTGTACGTACGGCCCGAGTGCCGCCGCCAGGGGCTGGCCCGTCGGCTGGTGCGCGCGCTGCTCGACTTCGCCGCGGCCGACGGCGGATACCGCGCCGTCTATCTGCACACCGACCCGGGCGTGCCCGGCGCCGAGCCGTTCTGGCGGTCGCTGGGGAAGGTCGTGTGCGACGAGCGGGAGGAGCCGGGGGAGAGCCGGGTCCTGCACTTCGAGGTCCCGATGGCCTGACCGCAGGGCCGAACCCGGTGAGGTTGATGGAAATGATTATCATGTAGCCTCACCCTTCCCGCTCCGCGCAGCATCTGGAGAACCTGACCCATGCCCCCTGTCCGCCGCCGGACGGCCACCGCTCTGCTGCTCGCCCCGCTGCTCTCCGGCTGCTTCGCCTCCCCGGACGGCACGGCGTACGACGCGACGGGCGGCTCCGGCGGGGGAGGCGGCGACCGGCTGCGGGTCGCCATGGCCTTCCCGCCCGCCGAGCGCTTCTCCCCGTACGGCGCCGACGCCACCCTGCTCAGCCGGCTCGGCGTCACCGAAGGGCTGACCCGCCTGGACGGCAACGGCTCCGCGTCGCCCGCGCTCGCCGAGTCCTGGACCCGGGAGGGCCGCCGCGGCTGGCTGTTCACCCTGCGCGAGGCCCGGTTCCAGGACGGCGCGCCCGTCACCCCGAAGGCCGTCGCGGGCGCGCTGAACAGCGCGGCGCACGCCGACCCGGTGCCCGCCGCGCTCTCCGGGGTTCAGCTCGCCGCCAGGCCCGTGGGGAAGCGGCGGGTCCGGGTCACCACCGAGGCCGAATACCCCGCGCTGCCGCTCACGCTCTCCAGCCCGAGCCTGGCCATCCTCTCCCCGAAGGCGTACGGCTCCCCGAAGGCGCACGACAGGGCGGCCGCCCCCGACCCGGTCGGCACCGCCACCGGGCCCTTCGTACTCGGCCGGTCCGCCGGCGCCACCCGGGCCACCCTCAACCGCTTCGACGACTACTGGGGCGGCCTCGCCCACGCCTCCGGCATCGACGTCCGCTTCATCGCCGACGGCACCGCCCGCACCAACGCCCTGCGCACCGGCGAGGCGGACATCGCCGAGGCCGTGCCGGTCTCCCAGGCGGCCACCCTCGACAAGCCCACCGTCCGGGAAGTCCCCACCGCCCGGACCACCGCCCTCTTCCTCAACACCCGCTCAGGCCCCTTCGCCGACCCGAAGGTCCGCGCCGCCGCCCGCGAGGCCGTGGGGCCCGGCGTGTTCGCGCGGGGCGTGTACGAGGGCCACGCCGACCCCGGACAGGGCGTGTTCGGCCCCGCCCTGTCCTGGGCCACGGGCGAACACCCCGCGCCCGCGGGACGCCCCGCGGCCGCACGGGTCGAGAACACCTCCATCACCCTGGGCACCTACGACAACCGGCCCGAGCTGCCCGAGGCCGCCCAGGTGCTGCAACAGCAGCTGGAGAAGGCCGGGTTCACGGTGAAGCTGGAGGTCCGGGAGTACTCCCGGCTGGAGAGCGACGCGCTCGCGGGCAGGTTCGACGCCGTCGTCGCCGCGCGCAACACCATGCTCGACACCGGCGACCCCGTGTCCTACCTCGCCAGCGACTTCACCTGCCACGGCAGCTACAACCTGGCCGGGCTGTGCGACGAGGCGGTGGACCGGGCCGTCGCCGAGGCCGACTCCCGCGCCGACATCGACGAGCGGCACAGCGCCTCGCTCGACGCCCAGACCGCCATCCTCCGCACCGACGCCGTCGTACCGCTGGTGCATCAGCGCATCATCCACGGCGTCGGCGGCTCGGTACGGGGCGTGCAGCTCGACCCGTACGAGCGCACCCTCATCGGCCCCGGTACGCACCGTTGACCGGCATACGCCGCACCGCGGCCACCATCACCGGCGGACGGTCCACCGCGCTGAGCGCGCTGTGGCGCGCCGCGCTCGCCCTCCTGCTGCTGTGCGGCATCGGACTGCTGCCCTGGCTGTCCCGCACCGACCCCGCCCGCACCGTGCTCAAGGCGCGCGCGGCCGACCGCGATCCCACCCCCGAGGTGCTGGAGGCCATCCGCCGCGACCTCGACCTGGACGCCGGGCCGTCGCACCTCCTGGGGCATTGGCTCGGCGGGCTGACCCACGGCGACGCGGGGACGTCCTGGCTCTCCGGCACACCCGTGGCCCCCATGGTCGCCCAGGCCCTCGGCTGCTCGCTGCTGCTGACGGCCGGGGCGCTGGCGGTCGCGCTGGCCACGGCCGGCGCGGTGTGCGCGCGCACCCTGTGGCGCGGCGCGCGGCGACGGCCACTGCCGCGCGGCGCGGGCAGCGGCGGCGCGCTCCTCGCCGCGCTGCCGGAGTTCCTGATCGCCTCCGTCCTGGCCGCCGTCATCGGGGTGCGGCTCGGCTGGCTGCCCGCCGTCGGCTGGTACGGCTGGGCCTGGATGCCGCTGCCCGCGCTCGCGCTCGGCCTGCCCGTCGGCGCGGCGCTCGGCCGCGTCCTGGACGACGTCCTGCCCGGCGCCTTCGCCGAGCCCTGGGTGCGGGCCGCCGCCGCACGCGGCCTCCCCGCCCGGCGCATCGCCCGGCAGGCGCTGCGCCGGGCCGTCCCCGGGGTGCTGCCCAACCTGGGCCTGTTCGTGGTCGGCTTCACCGGCGGCGCGGTCGCCGTCGAGCAGGTCTTCGACATCCCCGGGCTCGGCCGGCTCACCCTCCAGGCGGCCCTGGCCCAGGACCTGCCGGTCCTCCAGACCGGAACCCTCGTGCTCATCGTGTTCGCCACCACCGCCGGTGGCCTCGCCCGCCTCGCGGCCCGGCTGCTGCTCGGCCCGGCGTTGCGCGACGGCGAACTGCCCACCCTCCACCACCCGTCCGGGCCGCCCGCCCGCGCGCTGCCCCTGCTGTACGGGGCCGTCCTGCTGGCCGTCGTCGCCGTCGGCGCGCTCCGGGACCCGATGGCCCTGGACACCACCGCCCGCCTCGACGGCCCGTCCTGGCAGCACCCGTTCGGTACGGACGCGCTCGGCCGCGATCTGCTGGCCCGGGTGGGGCACGGCGCCCTCACCACCCTCGCCCTCGCCCTCGCGGTGAGCGCCTGCGCCCTGGCCGTGGGGCTGCTGCTCGGCATGGTGCCCCGGCTGGCGGGCGGGCTCGTGGAGACCGCCAACGCCGTACCGCCCGTGCTCGCCGGGCTGCTGGTCGCGGGCACGGCCGGGGCCGGTCCTTACACGCCCGCGCTCGCCGTCGCCGCCGTCGCCTGGACGCCTCTGGCCGCGCACACCGCCGCCCTGCTGAACCAGGAGCGCGCCGCCACCCACCTCGCCGCGACGCGCGCCCTCGGCGCGGGCCGCCGCCATCTGTTCCGCCGCCATCTGCTGCCCGCCGTGCTGCCGCCGGTGGCGCGCCACGCGCTGTTGCGGCTGCCCGCCGTGGCGCTGGCCCTGGCCTCCCTCGGCTTCCTGGGCCTCGGCGCCCAGCCGCCGTCCGCCGAGTGGGGTCGGCTCCTCGCCGAAAACCACCCCTACGCCGAGCGGGCGCCCTGGGCCGTGCTCACCCCCGCCGCCGCGCTCGCCCTGCTGGGGATGGTGGCGGTCACCTCGGCCGGGGGAGTGCGATGGCCGGGGCGGCGGGCGCGGCGGTCGGCCGCCCGCGGCTGACACGGCTCTCGATTGACACATCTCGAAACGGCGACGGAGACTGGCGCGCACATCCGTGGTGAACTCAAGTTCACTGCGCGCACAGGCCGTTCGGCACGCGAGAGCGAAGGACACCGGAATGACCATCACCCGCGACCTGCTCATCGGCGGCGAGGACACTCCGGCCGCCTCGGGCCGCACCGCCGACGACCTCGACCCGTACACCGGCGAGGTGTACGCCACCGTGGCGGCCGGCGGGCCCGAGGACGTGGCGCGCGCGGTGGCCGCGGCCGACGCGGCTTTCCCGGACTGGGCCGCGATGGCCCCCTTCGCCCGCCGGAAGATCTTCCTCACCGCGGCCGACCTGCTGGAGTCCCGTGCCGCGCAGGCCGCGGAGATCATGCGGCACGAGGCGGGCGGCACCGCGCCCTGGGCCCACTTCAACGTGGCGCTGGCGGCCAACATCCTCCGCGAGGCCGCCGCCGCCATCACCGCGCCGCGCGGCGATGTGCTCAGTGCCCAGGAGGCCGGGGCGCTGGGCCTCGCCGTGCGCGAACCGATGGGTGTCGTCGCCGCGTTCGCCCCGTGGAACGCGCCGGTCATCCTCGGTGTCCGCTCGGTCGCGGCCCCGCTCGCCGCGGGCAATACCGTGGTGCTGAAGCCGAGCGAGGACGCGCCGCTGGCCTGCGGGCTCTTCGTCGCCGATGTCCTGCGTGACGCCGGGCTGCCCGACGGTGTGCTCAACGTGGTCACCAACGCCCCCGAGGACGCCGCGGAGGTGGCCGAGGCCCTGATCGCGGATGAGCGGGTACGGATGGTGAACTTCACCGGATCCACCGGTGTCGGCCGCGTCATCGGCGCCCACGCCGCGCGCCACCTCAAGCCCGCCGTCCTGGAGCTGGGCGGCAAGAACGCCATCATCGTGCTGGACGACGCCGATGTGGACTACGCGGTGGACGCCGCCGCGTTCGGCGTGTTCATGAACTCCGGCCAGATCTGCATGTCGGGCGACCGCATCCTCGTCCACGAAAGCCTCGCGGAGGAGTTCACCGCGAAGTTCACCGCCAAGGTCGCCGCGCTGCCCTGCGGCGACCCCGCCGACCCCTCGACCGTGGTCGGCCCGCTGGTGCGCGCCGAAGCGGCGCGGCGGGTGGCGGCGCTCGTACGGGACGCGGTGGCCAAGGGCGCGACCGTGCTCACCGGCGGCGGGGACCCCGAGGGTTCGGTCCACCCGGCCACGGTGCTGAGCGGGGTCACCGAGGACATGGATCTCTACCACGCCGAGGCGTTCGGCCCGGTGTGCGTGGTCGCCACCTTCGCCGACGACGCCGGGGCCATCGCCCTGGCCAACGCCACCGACCACGGGCTGACCTGCGGCATCATCACCGAGAACGGCACGCATGGGCTGCGGGTCGCGCGGCGCATCCGTACCGGCATCGTGCACATCAACGACCAGTCGGTGGCGGACGAACCCCAGGCCCCATTCGGCGGCATCAAGCAGTCGGGATACGGGCGCTTCGGCGGCCGCTGGGGCATCGAGGCGTTCAGCGACACCCGCTGGATCACCCTGGCCACCGAGCAGGCGCACTACCCCTTCTGACCGCCTCGGCGTCACGCCGTCTCCAGGCGCCGGATCAGATGGTCGCGGAAGGCGGAGACGGCGGCGGGCAGGGTACGGCGGGCCATGGACTGGATCTGGACGCTGCGCCGTGACAACTCGGGGTTGACCAGCGGCACCGCGGCCAGGCCGTCGGCGTCCAGTCTGCCCCGGTAGGTCAGATATCCCGCCAGCGTGACCCCGCCGTTCTTGCGGACGAAACCATCCAGCGCCCCGGAGTAATTACTGATGAAGGCGGGCTCGAATTCCAGGCCTTCCGCGGCGACGCAGATATCGAAGAGCTGCCGTACCGTCGTGCCCTGTTCCATGAGCGCCAGCGGATAGGGCAGCAGATCGGCGAGCGCAATCGCCTCCCGTTCCGCCAGCGGATGCCCGGCGGGCATCAGGGCATGGATCGGATGCGTTTGCGCGTACTCCACCCTGATGCCCTCTTCGGGGCCCAGCGAATAGGTGAGGGCGAGATCGGCGGCCCCGTCCCGTACTTCCTGGGTGGCGCCCGACGGCGAGGTGACCCGGAGCCGGAACCGCACCCCGGGATGGCTTTCGCGGAAGGTGACGACCGCCTCCGGCAGGACGTCCCGGCCGAAGCCCTCGGAACCGGCCAGCCGGATGGTGCTGCGGTACGGACCGCCGAGTCCGCGCAGGTCGGCGACGATCTGCTCGGACTCCAGCCGACTGCGCCGGGCGTACGCGGCGAGCAGTTCACCGGCCTCGCTGAGGACCATGCCCCGGGGCTGCCGCTCGAACAGCGGGACCCCGATGTCGTGCTCCAGCCGGGCGATCCGGCGGCTGATGGCGGAGGCCGCCACATGCAGCCGCGCCGACGCCTGGCTGATGGAACCGGTGTGCGCGACCTCCAGGAAACAGCGCAGCGAGGTCCCGGACAGATGCATGCCGGGTGACCCTACCCGCCCGGCCGTCCGCCCGTGAGACCAGGGCCGCCTTGCCGCACGGGCAATGCTGCCTTCTCGGACCGACAATTGTGCGCCCGAAGACCGCTCACTAGCCTTCTGTCGTCATACCGGCGTCATGCCGCCGTCCCACCGGAATTCATATTCCCGAAGGACGAACCCCCGCGATGAGGAAGGCCCTCGGTGACGCGTTCCGCAGCAATCCAGCATGCCTGCGACTATTTCGACTCCGGCGCGTTTCTCGCGGATGTGTCCCGACGGGTCGCCCTCCCCACCGAGAGCGGCGACCCGGCCTCGCTCCGCCCCTTGCGCACGTATCTCGAAGAGGAAATCGTCCCGGCCGTCGAACGGCTGGGCGCCACCGCCCGCATCGTGGACAACCCGGTCCCCGGCCACGGCCCGTTCCTGGTGGCCGAACGCCACGAGGGCGAGGGCCTGCCGACCGTCCTCACCTACGGACACGCCGACGTCGTCCCCGCCGAGGCGGACCGGTGGCGCACCGGCCTCCACCCCTGGCGCCTGGTGGTGGAGGACGAGCGCTGGTACGGCCGCGGCGCCGCCGACAACAAGGGGCAGCACACCGTCAACCTCGCGGCCCTGGAACACGTACTGCGCGCCCGCGGCGGCCGGCTGGGCTTCAACCTCAAGGTGCTCATCGAAACCGGCGAGGAGTGCGGCTCCCCGGGGCTGCGCGCCCTGTGCGCGGACCTGCGCGACGACCTCGCCGCCGATCTGCTGATCGCCTCCGACGGCCCCCGCGTCCACGCGGAGCGCCCCACCCTGTTCCTCGGCTCACGCGGCGGCGCCAACCTCACCCTGCGCGTGAACCTGCGCGAGGGCGCCCACCACTCCGGCAACTGGGGCGGGCTGCTGCGCAACCCCGCCACCGTCCTCGCGGGTGCGCTGGCCACCATCGTCGACGGCCGCGGCCGCATCCTGGTCCCCGCGCTGCTGCCCCCCGCCATCCCGGACGCCGTGCGGCGGGCGCTGGCCGGCCTCCCGGTCGGCGGCGGCGCCGAGGACCCGGACATCGACGAGGACTGGGGCGAGCCCGGGCTGACCCCGGCCGAGCGGCTGGTCGGCTGGAACACCTTCGAGGTGCTCGCCCTCGGCGCCGGAAACCCGGACAAGCCCGTGGGCGCCATCCCCGGGACCGCCGTCGCCCACTGCCAGCTGCGCTTCGTGGTCGGCACCGACGTGGCGAACCTCGGCAAGGCCCTGCGCGACCACCTCGACCAGCACGGCTACCCCATGGTCGACGTCGAGGTGGGCCGCACCATGCCCGCCACCCGCACCGACCCCGAGCACCCCTGGGTGCGCTGGGCCGCGGGCTCGGTGGAGCGCACCACCGGCGCCCCGCCCGCCATCCTGCCCAACCTCGGCGGCACCATCCCGAACGACGCGTTCGCCGACGAGCTGGGCCTGTGCACCGTATGGGTGCCGCACTCCTACCCCGCCTGCGCCCAGCACGCGCCCGACGAGCATCTGCTCGCGCCGCTCGCCCGCGAAGCGCTCCAGATCATGGCCGGCCTGTTCTGGGACCTCGGGGACACCACCGGGGACCCGACACCCCACGCCTGACCTCACCCGGACCCCGCACACCCCTGGAGCCCGCCTTGGACGCGACGAACCCCGGCACCACCACGGCCTCCGAGGCGACCGGCCCCGCCGGCCCCGGCACCCCGGTCAAACCGCATCGCGTCATCATCGCCGCATCGGTCGGCAACGCCCTCGAATGGTTCGACGTCGCGATCTACGGATTCTTCGCCGCCACCATCGCCAAGCTGTTCTTCCCCTCCACCGACGACACCGTCTCGCTGCTGCTGGCGTTCGGCACCTTCGGCATCTCGTACCTGGTACGACCGCTCGGCGCCGTCGTCCTCGGCCGCTACGCGGACCGGGTCGGCCGCAAGGCCGCCCTGATGCTGTCGATCAAGCTGATGATGCTCGGCACCCTGCTCATCGCGGTCATGCCCACCTACGCGGCCATCGGCCTGACCGCACCGCTCGGCATCCTGCTGGCACGGCTCATCCAGGGCTTCTCGGCGGGCGGCGAATTCGGCAGCGCCACCGCGTTCCTGGTCGAGCACGCGCCCCGGATGCGCGGCTTCATGTCCAGCTGGCAATTCGCCAGCCAGGGCGTCAGCACCCTGCTGGCCGCCTCCTTCGGCACCGTGCTCTCCAGCACGCTCAGCACCGGGCAGCTGGAGTCCTGGGGCTGGCGGGTGCCGTTCTTCTTCGGCCTGCTGATCGGGCCGGTGGGCTACGTCATCAGGCGCTACGTGGACGAGGCCCCGGCCTTCGCGGAGGACACCGGAACCGGGCCCGGCCCGGTGACGGAGGTGCTGCGCCACCACAAGGGGCGCGTCCTGCTGGCCGTCGCCGCCCTCGCCGTCTCCACCGCCATCACCTACCTGATCACCTACATGCCGGTCTTCGCCGTCAAGGAACTCGACCTGCCCGCCTCCACCGGATTCGCCGCGACCATGGTCACCGGCGCCGTCCTCACGGTCGTGACACCCCTGGTCGGCCACCTCTCCGACAAGACCGGCCGGATCCGCGTCATGGCCACCTCCGCCGCGCTGATCCTGCTGCTGATCCGCCCCGTGTTCGCCTTCCTGGTGGCACACCCCGGATTCGGGGTGATGCTCACCGTGATGTTCCTGATCGGCCTGTTGAAGGCCGGATACTTCGGGGCGCTGCCCGCCCTGCTGTCCGACCTGTTCCCGCGCTCCAGCCGCGCCACCGGGATGTCGATCAGCTACAACATCGGTGTGATGCTCTTCGGCGGAACCACCCCCGTCGTGATCGTCTGGCTCGTCGACCTCACCGGCGACAAACTCGCCGTCACCTGGTATTTGACCGCTCTCGCCGCCGTCAGCCTGGCCGCCGTGGCGATCGCACGCCGCCGGTTCGGCGTCCGCTGACCCGGCGGGCTGTGACGAAACGGGGGTGGCGCAGGAGGCAGGGAGAGGCGTAAGTAGTAGATGTGGATATTCGGCAGGGTGCCCCGGAACTCGGCCGGCCAGGGCAACAGGGGAGGCGGGCCCTGGTCGCGATCCCCCTGGCACTCATCGTCCTGATCGTGCTCGGCGATGTGTTCACTCCGGCGAGTGTCCGCCTCAGCCCTCTGCTCATCGCCGCCCCCGCCATGACCGCGTCCTTCGCCGGACCGCTGCTCACCGGCGGTGTCGGGCTGGTGGCCGTGGGTGCCCAGATCGGTATCAACGCCGGGCAGGACCGGCTGACGGCGCCCAACCGGATGGCCGAGCTCTTCACCCTGATCTCGGTGTCCGCCCTCATCGTGCTGTTCCGCGCCGTGCTCGACCGGCACGCCCGCGAGCTGAGCCGGGTCCGGGCGGTGGCCGACGTGGCGCAGAAGGTCCTGTTGCGCCCGCTGCCCGACCGGGCCGGCCCGCTGCGGATCGCCTCCGTGTACCTCGCGGCCGAACCGGGCGCGGAGATAGGCGGCGACCTGTACGCGGCGGCCCGCACCTCACACGGCACCCGCCTGATCATCGGCGATGTGCGCGGCAGCGGCCTCACCGCCGTCGCGGACGCCTCACTGGTCCTCGGCGCCTTCCGCGCCATCGCCCACTGGCCCGTACCGCTGCCCGAACTCGTCTCGCACCTGGACGCCGCCCTGTCCGCGGAACGCACCGAACCCACCGACCGGGCGCCGGGGGCGGGGGAGTCGTTCGTCACCGCCGCCGTGCTGGAGATCCCCGACGACCAGCCGGTGGTACGGATGGTCAACTGCGGACACCCGCCGCCGTTCCTGCTGCGCGACTCCACCGTCAAGGCCCTCGAAGGGCGAGCCCCCGCACTGCCGCTGGGCCTCGGCAGCCTCGCGGCCGGCCGCTACCGGGTCGAGGACTACCCCTTCGAACCGGGTGATCTGCTGCTGCTCTACACCGACGGTGTGATCGAGGCGCGCGACGCCGATGGCACCTTCTACCCGCTCACCGAACGGCTCCACATCTGGGACGGCGAGGGGCCCCGGCGTTTCGTGGACCATCTGCGCCGTGACCTGCTCGCCCACATCGGCGGCCACCAGGGCGACGACGCCGCCCTGGTCGTCCTGGAACGCCGCCCCCCGGAAAGCTGACCGCCGCGCGAACCACCGCTAAAGTGGTGATATGGGCAGCGGGAACGACGGCCCTGACGACTTCGGGCCAGACCCACTCGGCGACTTCCTCGCACGCTTCCTCGGAACCGGGCCCGGCGGGCAGCGGTCCGATCGGCATGTCGACTTCGGCCGGCTGATGAGCGAGACCGCACGCCATCTCGTCTCCTCCGCCGCGTCGTACGCGGCCGAACACGGCAGCACCGACCTCGACACCGAACATCTGCTGCGGGCGGCTCTCAGCGCCGAACCCACCCGCACCATGGTCTCCCGCGCCGGGGCCGACCCCGACCGGCTCGCCGCCGAAATCGACCGGCAGGCCGGGGACGGCCCGCCACGCGGCTCGGTCGCCGTCACCCCCGCCGTCAAGCGGGCGCTGCTCGACGCCCATGAGATCGCCCGGGCCCGCGGCTCCTCGTACATCGGCCCCGAACACGTACTCATCGCCCTCGCCGCCAACCGGGACTCCACCGCCGGGCAGATCCTCCACGCCGCCCACTTCGAACCCCGCGGCGCACCCACGGCCGGCCGCCCCGCCCCGGGCCCCGGCACCGACCAGCGGCCCGTGCCGGACCGCCGTGGCACCCCCACCCTCGACCGGTACGGCCGCGATCTGACCGACCTCGCCCGGGAGGGCCGCGTCGACCCGGTGATCGGCCGCGACGAGGAGATCGAGCAGAGCATCGAGGTGCTGGCCCGGCGCGGTAAGAACAACCCCGTCCTGATCGGCGAGGCGGGCGTCGGCAAGACCGCCGTCGTCGAGGGACTGGCCCAGCGCATCGCCGACGCCGACGTCCCCGACATCCTGCTCGGCCGCCGCGTCATCCAGCTCGACTTCGCGGGCATCGTGGCCGGGACCCGCTACCGCGGCGACTTCGAACAGCGCCTCACCGCCATCATCGACGAGATCCGCGCCCACTCCGACGAACTCATCGTCTTCATCGACGAACTGCACACCGTCGTCGGCGCGGGCGGCGGCTCCGAGGGCGGCACGATGGACGCCAGCAATCTGCTCAAACCCGCCCTCGCCCGCGGCGAGCTGCACGTCATGGGCGCCAGCACACTCCAGGAGTACCGCCAGTACATCGAGAAGGACGCCGCGCTCGCCCGCCGCTTCCAGCCCATCATGGTCCCCGAACCCACCCCCGCGGCCGCCGTCTCCATCCTGCACGGGCTCCGCGACCGCCACGAGGCACACCACCAGGTCCGCTACACCGACGAGGCGCTGCTCGCGGCCGTCGAGCTCGCCGACCGCTACCTCGCCGACCGCTTCCTCCCGGACAAGGCCATCGACCTGATGGACCAGGCCGGCGCCCGGGTACGGCTGCGTTCCAGCGCCCGCGGCACCGATCTGCGCGCCCTGGAGCGCGAGCTCGAACAGCTGACCCGGGACAAGGACCAGGCGGTCGCCGCCGAGCAGTACGAGCGCGCCACCGCCCTGCGCGACCGCATCGCCGAACTCGGCGCCCGTCTCACCGAGGGCTCCGGCACCCAGTTCCACGGCTCCCGGGTCTCCGAAGTCACCGTCGAGGACATCGCCGACATCGTCTCCCGGCAGACCGGCATCCCCGTCAGCAGCCTCACCCAGGAGGAGCGCGAGCGGCTGCTCGGCCTCGAAGAACACCTCCACAAGCGGGTCATCGGCCAGGAGGAGGCCGTCGCCGCCGTCGCCGACGCCGTGCTGCGCTCCCGGGCCGGACTCGGCGACCCCCACCGCCCCAGCGGCAGCTTCTTCTTCCTCGGCCCCACCGGCGTCGGCAAGACCGAACTCGCCCGCGCCCTCGCCGAGGCGCTCTTCGGCAGCGAGGACCGGATGGTCCGCCTCGACATGAGCGAATACCAGGAGAAGCACACCGTCAGCAGACTCGTCGGCGCGCCACCCGGATACGTCGGCCACGAGGAGGCCGGGCAGCTGACCGAGGCGGTGCGCAGACAGCCGTACGCGCTGCTGCTCATGGACGAGGTGGAAAAGGCCCACGCGGACGTGTTCAACATCCTGCTCCAGGTGCTCGACGACGGCAGGCTGACCGACGCCCAGGGCCGCACCATCGACTTCAAGAACACCGTCATCGTCATGACCAGCAACCTCGGCTCCGAGGCCATCACCGGGCGCGGCGCCGTCCTCGGCTTCGGCGGCGGCGACGCCGAGGCCGACGAGGCGTCCCGCCGCGAACGGGTGCTGCGCCCGTTGCGCGAACACTTCCGGCCCGAATTCCTCAACCGCATCGACGAGATCGTGATCTTCCGCAGGCTCGCCGACGAACAGCTCCGCCAGATCACCGATGTGCTGCTGGAGGAGACCCGCCGCCGGATGCGCGCCCAGGACATCCCGGTCGACTTCACCCCCGCCGCGGTCGACTGGCTGGCCCGCCACGGCCACCAGCCGGAGTACGGCGCCCGCCCGCTGCGCCGTACGATCCAGCGTGAGGTCGACAATCCGCTCTCCCGGATGCTGCTCGGCGGCCAGCTGCGTCCGCACAGCCCGGTCGAAGTCGACGTGGAGAACGACACGTTGGCGTTCCACATCGAGCAGGAGCCCGCGGCCGGCTGACCGTCAGCGCCCCATGGTCAGGCCGTCCTTCTTCGCGCCCCGGCTGAGGACCGCCTCCTGGATGGTGGACAGGGCGTGGGTGTAGCGGCTGTTGCCGGGGCTCTTCTCCAGTGCCCGGGGGAGGTTGACCACGGTGATCGGGTCGTTGTCCACGGCGTGCGGGATGAACTCCGCCTTCTCCACCTCCCACGGCTTGCCCTGCGCGGTGGGCGAGGCGAAGGTGAAGCGGGCCGCCGAGCCCATCTGCCCGCGCTCGTCCGGCATCACGCCCGCGACCTGGTCACCCATGCCGTAGACCACCCAGGTGCCGTTGACCTTCTCGTAGGCCTGGGGGACATGGGCATGGGTGCCGATGATGAGGTCGATGTCGCGGCGGCCGTGGCTCCGGGACGCGGTGAGCTTCTTGGCGAGGGACAGCTGGAGCTTGTCCGGCGCCTCCTGCCACTCGGTGCCCCAGTGCGTGGACACCACGACCACATCGGCCCCGGCACGGCGGGCGGCACGGGCGTCCTTGATGATGCGATCGGCGTCGATGAGGTTGACGATCCAGGGCTTCCCCTCGGGCACCGGGATGCCGTTGGTGCCGTACGCGTAGGCCAGCTGGGCCACCTTGGCGCCACCGGCCTCCATGAGGGCCGGGGTGGTGCTCTCCCGGGCGGACCGGGCCGATCCGGTGTGCCGGACACCGGCCTTGTCGAGGGCGTCGAGGGTGCGGGTCACGCCCTCCGTCCCGGCGTCCAGCGTGTGGTTGGAGGCGGTGGAGCAGGAGTCGTAGCCGAGCTTGCTGATCGCCTCGGCGATCTGGGGCGGGGTCTTGAACGTGGGATATCCGGTGAACGGCCCGCCCGCCGCCCCGTACACCGTCTCCATGTGGCAGATCGCCAGGTCGGCCTTGGCGACCACGGGCGCGGCGCCGACCAGCATGCGGTGGAAGTCGTAGCCCTCGCCGCCGGAGTCGGCGCGCGCCTGACGGATGACGGAGGCGTGGGCGAGGAGATCGCCGGTGGCCACCAGGGTGAACTTCTTCCGGGGCTCGGCGCGTTCCACGCCCGCTGTCTCGGAGGGCTTCTGTTCGGCGTGGCCGGTGGCGGGGCCGCCGCCACTGCCGCACGCGGTGGCGGTGGCGAGCAGAGAGGCCACGAATATCGCCGTTCGGTGGCATCGGTGAGGGAACACGTTTCACTCCGCACTCACGAGGGGCAAATGGGTGGATTGTCGTATTTATACGTACGACAGAAGATCACCCATCGGTGCGGTGCCGAGCTTCACCGGAACGGCAGAGCGGAAACACTCCATGAGCTCACAGCGTGAGCACGATCTTGCCGTGGACGTGGCGTCCGGCCTGCGGTGCCACGGCGTCGCGGATCCGCTCCCGGGGCCGGCGTGCGGCTCCGGGCCCGCAGCGCCGCCACGCCGTTCGTAGCGGTGGTCATGCCCTGCTGACGCTCATCCACGCCGCGCGGCCACCGGCACGATGACACGGCTGGCCGTCAGATCGACGGTCACCTTGGCCCCGGTGGGGTCCTCGAAGTAGAGGAAGTCGGCGTCGGTTCCCGCGAGGACGAGACCGAGCCGGTGGCCGGGCTCGATCCGGTAGTCGTTCGGCAGCGTCCGCCAGGTGACGCGGTAGGACGCCCCCGGGGTCAGCGGTTCGGGTGTGGTCACCGAGTGCCGGTTCTGCGCGTCCATCCAGCCCCGGGCGATCACCTCGGAGGGGCCGTGCACCGTCACATTCGCCGTCTTCTTGTAGCAGGCGTCGTCCGTGGCGGTGCTCTCCCCGTGGCAGGACTCCTCGGCGAGTCCGCGCAGCCCGTCGTGGATGCCGTTCAGCGGATCGTTGCGCGCCCAGTCGATCCGTTCGGCCGCGCCGTAGTCGACCAGCAGCGCGGTGAGGTTCGACGTCGGCTTGTCGAGCCTGACCCTGAGGTCCACGGTCGGGGTGCCCGAGAGCCGTACGCCGGTGCGCAGCGGCGGGGTGACAAACGCGAGCCTGCCGGGGCGGGCGGTGGCCGGGTCGGCGGTGAGGTCCGCCTCGCTCAGCTTCAGATCGGTGAAGGTGCCGGTGCTCGTGCCGGTGGCCGGACGGAGTGCCGGCGAGCCGTCGGGCTTCGGACGCAGGGACACCGGGGAGGTGCGGGCCGGCCAGTCGGCCCGGGTGGTCCAGGTGGTGGGGCCGGACTGCAGGTCGACCCGGGGCTCGTCCATGATGCCGTTCCGGATGCCGTACAGCCAGTGGTCGAACCACCGGTGCACGGTGTCGACCCAGCGGGCGCGCCGCCCGGGCCAGTCGAACGGGTCGGTGTGGCCGTAGCGCCCGAGCCACAGCTTGCGCGGGACGCCGCGCTCGGCCAGCGGGGTCCACCAGTTGGCGAGCTGGTCGATCCGCACGTTGTAGTCGCTGAGGTCGTGGACGGCGAAGACGCTCGCCCGCACCTTGCTCACCTGGGGAGCGGGCGGCGTGAGGTAGTCGCGCTCCTTCCAGTAATCGTTGTAGTCGCCGGTGGCGTCGTCCTCGCCCGCGGCCAGCCGGTCGCGCACCGCCTGGCACTTCGCGGGCGGGTCGGAATCCAGCGAACCGGCCAGCCAGGGGCCGAACCCGTTCCAGTGCTTGGCGCCGTTGGTCCGGGCGAAGTCGTACCAGGAGCTGATCCCGGAGATCGGGACGATCGTCTCCAGCCCCTCCACTCCGGTGCCCGCCACGGCGTTCGCCAGGGTCCCCTCGTAGGAGTGGCCGATCATTCCGGTCCTGCCGCTGGACCAGGTGGCCTTCACCTCGCTGCCGTCGGCCCGGCGGGCGGTGGCCCGGCCGCTCAGCCAGTCGATCGCCGACGTGGCGGCGGCGACGTCGGCCTTGCCGCCGACGGTGGGGCAGCCGTCGGATCTGCCGGTGCCGGTCACGTCGACGTCGACGACGGCGTAGCCACGGGGCACGAAGTAATTGTCGTAGAACAGGGGGAACGTGGCGGGGGAACCATCGGCGGCGTAGGCCTTCCTCTCCGCCTCGAAGCCCCGGCCGACGGTGTCGTTGTACGGGCTGGCCAGCATGATGACCGGGACCTTGAGCCCCCGTTCGGTTTCCCGGGGGCGGATGACGTCCACGGCCACGCGGTCCTTGGCGCCGTCACCGTCGCTGTCGACGGGGGTCTGGACCATGAGGTGTTCCCGGATGGCGTCCTGGTAGGAGAACACCGGTTGGGTACGGCCCCGGGCCACGCTGACCGAGGGGCCGGGGGAGGGGCGCGCCGCGGCGGGGCCGGGGGCGGTGGCGGCGAGGGACGTCGATATCGCGACCGCGACGACCGCGGCCCCTCGCCATCGTGTGATGAGCACGCGGTCCTCCTGATTGCGTGAGTCCTGCTGATCGGAAGAGCCCTGTCACGCCGAGGGGGCGCCGGACCGATCGGCCATCGGTCCGGCGCCCCCTCGGGGGAGGTGTTTCCGAGCCCGGGCGGCTACTCGGCGATTTTGGTGCGCATGATCCAGCGAAAGACCGCCGGGACGAGATCGCCGTCGACGAGTTCGAAATGCTCGTATCCATTGCGGTGCTGGATTTTGAGCTTCCTGGCGGCAAGGGACGACCGCCCGGTCCGGTGCGCCCGGGGAAGATCCTCCGGGCCCCCTTCGAGGACGACCTCGATCGGCCCGCCGTCGGGAAAATATGTGCTCTGTTCCGTCATCTGTTCACCCGTCACCTGTGCACCTCGCCCCTCGTGGATCGGCGATGTACCGGACCTGGCCGCGCCTTCACGCGGGAACCTGCAATTCGAGCCGGTCATCCGAGGTGAGGATGGCCCGCTGCATGTCCTGAAGGGCCCGGCACGGTTCGAGTCCGAGTTCCTCATTCAGCGTCTTCCGCGCCGTCTGATACACATGCAGGGCGTCCGCCCGCCGACCGCAGCGGTAGAGCGCCAGCATCAGCTGACGATGCAGTGCCTCCCGCAGCGGATGCTCGGTGGTCAGCTGGTACAGATCACTCACCAGTTCGCGATGGCGGCCGAGCATCAGCCGTGAATCGGTCAGCATTTCGACACATTCCAGACGGGCTTCCTTCAGCCAGGTCTGAAAGCCCTCGAGAATCGGGCCATGGCACACATCGTCGAGCAGTGGATCACGCCAGAGGTCGAGCGCGCTTTCGAAACTGGCCGTGGCCTGCTTGTAGCGCCGCTCCCTGAGGTGATCCCGGCCCTCGCCCACCAGTCGTTCGAAACAGTGGAAATCGAGGTCGTCGGAGCCCAGGCGCAGAACATATCCCGGGGGCCGGGTGAGAACCGGGCTTTCGCTCTGCTGGGGCCGGCGCAGGAACTTGCGGATCTGGGAGACGTACACATGAAGGCCCGCGATCGCCCGGCGCGGTGGGTCCTCGCCCCAGATCTCCGTGATGAGCTGGTCGATCGGGACCACCTGATCCGCCCGGACCAGGAGGACGGTCAACAGGACTTCGATCTTCCGAGCCCTGATGGATAACTTCCGCCCCTCCTCGGCCACCCGGAGAGGCCCCATGATCTCATATCGCACTACGTGCCCCGTCCGAGTCGCCGATTCGTGCGGTCATGGGGCAGTCGGCGACGTTGCCGGAAATCCCCGCGAAATTCTTCGTCTTTTCATGCCCGTCCGGGGGTGGCGCCTGTCTCCTGGAGACGAACGAATGTGCGGGCCCGCGTCGCATCCGTACCGCTGAGCCGCCCGCCTGTGGGAAGTGGACCGGCTGTTTATCGCCGCACGGGGACGGACAGCGCTGCCGGATCCGCTTACTCACGTCGTTCGCGACTGCCATTACTCACCCCTCTTTATCACGGACCTGCCGGTGCTTCGGAAGCCGCGAACGCGCAGTTCACTGCCCATGGCAGGTGCCCTTCGTCCTGAGCGAGTCCTATGACTACCCACCTCACCTAGAATCCGAATATATAAGCCCTAGAGGCGCCTCCTCGGAAAGGCGTGGATTCGCTACCGAGTGGAAGATCGGAGTCCGGATATCTCGGCCTTGTGTGAGAAGTGGGAAATCGCGGGACTTCAGGGGCCGGTCGCCCCGTGGAAACCGACCCCGGAATCCTTGGTCAAAGCTTGTGGGCCACCACGATCGCACAACCGGCACTGGGCACCGTGGGCAGCGCCGACTTGGCGGCGTCGAGCACTTCCTGCACGCTCACCCCGTGCCGCTCCTCGAACTCCCGGCGGCACTTCAGAATGCCGTCGATCATGCGGCCGGCGGTGTCCTTGGTGTGCTCGGTGACGTCGGTCAGCTCGTCCAGCAGCAGCCCTGCGTCGCTGATCAGGCCGGGCCAGTCCGCCAGCTGGGTCAGCGAGGTGACCGCGCCGGGATCGTTCTCCGGCTGATAGCTGCCATCGCTCGGCGGGGTCACATCCGTCAGCACCAGCCGGCCACCGGGCGCCAGCACCCGGGCCATCTCGCGCAGCGCCGTGGGCCGGTGCATGTGGTTGATGGACTCGAACGCGAGGACCGCGTCGAACGACGCCTCCCCGAAGGGCATGGCCATGGCATCGGCGTACTGGAACGACACCTGGTCGGACATGCGCTCGGAGCGCGCCGCCTCGGTCGCCTGCCTGACCTGAAGCTCGCTGATGGTGATCCCCAGAACACTGGCCCCGGTCGTCGACGCCACCCGCAGCGCCGGCTTGCCGATACCGCAGCCCACATCCAGCACCCGGTCTCCCGGCCCCACCCGCAGCCGCTCGATGAGCAGATCCGTGAAGCGGTCCGTCGCCTCCCGGACCGAGCTGGTGTCGGACGGGCCGTCCCAGTAGCCGAAGTGGAAGTTGTCGTCCCACGCCATCTGCAGCAGCGGTCCGAGCGAACTGTAGTAGTCCGACACCTGGCCGCCTGGCGGCGCGGGTGATGGGGATGTCATGGCACTCCTCCTGTGTGCTCGGCGCTCCGAACGGCCATCAAGTGGCCACGGGTGACCACCTGTTCAGCGATGGTCCGGGGTTCCGGTAACGCGTCTCTAAAGTGACCGGCCGCGGGCTTTTGGTCTGCCTTTAGAACCGCGCCCCACGATGGGCCACGTGCTCGCACCGATCATCAATCCGGAGCGGGAGTGCCGCCCATGACCCACCACATCCCTGCCCACCTCGAGCGCCGTATGTGGTGTGATGGCTAGCGCCCCGCCCACCCGGCCACCTCAGCCCGCGGAGCCCATCGCCGTCGTGGGAATGGCCTGCCGACTGCCCCACGCACCCAGCCCGTCAGCGTTCTGGCAGCTGCTGCGGCAGGGCCGCCACGCCATCACCGCGATGCCTGCCGACCGCCGGCGCCCCGGCCCGCCGGCCGATCCGGCCGCGCCCTCCGCTCCGTCCACCGGCTGGTACGGCGGATTCCTGGACCACGTCGACACGTTCGACGCCGAGTTCTTCGGCATCCCGCCGCGCGAAGCGGTGGCCATGGACCCCCAGCAGCGGCTGATGCTCGAACTCGGCTGGGAGGCCTTCGAGGACGCGGGAATCCGCCCCGAAACGCTGAAGGACACCCCGACCGGCGTCTTCGTCGGCGCGATCTGGGACGAGTACGCGGCCGTGCTGCGCCGCCACCGGCCCCTCGCGAGCACCCGGCACGCCATGACCGGCGTCCACCGCGGCATCATCGCCAACAGGATCTCCCACCGCTACGGGCTGCGCGGCCCCAGCCTCACCCTCGACACGGCACAGTCCTCCTCCCTGGTGGCCGTCCACACCGCATGCGAGAGCCTGCGCCGCGACGAATGCACCCTGGCGCTGGCCGGTGGCGTCAACCTCATCCTCACCGAGGAGAGCATGGAGGCCGCCGCGGCCCAGTTCGGCGGACTCTCCCCGGACGGCCGCTGCCACACCTTCGACGCCCGCGCCAACGGCTTCGTACGCGGCGAGGGAGGCGGCGCCGTCCTGCTCAAGCCCCTCGCCGTGGCGGTGCGCGACGGCGACCGGGTGTACTGCGTGATCCGCGGCAGCGCGGTCAACAGCGACGGCGCCACCGACGGCCTGACCACCCCCGATCCGGCGGCGCAGGAAGCCGTGGTGCGCCTCGCCCACCAGCGCGCCGGAACCGCCCCCGGCGACATCCAGTACGTCGAGCTGCACGGCACCGGCACACCCGTCGGCGACCCCATCGAGGCCGCGGCGCTCGGCGCCGCCCTCGGCAGTGCCCGTACGGCGGACGACCCCCTGCCGGTCGGCTCGGCCAAGACCAACGTCGGCCACCTGGAGGGCGCCGCGGGCATCGTCGGACTGCTCAAATGCGCCCTCGCCATCACCCACCGGCACCTCCCGCCCAGCCTCCACTACACCACCACCAACCCGCGCATCCCGCTGGCCGAACTCGGACTGCGCGTGCAGGACGAACTCACCGCGTGGCCACGCCCGGAGCGGTCATTGCTCGCCGGCGTCAGCTCCTTCGGCATGGGCGGCACCAACTGCCATCTGGTGCTGGCCGAACCCCCGCCATCCGCGGCGGCCACCCCGCCCGAGCGCCCGGCCCCGCCCGTCGTGCTGTGGCCCCTTTCCGCCAGGACCCCCGCCGCGCTGCGCGCCCAGGCCGCGCGGCTGCGCGACCACCTCGCCGACCACCCCGGCACGGACCCCGCGGACATCGGCCACGCGCTGGCCACCACCCGGACCGCCTTCCCGTACCGCGCCGTGCTCCTCGGCGACGGCCACCACCCCGACGAGCTGCAGCGCGGCCTCGACGCGCTCGCGCGGGGCGCACGGACCGCCGGACTCGTCCGGGGCCGGGCGGCCGGACGGGGGCTTGCGCTGCTCTTCAGCGGCCAGGGCAGCCAGCGCCCCGGCATGGGCCGCGAACTCTACGCCGCACACCCCGCCTTCGCCGACGCCCTGGACGAGATCTGCGACACCCTGGCCCCGCACCTCGAACTACCGCTACGGGACGTCATGTTCGCCGAACCCGGTACGCCCCACGCGGCGCTGCTGGACCGGACGTCGTACACCCAGCCCGCTCTGTTCGCCATCGAAGTCGCCCTCTACCGGCTGGTGGCCTCCTGGGGCCTGAAGCCCGATTACCTGATGGGGCACTCGGTCGGCGAGATCGCCGCGGCACAGGTGGCCGGGGCGCTCTCCCTCCCCGACGCCTGCGTGCTGGTGGCCGCCCGTGGCCGGCTCATGCAGGCGATCACGGCGGACGGGGCGATGGCCGCCTGGCAGGCCACCGTGGACGAAGCCACCGAACTGCTGGCCGGGAGGGAAGACCGGATCGGCATCGCCGCGGTCAACGGCCCCTCCTCCGTCGTGGTCTCCGGGGACCGGGACACCGTCCACGACACCACCGCCGTCTTGCGGGAGCGCGGCCGCAAGGCCCGTCCGCTGAAGGTCAGCCACGCCTTCCACTCCCCGCACATGGACCCGATCCTCGGAGAACTGCGTACCATGGCAGCCCACTTGGCCGTCACCAAACCGACGATCCCCGTCATTTCCAATGTGACCGGCCGCGTCACCACCGCCGAACGACTCGCCTCCCCGGACCACTGGGCCCGCCACGCCCGCGACGCGGTGCGGTTCGCCTCCGGAATGAACACCCTCCGCGCGGCGGGCATCACCACCTTCCTCGAACTCGGACCGGACGCCCAGCTGACCGCCATGGCCCGCGAATGCCTCGCCCAGCACGGCACCGAGGACGGCCCCGACCGGCCGCGCCCCCTCGCCGTGGCCGCACTGCGACGTGACCGGCCGGAGGTGCGCACCTTCGCCACCGCCCTGGCCGAGGCACATGTCCACGGAGCCGACCTCGACTGGGAGCGGGCCCTCGGCGGACACCGCCCCCGCACGGTAAGCCTGCCGACGTACGCCTTCCAGCGGGAGCGCTACTGGCCCGGGGCGGAGCCCACGTCCCCGGCCACGGACAGCGCGGCCACCGCCTCGTCGCCGACCGGGCGGCCGGCGGAACCGACCGGCGCGGAGCGCGATCGTGCCCTGCTGGACGTGGTGCGCGACGCCGCGGCCGCCGTCCTGGAACACCCGGGCCCGGAGGCCATCGACCCGGCCCTCAGCTTCAAGGACCTGGGCTTCGACTCCCTCGCGGCCACGGAACTGAGCGAGCGGCTGAGCGAGGCCACCGGGCTGCCGCTGCTCGCCACGCTCACCTTCGACCACCCCACGCCGCTGGCCGTCGCCGCCCATCTGCGGAGCCTCGCCGACCGGACCCCGGACGCGTCGACGAACGCCCCGACCGCCCGGGTGAGCCCGCCACCGGCCACGGACGACGACGATCCCATCGCGGTGGTCGCCATGAGCTGCCGCTACCCCGGCGGGGCCGACACACCGGAGGCGCTGTGGCGGCTGGTGTCCGAGGGCATGGACGCGATCGGCGCGTTCCCCGGGGACCGGGGCTGGGACCTGCCCAGGCTCTTCGACCCGGACCCGGACCGCCCCGGCACCAGCTATGCCCGCGAGGGCGGTTTCCTGTACGACGCCGCACGCTTCGACGCGGAGTTCTTCGGCATCAGCCCGCGTGAGGCGCTGGCGATGGACCCGCAGCAGCGGCTGCTGCTGGAGACCGCGTGGGAGGCGTTCGAGCGCGCCGGCATCCGCCCCGCCGCGCTCCGCGGCAGTGCGACGGGAGTGTTCGTCGGGGCCACGCCCCAGGACTACGGCCCACGGCTGCACGAGGCGCCGATGGGGCTCGACGGCCATCTGCTGACCGGCAGCACGCCCAGTGTGGTGTCCGGGCGGATCGCGTTCACCTTCGGCCTGGAGGGGCCCGCGGTGACGGTGGACACCGCGTGCTCGTCCTCGCTGGTGGCCCTCCATCTGGCCGCCCAGGCGCTACGCCGGGGGGAGTGCCGCATGGCATTGGCGGGCGGCGTGGCCGTGATGGGCGCCCCGGGCATGTTCACCGGCTTCTCCCGTCAGCGCGGCCTGGCCCCCGACGGCCGGTGCAAGCCGTTCGCGGCGGCAGCGGACGGTACGGGCTGGGGCGAGGGCGCCGGACTGGTACTGCTGGAGAGGCTGTCGGACGCGCGGCGCGACGGCCACCCGGTGCTGGCTCTGATCCGGGGCTCGGCGGTGAACCAGGACGGCGCGTCCAACGGACTGACGGCGCCGAACGGGCCGTCACAGCAGCGGGTGATCCGCCAGGCCCTGGCCGCCGCCCGGCTCGCCCCGTCCGAGGTGGACGCCGTGGAAGCACACGGTACGGGCACCACGCTGGGCGATCCGATCGAGGCGCAGGCCCTGCTCGCCACGTACGGACAGCGGCGACCCACGGACCGCCCCCTGTGGCTCGGATCCATGAAGTCGAACATCGGCCACACCCAGGCCGCGGCGGGGGTGGCCGGCGTCATCAAGATGGTGATGGCCATGCGGCACGGGCACCTGCCCGCCACCCTGCACATCGACGAGCCGAGCCCGCACGTCGACTGGGACAGCGGCGCCGTGCGTCTGCTCACCGAACCGGCCGCGTGGCCGCACGGCGGACGTCCCCGCCGCGCGGGCGTCTCCTCCTTCGGCATCAGCGGAACCAACGCCCATCTGATTCTGGAACAGCCCCCCGCCCCGGACACCGCGACCGCCGTTTCGTCTCCGGACGGGCCCACGCCCTGGGTGCTGTCGGCACGGAGCGCGGAGGCGCTGCGCGGACAGGCCCGTGCGCTGGTCACCGCGCCGGCCACCGATCCCGACGCGTCCGCCACGGAGCTGGGCTGGTCGCTGGTCACCACGCGGTCGGTGTTCGCACACCGGGCGGTGCTGGTCGGCGAGGACCGCGACGCGCTGACGGCGGCAGCCCGGGCACTGGCGGCCGGTGACAGCCACCCGGGCCTCGTGGGCCCCGGCGCGGTACCTTTCGGAGTCGTACCTCCCGGAGCCGTGACGGCGAGCGGTCCGGGCCCCGTGCTGGTGTTCCCGGGGCAGGGCTCGCAATGGCAGGGCATGGGCGCCGAACTCCTCGATACGTCCCCGGCGTTCGCGGCCCGGGTGGCCGCGTGCGAACGGGCGCTGACGCCCTATGTGGACTGGTCGCTGACGGAGGTGCTGCGCGGCACCGACGGCGCGGGGGATCTGCGTCGGGTCGATGTCGTACAGCCCGTGCTGTGGGCCGTGATGGTCTCGCTGGCCGCGGTGTGGGCGGAGTACGCAGTGCGCCCGGCCGCCGTCGTGGGCCACAGCCAGGGCGAGATCGCGGCGGCCGTGGTGGCGGGGGCGCTGTCGTTGGAGGACGGTGCGAAGGTGGTGGCGCTGCGCAGCCGGGCGCTGTGCCGCCTGGCCGGTGGCGGCGCCATGGCCTCGCTGGGACTGGGCCGTGAGCAGGCGACCCAGTTGCTGACCGAGCTGGGCGACCGGGCCGCCGCGGTGGTGGTGGCGGTCGTCAACGGGCCCGGGTCCACGGTGGTGTCCGGACCGCCCGGACAGGTGGCCGCCGTGGTGGCCGCGTGCCAGGAGAGGGAGGAGCGTGCACGGTTGGTCGAGGTGGACTACGCGTCCCACAGCCCCCAGGTCGACGAGATCACGCAGGAGCTGACCCACCTGCTGGACGGCATCCGTCCGGCCACGTCCACCGACACCGGTGTGGCGTTCTACTCGACGGTGACCGGCGGCCGGATCCAGCCCGCCGGCCTCGACACCCGCTACTGGGTGCGCAACCTGCGGGAACAGGTGCGGTTCGCCGACGCGGTCGATGCGCTCCTGGCCGACGGCCACCGCGTGTTCATCGAGGCCAGCACCCATCCGGTGCTGACCATGGGGATGCGGGAGTGTTTCGAGGAGGCGGACACCGCCGCCGTCGCCGTACCCACACTCCGGCGTGACCACGGCGGCCGGGCCCAGCTGATGCGCTCACTGGGGCAGGCGTTCACCGCCGGGGTCGACATCGACTGGACCGCCCTGTTCCCGGCCGACCCGCCGCCCCGTACGGTCGGACTGCCCACCTACGCGTTCCAGCGCGAGCACTACTGGCTGGACACCGCCACCTCACGCGGCGGCGATCCCGCCGACCTCGGTCTCACCTCCGCCGAACACCCCCTGCTGGGCGCCGCCGTGGAATTCGCCGACGGCAGCGGCCCGATGCTGACCGGGCGCATCTCGCCGCACACACACCCCTGGCTGAGCGGGCATGTGGTGGGCGGCGTGGCGCTGGTGCCGGGCGCCGCGCTGGTGGAATGGGCGCTCCGGGCGGGTGATGAGGCCGGTTGTGGTGAGATCGAAGAGCTGACATTCCGGGCGCCGTTGGCGCTGCCCGCGACAGACGGCCTCCGCGTACAGGTGGCGGTGAGCGCCCCCGCCGACGACGGGCGGCGTGAGGTGCGCGTGTACGCCCGACCCGACGGCGACAGTACGCCCGTGGAGTGGACGTGCCACGCCACGGGCGTCCTGCGCCCCTCCGCACCGGAGGACCAAGCGGCCGAGCCCGGGGCATGGCCCCCGGCCGGTGCGCGGCCGATCGCGACGGACGGGCTGTACGAACGGCTCGCCGCCTCGGGCTACGCGTACGGCCCGGCCTTCCACGCCGTGTGCGCGATGTGGCGCGACGGCGCGGACGTACTGGCCGAGGCGGAACTGCCGGCGGCCGCCGGGGAGCCGGGCGGGTACGGCATCCACCCGGCCCTGCTGGACGCGGTGCTGCAACCGGCCCTGGTACCCGAAGAGGGCCGGGCACCGGCCGACGAGCGGCTGTGGCTGCCGTTCACGATGGGCGGCGTGACGCTCTGGGCCGCCGACGCGACCACCGTACGCGTCCGGCTCTCCCCGCACCGGCAGGGTGCGGACGGCGAGCGCGCGATGCGGGTGGCCGTGTCCGACGCCGCGGGGGCACCCGTGCTCACCATCGACACGCTCGTGATGCGCCCGGCCACCCCCGAGCAGCTACGTCCCTCGGACGGCCGTGGCCACGGCCACGGCGCGGCCGAACGCACCGCGCCGGAGTCCGGCAACGGCGCACGAGACCACGGGGTACGGGGCGGGCGGCGGCGCTCCGCGTCCACCGCGGCAGGCGCGCGCTCGGCCGACTGGGCCGCACGGTTGCGGGGACTGTCGGCGGCCGAACGGCAACGGGCGGTGCTCCACCTGGTCCGCCAGCACGCCGCCACCGTGCTGGGGCACACCGACCCCGACGCGGTACACGCCGGGGCCAGCTTCAAGGAACTGGGCTTCGAATCCCTGACCGCCGTCGAGTTGCGGGACCGCCTCGCGGCGGCCACGGGGCTGCGCCTGCCCGCTGCCCTCATCTTCAGACATCCGACCCCGGAAGGCATCGCCCGCTACTTGGCGCAGCGGCTTTCCCCCGAAGGCAAGGTCCCGACCCAGAAGTCGACGGAAGCGATGAATGTCGCGGAAAGGCTGGAGTCCGCGTCCGCGGATCAGGTTCTTGACTTTATTGACAACGAGCTTGGTGTGTCCTGAATGTACCGGGCGCGACGATCGCTGAAGGCCGGGTGAACCCTAGTGGCGAACGAAGAGAAGCTGGTCGAGTACCTCAAGCGGGTCTCCGCTGACCTGCACGATACGCGGCAGCGTTTGCGTGCGGCGGAGGAGCGCGCCCAGGAGCCGGTGGCCGTGGTGGGAATGGCCTGCCGCTTCCCGGGCGGCGTCACCTCCCCTGAGGAATTGTGGGATCTGCTCAGCTCCGGCGTCGACGCGATCGGGGATTTCCCCACGGACCGCGGCTGGGATCTGGAAAACCTCTACCACCCCGACCCCGAGCATTACGGCACCAGTTGCGTCCGCCAGGGCGGATTCGTCGAGGCCGACCAATTCGACGCCGCGTTCTTCGGCATCAGCCCGCGTGAGGCACTGGCGATGGACCCGCAGCAGCGGCTGGTGCTGGAAATCGCCTGGGAAGCCCTGGAACGGACCGGAATCGACCCCGCCACTCTGAAAGGCACCCGCACCGGCGTCTACACGGGCGTGTCCAGCCAGGACTATCTGGCCCGGGCACCGCGCATTCCCGAGGGCTTCGAGGGGTACGCCACCACGGGCACCCTCACCAGCGTCATCTCGGGCCGGGTGGCCTACACGTTCGGCCTGGAGGGACCGGCGGTGACCGTGGACACCGCGTGTTCCGCCTCACTCGTGGCCATCCACCTCGCCTGCCAGGCCCTGCGCCAGGGCGAATGCACCCTGGCGCTGGGCGGCGGCGTCACCTCGCTCGCCACGCCCATCATGTTCACCGAGTTCTCCCGGCAGCGGGCGCTGGCCCCCGACGGCCGCTGCAAGTCCTTCGCGGCCGCCGCGGACGGTACCGGCTTCTCCGAGGGCGTCGGCCTGGTGGTGCTGGAGCGGCTGTCGGACGCGCGACGCAACGGCCACCGGGTGCTGGCGGTGCTTCGGGGTTCGGCAATCAACCAGGACGGCGCCTCGAACGGTCTGACCGCGCCCAACGACGTCGCCCAGGAACGCGTCATCGGCCAGGCGCTGGCCAGCGCCCAGCTGTCGCCGGGCGATGTGGACGCGGTGGAGGCCCACGGCACCGGTACGAAGCTGGGCGACCCGATCGAGGCCGAAGCGCTGATCGCCACGTACGGCCAGGACCGCCCCGCCGATCGACCGCTGCTGCTGGGCTCCCTGAAGTCCCACATCGGGCACACCCACGCCGCCGCCGGGGTGGCGGGCGTCATCAAGATGGTGACCGCCCTGCGGCATACGGTCCTGCCGGCGAACCTGCACCTGGACGAGCCGACCCCGCATGTGGAGTGGGAAGGCAGCGGCGTGCGGCTGCTGACCGAGCCGACCGCCTGGCCCGAACTGGACCGACCACGCCGGGCGGCGGTGTCCTCCTTCGGCATCTCCGGCACCAACGCCCACGTGATCCTGGAGCAGGCTCCGGAGGTGCCTGAGCCTGTGGGGGCCCGGCCGGTTGTGGGTGTGGTGCCGTGGGTGGTGTCGGCGCGGAGTGTGGAGGCGTTGCGGGGTCAGGCGGCGGCGTTGGCGGGGCGGGTGGCCGATGGGGAGGTGACGCCTGCCGAGGTCGGTTGGTCGTTGGTCAGGTCGCGGTCGGTGTTCGAGCATCGTGCGGTGGTGGTGGGTGAGGACCGTGCGGAGTTGCTGGCAGCGGTCGAGGGGCTGGCGGCCGGGGAGCCCCACCCGGATGTGGTGCACTCGGGTGTGCCGGCCCTGGCGGGTGGTGCGGGTCCGGTGTTGGTGTTTCCGGGGCAGGGTTCGCAGTGGGTGGGGATGGGTGCTTCCTTGCTCGATGTGTCGCCGGTGTTTGCGGCGCGGCTGGCGGAGTGTGAGCGGGCGTTGTCGCCGTATGTGGATTGGTCGCTGAGTGGCGTATTGCGTGGTCTCGGGGGCGGTTTAGGCCGGGTTGATGTGGTGCAGCCGGTGTTGTGGGCGGTGATGGTGTCTTTGGCTGCGGTATGGGCCGGGCACGGTGTGAGGCCTGCGGCGGTGGTGGGCCATAGTCAGGGTGAGATCGCGGCGGCTGTGGTGGCGGGGGCGCTGTCGTTGGAGGATGGCGCGAGGGTGGTGGCGCTGCGTAGCCGGGCCCTGCGCCGGCTTGTTGGTGGTGGGGCGATGGCGTCGCTCGGTGTGGGGCAGGAGGAGGCCGGCCGGCTGCTGTCGGGCTTGGGCGATCGGGCCGCCGGGGTGGGTGTGGCGGCCGTCAACGGGCCGTCTTCCACGGTGGTTTCGGGTCCGCCCGAGAAGGTGGCCGCAGTGGTGTCCGTGTGCCGGGAGAATGGCGACCGGGCACGCCTGATCGATGTGGACTACGCCTCGCACGGGCCCCAGGTCGACGAGATCCGCGATGAACTGGCGCATCTGCTGACCGGCATCCGCCCAATCGACATCTCCGGTACGGATATCGCCTTCTACTCCACAGTGCGTGGCCACCGCATCGACACCACCGGACTGGACACCACGTATTGGGTGACGAATCTGCGGGAGCGCGTACGCTTCGCCGACGCGATCGAGGCGCTGCTGGCCGATGGGCACCGGGTGTTCATCGAGGCCAGCACCCACCCGGTGCTCACCGTCGGCATGCAGGAGACGTTCGAGCGGGTGGGCGTCGACGCGGTGACCGTGCCGACGCTGCGCCGCGACCACGGTGGCCGGGCGCAGCTCGTACGGTCCCTCGCGCAGGCGTTCGTCGCGGGCGTCCCCGTGGACTGGACGACCCTGTTCCCGGCCGACCCCACGCCACGGACCGTGGATCTGCCGACCTACGCCTTCCAGCACGAGCGGTACTGGCTCGACGGCCTTACCGGTCGGGGCGCCGACCCCACCGACCTCGGGCTCGTCCCCGTCGGGCACCCGTTGCTGAGCGCCGCCGTGGAGCTGGCGAACGGCGACGGTCGGCTGCTGACGGGGCGGATTTCGGCGCGTACCCACGCGTGGCTCGGCGAGCACGTGGTGGCGGGCGCGGTGCTGGTGCCGGGGGCGGCGCTGGTGGAGTGGGCGCTGCGGGCCGCCGACGAGGTCGGCGCCGGTGGTGTGGAGGAGCTGGCGCTCCAGGTCCCGCTGGTACTGCCGGAAACGGGCGGGCTTCGCCTGCAGATCGTGGTCGGGCCGCCCGGCGCCGACGAGCGGCGCGAGGTGCACCTCTACTCCCGTCCCGAGGGAGAGGGCGAGTCGTCCGCCGGGTGGGTGTGCCACGCGGAGGGCGTGCTGAGCCCGGCCCCGGAGGGCGAGGGGGAGAGCGCGGCGGAAGGGCTGGGCGGCGTATGGCCTCCGGCAGGGGCGGACCCCGTGGCGCTGGAGGATTTCTACGCACAGGTCCGGGCCTCGGGGTATGCGTACGGTCCGTCCTTCCAGGGGCTGCGCGCGGTGTGGCGCGACGGGACGGATCTGCTGGCCGAGGTGGTGTTGCCGGAGGCCGCGGGCGAGCACACCGGGTTCGGTATCCACCCGGCGCTGCTCGATGCGGCGCTGCATCCCGTCCTGCTGACCGGCCAGGACCTGACGGACACCGAGTCGGCTCACGGGCGGGTGTGGCTGCCGTTCACCTGGAACGGGGTGTCGCTCCGGGCCCAAGGGGCGACCAGCGTACGGGTCCGGCTGTCCCCCCGGGAGGGAGGCGGCGCCAGCGAGCGGACCGTGCGGGTGACGGTGGCCGATGCGGTGGGCGCCCCCGTGCTGAGCGCCGACGCGGTGGTGCTGCGCCCGGCGAGCGAAGACCAGCTGCGGAGCGCGCAGGCCCCGGGCGCGGACGGTCTGTTCGCCATCGACTGGACTCCCTTGCCTCTCGCACACGACAACAGCAGCACCGATGGCATGAGCTGGGCGGCTCTGGGCAGCGAAGCCACCCCGGATCTGCACTCGTTGATCGCCGCGCTCGACGGTGGAACACCGGCTCCTGCGGTTGTCCTGGCGTATCAGCCCGCTGCCGTCGCGTCGGCCGACGTCCATGCCATGGCGGCCGATGGGCTGGCGTCGGCGGAGCGGGTCCTGAGGCTGTTGCAGGACTGGCTGGCCGAACCCCGGCTCGCCGAGTCACGGTTGGTGGTGGTGACGCGTGGGGCCGTACCAGCCGACGACACCGGAAGTGTGGATGTGCCCGGTGCCGCGCTCTGGGGCCTGGTACGCAGCGCGCAGGCGGAGAATCCGGGCCGGCTCGTGCTGTTCGACGTGGAATCGGAGGCACCGGACCTCGACCACGGCAGTGTGCTGAACGCCGTACTGCGAGCCGTGGAGACGGACGAGTCGCAGCTGGCCCTGCGCGCGGGGCAGGTGCTGGTGCCCCGGCTGGTGCGGGCCGTCGGGGGCGGACTGGTGCCTACCGCGGGGCAATCCACGTGGCGGCTCGGGGTCGTCGGCGCCGCGACCGTGGAGAGTGTGCAGCCCGTGGCGTGTCCGGAGGTGCTGGAACCGCTGCGCGCCGGGCAGGTTCGTATCGCGGTCCATGCGGCGGGCGTGAACTTCCGCGACGCGTTGATCGTGCTGGGCATGTATCCGGGTGACGCCGTGTTCGCGGGCAGCGAGGGTGCCGGTGTGGTCCTGGAGACCGGGCCCGAGGTGACGGGCCTGGCCGTGGGCGACCGGGTGATGGGCCTGTTCGAGGGCGCGTTCGGCCCGCTGGCGGTGGCGGACGCACGTACGGTCGTCCCCATCCCTTCCGGCTGGAGCTTCCAGCAGGCCGCCGCGGTACCCGTGGTGTTCCTCACCGCCTGGTACGGGCTGGTCGAGCTGGGCGGACTCCGGTCGGGGGAGTCGGTGCTGATCCATGCCGCGACGGGTGGTGTGGGGATGGCGGCGGTGCAGATCGCCCGCCACCTGGGCGCGGAGGTCTACGCCACGGCGAGTCCCGGCAAGCACGCGGTGCTGGAGGAGATGGGCATCGACCGTGCGCACCGGGCTTCGTCTCGTGATCTGGATTTTGAGCACGTGGTGTGGGAGGCCACTGGTGGCCGTGGTGTGGATGTCGTATTGAACAGTCTGACTGGGCCGTTCGTGGATGCTTCCCTGCGGTTGCTGGCTGGTGCTGGTCGGTTGCTGGAGATGGGGAAGACCGACGTTCGTGATCCGGAGCAGATCGCGGCCGAGTATCCCGGGGTACGGTACGTGGCATACGACCTGATCACAGCTGCGGGGCCGGAGCGTATCGGCCGGATGCTGGGCGAGCTGAGCGGGCTGTTCGGTTCGGGTGTTTTGGTGCCGCCTCCGGTGCGGGTGTGGCCGTTGTGGCGGGCGCGGGAGGCGCTACGGCACCTGAGCCAGGCCAAGCACACCGGCAAGCTGGTGCTCGATGTCCCGGCCCGGGTGGATCCCGAGGGCACGGTGCTGATCACGGGCGGTACCGGGACTCTGGGCGGGCAGGTGGCCGAGCATCTGGTCCGTGTCTGGGGGGTCCGGTATCTGCTGCTGGTCAGCCGCAGCGGTCCCGATGCCCCCACCGCCAAGGAACTAGCCACCCGCCTCAACGAGTTGGGTGCGGACGTACGGATCGAAGCGGCCGACGTGGCCGACCCCATCACCGTCAGCGCTCTCGTCGCGGGCATCGATCCGGCGCATCCGCTGACCGGTGTCATCCACGCCGCGGGCGTGCTGGACGACGCGATGCTTCCCGCGCAGTCCCCGGAGCGGCTGACCCGGGCATGGGCGGCCAAGGCCACGGCCGCGGCCAATCTGCACGCGGCGACGGCACATCTGCGACTCGCCACCTTCGTCATGTTCTCCTCCTTCGCCTCCGATCTGGGAACTCCCAGCCAGGCCAACTACGCGGCGGCCAACGCCTTCTGCGATGCCCTCGCCGACCACCGCCAGGCCGCCGGGCTGCCGGGGTTGTCGGTGGCCTGGGGGTTGTGGGCGGCCACCAGCGGCCTCACCGCCCGGCTGGACACCGCCAACCTCGCCAGGATCGGGCGCCTGGGGATCACGGCCCACACCACCGAGGAGGGGCTGGCCCTGCTGGACGCTGCGTACCGCCAGGGCCGTCCCCATCTGCTGGCGCTCAAGCTGGACCCCCGGGCCCTGGCCGCCCAGGACACCGCCACCCTGCCCACCCCGCTCCGGGCGCTCGCGACCACCGGCGGCAGCGGCCGTGGCAGGCCGACCGCGGCGGCCGGTGGCCAGCCGGCCGACTGGGCCGGCCGGCTCCGCGGACTGCCGTCGACCGAGCAGCACCGGCTGCTGCTCAACCTCGTACGCGGCCACGCCGCCACTGTGCTGGGCCACGCCGACCCCGCCACGGTTCACCCCGACGCCTCGTTCAAGGACCTGGGCTTCGATTCGCTGACCGGGGTCGAACTGCGCAACCGGCTGAGCGCTGCCACCGGGCTGCGGCTGCCCGCGGCGCTCGTCTTCGACCATCCCGAAGCGGCCGCGCTCGCCGAACACCTGCGCCATCAACTCGCGCCGGACGACGCCGGGGGACGGGGGCGGGACATCCCGCACCCGGTCTTCAACGAGCTGGTCAGGCTGGAGAACAGCCTGACCGCCGTGGCCGTCGACGAGCTGGATTGCGGGGCCGTCACGACCAGGCTGGAGACATTGCTTTCGCGCTGGAAAACGATGTGTCCCTCGGACGAGGACGACGGCGGCGCCGTGGAGCGGCTGCAGGTCGCGACCGCCGATCAGGTGCTGGATTTCATCGACAACGAGCTTGGCCTGTCATGACCGACGTGGCGCGCCCTTTCGTGGAAGGCCGGGTGACCCTCTGTGCCGCATGCTGATGAAGAGAAGCTGGTCGACTATCTGAGGCGAGTGGCGGGCGATCTCCACGAGACACGCCGCCGGCTCCGCGCCATGGAGGACCGCTCCCAGGAGCCGGTGGCCGTGGTGAGCATGGCCTGCCGGTATCCGGGCGGTGTACGGACGCCCGAGGACCTGTGGCGGCTCGTCGCCTCCGGCGACCACGCGATGGGGGAGTTCCCCACGGACCGCGGCTGGGACCTGGAGAACCTGTTCCACCCGGACCCCGACCACCCCGGCACCAGCCACGCCCGTGAGGGCGGCTTCCTGTACGACGCCGACCGGTTCGACCCCGAGTTCTTCGGCATCAGCCCGCGCGAGGCCGTGGCCGTCGACCCCCAGCAGCGGCTGCTGCTGGAGGTGGCCTGGGAACTGCTGGAGCGCGCCGGGATCGACCCTGTCACGCTCAAGGGCAGCTCGACGGGCGTCTACGCCGGGACCGCCCTCCCCGGCTTCGGCACGCCGCACATCGACAGGAGCGCCGAGGGCTATCTGGTGACGGGCAACGCCCCCAGTGTGCTGTCGGGCCGGGTGGCGTACACGCTCGGGCTCGAAGGGCCCGCGGTGACGGTGGACACGGCGTGTTCGTCGTCGCTGGTGGCGATGCATCTGGCCTGTCAGGCGCTGCGGCAGGGCGAATGCGGGCTGGCCCTGGCCGGTGGCGTGACGGTGATGGCCATCCCGAACGTGTTCACCGAGTTCTCCCGGCAGCGGGGCCTCGCGCCCGACGGCCGGTGCAAGGCGTTCTCCGCGGACGCGGACGGCACCGCCTTCGCCGAGGGCGTCGGCCTGGTGCTGCTGGAGCGGCTGTCCGACGCCCGCCGCCACGGCCATCGGGTACTGGCGGTCATCAGGGGCTCGGCCATCAACCAGGACGGCGCCTCGAACGGCCTGACCGCGCCCAACGGACCCTCCCAACAGCGCGTCATCACCCAGGCGTTGGCGAACGCCCGACTGTCGACGGCCGAGGTGGACGTGGTCGAGGCCCATGGCACCGGCACCCGGCTGGGCGACCCCATCGAGGCGCATGCGCTGCTGACCACGTACGGCCAGGACCGGCCCGACGGAAAGCCCCTGTGGCTGGGGTCCGTCAAGTCGAACATCGGCCACACCCAGGGCGCGGCGGGCGTGGCGGGCGTCATCAAGATGATCATGGCGATGCGGCACGAAACGCTGCCCGCCACCTTGAACGTCAAACGACCCACCCCTCATGTGAACTGGGACGCGGGCGCCGTACGCCTACTCACCGAACCCGTCCCCTGGCCATCGGGGGAACGCCCGCGCCGGGCCGCGGTGTCCTCGTTCGGCATCTCCGGAACCAACGCCCACCTCCTCCTCGAATCCGCACCGGCCGACGCTCCAAGGCGTACGCCCACCGAGAGCACACCGCCCGGCGGCCGCGCGCTGCCCTGGGTGCTGTCCGCCCGTACCGGCCAGGCGCTGCGCGACCAGGCCGCGGCACTGGCCGCCCATGCCGACGCCCATCCGGGGCTGCCCCTGGCCGACGTGGGCTGGTCGCTCGCCAGGACCCGTACCGCCTTCGAACACCGGGCGGTGGTCCTCGGCGATGACCGCGACCAGCTGCTGACGGCCGTACGCGCGCTGGCCGATGGCCGGGACCACCCCGGGCTGACCCGGGCCGGGGCGGCCCGCTCCGGTGCCACGGCGTTCATGTTCACCGGTCAGGGCAGCCAACGGCCCGGCATGGGCGCGCAGTTGTACCGGACCTTCGCGGTGTTCGCCAGGGCCCTGGATGAGACCTGCGCCCATCTGGACCCACTCCTGGGGTGCTCGCTGCGCGACATCCTCTTCGCCGCCGAGGACCCCGCCGAGCACACCGCCGAGGCCCGCTCCCTGCACCGCACCGGACTGACCCAGGCGGCCCTCTTCGCCCTGGAGACCGCCCTCTTCCGGCTGGTGGAGTCCTTCGGGCTCGCCCCCGGATATCTGACCGGCCACTCCGTCGGCGAAATCGTCGCCGCACATGTGGCGGGCGTTCTGTCACTCCCGGACGCCTGCACGCTCGTCGCCGCCCGGGGGCGCCTCATGCAGGCGCTCCCGGCCGGTGGCGCCATGGCCGCCGTCGAAGCCACCGAGGAACAGGTCGTCCCCCTGCTCAGCGGGCATGCGGACCGTCTCTCCCTGGCCGCCGTCAACGGCCCCACCGCCCTCGTGGTGTCCGGCGCCGCGGACGCCGTAGAGGAGGTGGTGCGCACCCTCAGGGAGCGCGGCCACCGCACCAAGCGGCTGCGCGTCAGCCATGCCTTCCACTCGCCGCTCCTCCAGCCCATGCTGGACGACTTCCGCGAAGTCGCCCGCACCCTCACCTACCACGCGCCGCACATCCCGGTGATCTCCAACCTCACGGGTGAGCCGGCCGACGCCGACCAGCTGCGCGACCCGGAGTACTGGGTACGCCACGTCCGCGAGCCCGTACGGTTCCACGACGGGCTGCGGACCCTGCGCGCCGAGGGCGTGGTGCGCTACCTCGAACTCGGCCCGGACGCCGTCCTCACCACCATGGCCGAGGACGCCCTCGCCACCGAGGGGACGGCCGACGGGACGGCGCCGGTGTTCGCCGCCGCCCTGCGCCACGGCCGCGACGAGCCCCGCACCCTGCTCTCCGCCCTGGCCCGCATCCACATCGACGGCGGCACCGCCGACTTCTCCGCCGCGCTCCCGGACGGCGCGGGCCACGTCGACCTGCCCACCTACCGCTTCCAGCGCGAACGCTACTGGCGGCCGGCCCCGAACGGCACCGCAGACGTACGCGCCGCCGGACTCGGTGCCACCGGCCACCCCCTCCTCCAGGCCGTCGTGGAAACACCCGACGGCGAACTGCTCCTCACCGGGCGGCTGTCGCTGAACACCCACCCCTGGCTGGCGGATCACACCATCGCGGGCAGCGTGCCACTGCCCGGGACGGCCCTCCTGGAGCTGGCCCTGCTCGCCGGTGCGCGGACCGGGTGCGGCCTGGTCGACGACCTCACCCTCGAGACTCCGCTGCTCCTGCCCGCATCCGGCGCGGTATGCGTCCAGCTGGCCATCGCCGCCCCCGACGACGCGGGCCGACGGACGCTCACCCTCTCCTCCCGCCCCGCGGATGAGGACGACGAGGCCCCGGGAACCACGGACACCTGGCGCCGCCACGCCATAGGGCTCCTCGCCCCCGCGGCCCCGGCAGCGCCCGCCCCGGAGGCATCCCCGGCGTCGTGGCCACCGGCCGACGCCGTCCCGGTCGACGTGGCGGACCTGTACCGGCGCCTCACCGAGCAGGGGTACGCGTACGGCCCCGCCTTCCGCGGACTGCACGCCGCGTGGCGGCACGGTGAGGACCTGCTGGCCGAGGTGCGCCTGACCAGCGAGCAGCGCGGCGAGGCCGAGGGCTTCGGCCTGCATCCCGCCCTCCTCGACAGCGCACTGCACCCGGTGGAGGAACTGTTCAACGCCGACCGCGCGCGTCGTGGGCGCACACCGAGCACCGTCAGGCTGCCGTTCTCCTTCAGCGGGGTCCGGCTGTTCGCCACCGGCGCCAGCCGGCTACGGGTCCGCATCACCCCGACCGGCCCCGACACCGTCGCGCTCACCCTGACCGACGACCACGGCGCCGTGGCCGCCACCATCGAAACCCTCGGGCTGCGCGAGATCCCCGCCGACCGGTGGCGCGCCCCGCGTACCGACTCCTTGTACCGGCTCGACTGGCAGCCCCAGCACCAGCCCGAACCGCTGCCCGCAGGCCAACCGGCACCGGCCGGGGGCTGGGCCGTCATCGGCCCCGACCCCCTGGACGTGGATGGCGGCCGCGAACCCGTCCCCACCCACCCGGACCTGGCCGCGCTGCAGACCGCCATCGGCGCAGGGCTGCCCGTTCCGAGCCTCGTCATCCTGAGGTGCCCCGGCCGCGACATCGCGTCGCCCGATCCCGACCAGGCCCCCGCGCGGGTGCGCGCGGCCGCCCACCAGGTGCTGGACACGCTGCGCGCATGGCTGACCGACGAGCGGTTCGGCACGGCCCGGCTGGTGATCACCACCCACGGCGCGATCGCCGCCACCGCAGAGGACCCACCCGCCGACCTGACCACCGCACCCCTGTGGGGCCTGGTCCGCGCCGCACAGGCCGAACATCCCGAGCGCATCCTGCTGCTGGACCTGGACGACGACCCGGCCTCCCGCCACGCCCTGCGCACCGCCTTCCCGGCCGCCGTGGCGGCCGGTGAAACCGAGCTGGCGGTACGGGCCGGGACCGTACGCGTGCCCCGTCTGGCGCGGGTCCGCCCCGACGGGGCGCCGCCTCCCGCCCTCGACCCGGACGGAACCATCCTCATCACCGGCGGCACCGGGGCCCTCGGCCGACTGGTCGCCCGGCATCTGGCCACCGCGCACGGCGCCCGGCGTCTGCTGCTGGTCTCCCGGCGCGGCCCGGCCGCACACGACATCGACGCGTTCACCGCCGAACTGGCCGGCCTGGGGGCGGAGGCGCGGGTGGCGGCCTGTGACGTCGCCGATCCGGACGCGGTGGCCGGTCTGCTGGCCACGATCCCCGCCGCCCATCCGCTGACGGCCGTCGTCCACGCCGCCGGCGTGCTGGACGACGGGGTGGTCACCTCGCTGACCCCCGATCGGTTCGACGCCGTACTCGCCCCGAAGCTCGACGCGGCATGGCATCTGCACCGGCTGACCCGTGAGATGGCTCCGGCGGCGTTCGTGATGTTCTCCTCCGCCGCCTCCGTCATGGGCAACGGAGGCCAGGCCAACTACGCGGCCGCCAACATGTTCCTCAACGCCCTCGCCGAACACCGACGCGCCGAGGGCCTGGCAACCCACACGCTGGCCTGGGGGCTGCTGGCCCCGGCCGGTGGCATGACCCATGACCTCGACGACACCGACCTGGCCAGGATGGCGCGCTCCGGTGTCGCCCCCATCGCGGACGACCAGGTGCCGGTGCTGCTGGACACCGCGCTGACCACCCCGTACCCCGTCCTCGTACCGGCCCGGTTCGATCCGGCCGCGTTGCGCGCCCGGGCCGCCACCGGGCCGCTGCCACCCGTACTGCGGGCCCTGGTGCCCAGCCCCGCCCGGCCACCCGCCCAGGACGCCGGGCCGGTGGCCTGGGCCGAGCGGCTGGCCGGCCTGCCCGCCGCCGAACGGGACCGTCTCCTCGGCGAGCTGGTCCGCGACCAGGTCGCCACCGTGCTCGCCCATCCGGCACCGGAGACCATCGAGCTGGGCCGGGCCTTCCAGGAACTCGGCTTCGACTCCCTGACCGCCCTCGACCTGCGCAACCGGCTCAACGCGGCCACCGGGACCCGGATCCCGGCCACCGTCATCTTCGACTATCCGACCCCCGACGCCCTGGTGGGCTTCCTGCGCGAAAAGCTGATCGGGGCCCGCGACGGAACACCACTCGCCCCCGTGGCCTCGACGGTGGCCACCGACGGTGACCCCATCGCCATCGTCGGCATGGCCTGCCGCTACCCGGGCGGTGCCGACTCGCCGGACGAGCTGTGGCGGCTGGTGTCCGAGGGCGTCGACGCGATCGGCGCGTTCCCCGCGGACCGGGGCTGGGACCTGGCCGGGCTCTTCGACCCGGATCCGGACCACCCCGGCACCAGCTACGCCCGCGAGGGCGGTTTCCTGTACGACGCCGCACGCTTCGACGCCGAGTTCTTCGGCATCAGCCCGCGCGAGGCGCTGGCCACCGACCCGCAGCAGCGGCTGCTGCTGGAGACCGCCTGGCAGGCCTTCGAGGACGCGGGCATCGACCCGGTGACCCTGCGCGGCAGCCGGACCGCCGTGATCACCGGCGTCATGTACGACGACTACGGCAGCCGCTTCCTGGGCCGCACCCCGGAGGGTGTCGAGGGCCGCCTGATGACCGGCAGCACCCCGAGCATCGCCTCCGGCCGGGTCGCGTTCACCTTCGGCCTGGAGGGGCCCGCGGTGACGGTGGACACGGCGTGTTCGTCGTCGCTGGTGGCCATGCACCTCGCGGCCCAGGCGCTGCGCCAGGGCGAATGCGCGCTGGCCCTGGCGGGCGGCGTGACCGTGATGGCCACGCCGAACACCTTCGTCGAGTTCTCGCGGCAGCGCGGACTGGCCACGGACGGCCGCTGCAAGCCGTTCGCGGAGGCGGCCGACGGAACGGGCTGGGGCGAGGGCATCGGACTCCTCGTCCTGGAACGGCTGTCGGACGCCCGGCGCAACGGCCACCAGGTGCTCGCCCTGCTCCGGGGCTCGGCCGTCAACCAGGACGGCGCCTCCAACGGCCTGACCGCCCCCAACGGCCCCGCGCAGCAGCGGGTGATCCGGCAGGCGCTCGCCACCGCCCGCCTCACGCCGGCGGACATCGACGCGGTGGAGGCCCACGGCACCGGTACGACGCTGGGCGACCCGATCGAGGCACAGGCACTGCTCGCCACCTACGGACAGGAGCGGGCCGGCGGACGGCCCCTGTGGCTCGGCTCCATCAAGTCGAACATCGGCCACACCCAGGCAGCCGCCGGGGCCGCGGGCGTCATCAAAATGGTGATGGCGATGCGGCACGGACTGCTGCCCGCCTCCCTGCACATCGACGCACCGAGCCCGCATGTGGAGTGGCAGGACGGCGTACGGCTGCTGACCGAGGCGGTGGAATGGCCACACGAGGACCGGCCCCGCCGGGCCGCCGTGTCCTCCTTCGGCATCAGCGGCACCAACGCCCATGTGATCCTCGAACAGGTACCGGAGCCGACCGACACGGCGGAGCCCGCCGCCCACCAGGGCGTGGTGCCCTGGGTGCTGTCCGCACGTGGCGTCACGGCGCTGCGCGAGCAGGCCCGGGCCCTGGCCGCCCACCTCGGCACCACCCCCGGGGCCACGCCCGCCGAGGTGGGCTGGTCACTCATCAGGACCCGCACCCTCTTCGACCACCGGGCCGTGGTCGTCGGCGAAAGCCGGACGGAACTGCTGGCCGCCGTGGAAGCACTCGCGGCCGACGAAACCCACCCGGGCGTCGTGCGGTCTCATACGGGGACGGGCCCCCGCGCGGCCGGCCCGGTGCTGGTGTTCCCCGGCCAGGGATCGCAGTGGCAGGGGATGGGCGCCGAACTCCTCGACACCTCACCCGTGTTCGCGGAGCGGGTGGCCGCCTGCGAACGGGCCCTGGCCCCCTATGTCGGCTGGTCGCTCACCGACGTACTGCGCGGGCGCGGCACGGAAGGCGCCGCCGAGCTGAGCCGCGTCGATGTGGTGCAGCCGGTGCTGTGGGCGGTGATGGTGTCCCTGGCCGCCGTGTGGGCCGGTCATGGCGTGACACCCGCCGCCGTCGTGGGCCACAGCCAGGGCGAGATCGCCGCCGCCTGCGTGGCCGGGGCGCTCTCCCTCGACGACGGCGCCCGCATCGTGGCCCTGCGCAGCCGCGCCCTGCGGCGACTCGCGGGCGGCGGGGCGATGGCCTCCCTCGGCGTGGGCCGGGAACGGGCCGAGCGGCTGCTCACCGACCTGGGCGAGCGCGCGGCCGCGGTGGTGGTGGCGGCCGTCAACGGGCCCGCCTCGACGGTGGTGTCCGGACCGTCCGAGCAGGTGGCCGCGGCCGTGGCCGCCTGCCGTGACTCCGGCGAGCGGGCCCGGACGATCGAGGTGGACTACGCCTCCCACAGCCCCCAGGTCGACGAGATCACCGGCGAACTCACCCGGCTGCTGGAAGGCGTTCAGCCCGCACGAGAGCCCGGTTCGGACGCGGTCTTCTACTCCACCGTGACCGCCGGTCCTGCCGACCCCGCCGGACTCGACACCGCGTACTGGGTGCGCAACCTGCGTGACCAGGTGCGGTTCGCCGACGCCGTACGGGCCGCCCTGGCCGCTGGCCACCGCGTGTTCATCGAGGTCAGCACCCACCCCGTCCTCACTGTCGGCATGCAGGAAACTTTCGAGGAAGTGGGCAGCGATGCCATCGTGGTCCCCACCCTGCGGCGCGACCACGGCGGTCTGGCCCAGCTGGTGCGCTCGATGGCCCAGGCGTTCACCGCCGGGGTCGAGACGGACTGGGCCCCCCTGTTCCCGGCCGACCCCACGCCCCGTACCGTCCCGTTGCCGACGTACGCCTTCCAGCGCGACCGCTACTGGCTGGACGGGGCGGACGGACGCGGCGGCGACCCCGCCGACCTCGGACTGACCTCCGCCGACCACCCCCTCCTGGGGGCCGCCGTCGAACTCGCCGACGCAGGCAGCCATCTGCTCACCGGCCGCATCGCCACCGGCGGCGGCCACGGCTGGCTGACCGAACACGTGGTGGCCGGGGCACCCCTGGTGCCGGGCGCCGCGCTGGTCGAATGGGCGCTACGGGCCGCCGACGAGGCCGGATGCGCGGTGGTGGACGAACTGACCCTGCGAACCCCGCTGATCCTGCCCGAATCCGGCGGGCTGCGCGTCCAGGTGGCGGTGGGCGCGGCCGACGAGGACGGCCGCCGCGAGATGCGCGTCCACTCCCGCCCGGACACCGGCAGCGACGACACATGGCGGTGTCACGCCGACGGCGTCCTCGCCCCGTCCCCCGGCCACCCGGCACCCGAGCCCTTCGGGGCATGGCCGCCACCGGGCGCGGAACCGGTGGACGCGGACGGCTTCTACGACCGGGCCGCCGCCGACGGATACGCGTACGGGACCGCCTTCCAGGGCGTACGCACGCTCTGGCGGGACGGCGTCGATGTGCTGGCCGAGGTGGCGCTGCCCGAGGCCGCCGGTGACCGCGACGGCTTCGGCATCCACCCCGCGCTGCTGGACGCCGTACTCCACCCGGCCGCCCTGCTCACCGGACGGCCGCCAGGGCAGGACGACGACGGCCGGATGTGGCTGCCGTTCACCTGGAACGGAGTGTCCCTGTGGGCCGCCGGGGCGACCACGGTACGGGTCCGGCTGTCGCCGCAGGAGCGGAACGCGGACGGCGAGCGGGCGCTGCGAGTGACCGTGGCCGATGCCCAGGGCGACCCGGTCCTCACCGTCGACTCGCTCGTGCTGCGCCCCGCCCGTCCGGACCAGTGGCGCACCCCGGGCCGACGCGGCGCGGACGGGCTCTTCACGCTGGACTGGATCCCGCTGCCGGGGGCACCGGAGTCCGTGGCCGACGGCGGCGACTGGGTGGTGCTGGGCCCGGCGGACTGGGACACCGAGGGCGCCGTACGCCACCCGGATCTGGCGTCGCTGCTCGCGGCGGCCGACGGTGGCAGGCCCCTCCCCTCGGTGGCGCTGACCGGTGTCCCGCCCGCCCCGGCCGCCACCCCGGCCGAGGGCATGGCGGCCGTCCAGCGCATGGTGAGCCTGCTGCGGGAGTGGCTGGCCGAACCCCGGCTGGCCGACGCCCGGTTGGTGGTGGTGACGCGAGGCGCCGTCGCGGCCGGTGCGCCGGACGGGGACGGCCCCGGAGCGGATGCCGTGGACGCGGCCGGGGCGGCGGTGTGGGGGCTGCTGCGCAGCGCGCAGGCGGAGAACCCCGACCGGTTCGTCCTGCTCGACCTCGACCCCCGTGGCCGCGCGGATGATGCGCCGGGCGCAGGTGTCCTGGAGGGGGTGCTGCGCGCGATGGGGATGGCCGAACCGCAGGTGGCGGTTCGGGCGGGCCGGGTGTGGGCGCCGCGGCTGACGCGCGCCGGGGCCGCCGGAAGCGGCGGCCTGGTGGCCCCCGTGGCGCAACCGGCCTGGCGACTCGCCGTGGAAGGCGCCGCGACCATCGAGAACGTGACCCCGGTGCCCTGCCCCGAGGTGCTGGAACCGCTCGGCCCCGGTGAGGTCCGTATCGCGATCCACGCGGCAGGAGTCAACTTCCGCGACGCCCTGATCGCCGTGGGGATGTACCCGGGTGGCGGCGTGTTCCGGGGCAGTGAGGGCGCGGGCGTCGTCACGGACATCGGCGCCGGGGTGACCGGGCTCGCCGTGGGCGACCGTGTGATGGGCCTGTTCGAAGGCGCTTTCGGCTCACTGGCGGTGGCGGACGCGCGGATGGTGGTGGCGATCCCGGACGGCTGGACCTTCCAGCAGGCCGCCGCCGTACCGGTGGTGTTCCTCACCGCCTGGTACGGACTGGTGGACCTGGCCGGACTGCGGCGCGGGGAGTCGGTGCTCATCCACGCCGCGACCGGCGGCGTCGGCGCGGCCGCCGTCCAGATCGCCCGCCACCTGGGCGCCGAGGTGTACGCCACGGCGAGTCCCGGAAAGCACGCGGTGCTGGAGGAAATGGGCATCGACCCCGCACACCGGGCCTCGTCCCGCACCCTCGACTTCGAGACCGAACTACGGGACGCCACCGGCGGCCGTGGCGTGGATGTGGTGCTGAACAGCCTCGCCGGCCCCTTCGTCGACGCCTCCCTGCGCCTGCTGGCCGACGGCGGACGGCTCTCCGAAATGGGCAAGACCGACATCCGCGACCCGCGGCACATCGCCGCCACCCACCCCGGTGTCCGCTACCGGGCCTTCGACCTGGTGCCCGACGCCGGGCCGGACCGCGTCGGCGAGATGCTGCGCACGCTACGGGAGCTGTTCACCGCCGGGGCGCTGCGGCCCGCACCCGTACGGACATGGCCGCTGAGCAGGGCGCGAGAAGCGCTGCGGCAGCTCAGCCAGGCCCGCCACACCGGCAAGCTGGTCCTCGACGTGCCCGCCACCGTGGACCCGGACGGTACGGTACTCATCACGGGCGGCACCGGCACCCTGGGCGGCGTCGTCGCCGAACACCTCGTACGCACCTGGCGGGTCCGCCACCTGGTGCTGGCGAGCAGGCGCGGCCCGGACGCACCGGGCGCCGCCGAACTGGCCACCCGTCTCCTCGAACTGGGCGCCCACGTGCGAGTGGTCGCGATGGACGTCACGGACGCGGCCGCGGTGAAGGAGCTGGTGGCGGGGATCGGTCCGGAGCATCCGCTGACCGGAGTCATCCACGCCACGGGTGTACTCGACGACGCGGTGCTCACCTCCCAGACCCCGGAGCGGGTGGCACGAGTATGGGACGCCAAGGCCACGGCGGCGGCCCATCTGCACGCGGCCACCGCGCATCTGCGGCTCGGCATGTTCGTGATGTTCTCCTCCGCGGCCGGGGTGCTGGGCAGCCCCGGGCAGGCCAACTACGCGGCGGCGAACGCCTTTTGCGACGCCTTGGCCGCCCGCCGCCGGGCCGAAGGGCTGCCGGGACTGTCGGTGGCCTGGGGGCTGTGGGCCGACGCCAGCGGCATGACCGGCCACCTGGCCGAGGCCGACCTCGCCCGCATGGCCCGTACGGGCGTGGGCGCCCTCGGCACTCAGCAGGGCCTGGCCCTGCTCGACGCCGCCGTCCAGCACGGCGGCGACCTGCTGGTGGCGGCCGACGTGAACCCCCGCACCCTGGCCGCCCTGCCCGCCGAGCGCCTGCCCGCCATCCTGCGCGCACTCGCCACCACCAGCGGCGGTGGCGGCACCGGACGGCGTACGGCGGCGGCCGCCGACGCGGAACAGCCCGTCGACTGGGCCGACAGGCTGGCCGGGCTGTCGCCGACCGAGCGCCACCGGCTGGTGCTGGGCCTGGTCCGCGCTCACGCGGCCACCGTGCTGGGACACACGGACGTGAACGCGGTACAGGCCGAGACCAGCTTCAAGGAACTCGGCTTCGATTCGCTGACCGCCGTGGAACTGCGCAACCGGCTCGCCGCCGCCACCGGGCTGCGGCTGCCCGCCGCGATGGTCTTCGACTACCCCGAGGCCGCGGTGCTCGCCGATTACCTGCTGGAACGGCTCGCACCCGACGACGCACCCACCGCGGGCCGGGACGGCGTGGACCCCGTTCTGGGCGAGCTGGCCAGGCTGGACCACACCCTGGACTCCCTCGACACGGACGACGAGGGACGGCACAGGATCGCCACACGGCTGAGCGGACTGCTGGCGAAGGTGAACGGCGGATCGACCGAGGCGCCCGGCCCGACGGACTTCGACGCCCTCGAATCCGCTTCGGACGACGAGATGTTCGCGCTCATTGACCGTGAACTGCCCTGATGGAGGAGCGAGGACAGATGCCGGGTACGGGTACGGGTACGGAAGAAAAGCTCCGCCAGTATCTCAAGCGAGTGACGGCCGATCTGGGGCAGACGCGTCAGCGCTTGCGCGAGGTGGAGGAGCGGGCGCAGGAACCGGTGGCCATCGTCAGCATGGCCTGCCGCTTCCCGGGCGGGATCGCCTCCCCCGAGGACCTGTGGCACCTCGTCGCCTCCGGCCAGGACGCCATCGGGGACTTCCCGAAGGACCGCGGCTGGGACCTGGACGGCCTGTACCACCCGGACCCGGACCACTCCGGCACCAGCTACGTCCGCCGGGGCGGCTTCCTGCGAGGCGCCGACGGATTCGACGCCACCTTCTTCGGCATCAGCCCGCGGGAGGCACTGGCCGCCGAACCGCAGCAGCGCCAGCTCCTGGAAGTCTCCTGGGAACTGCTCGAACGCGCCGGAATCGACCCCACCTCGCTCAAGGGCACCCCGACCGGGGTCTACGCCGGCGCCGGAATCCTCGGCTTCGGCACCCCCCACATCGAAAGGAGCGCGGAAGGATATCTGCTCACCGGCAACACGCTCAGCGTCGTCTCGGGCCGGGTCGCCTTCACCCTCGGCCTCGAAGGACCCGCGGTGACCGTGGACACCGCGTGTTCCTCATCCCTGGTCGCCATGCACCTGGCCTGCCAGGCGCTCCGGCAGGGCGAATGCACCCTGGCCATGGCCGGCGGCGTCACGGTGATGACCACCCCGCACACCTTCGTGGAATTCTCCCGCCAGCGCGGGCTGGCCCCCGACGGCCGCTGCAAGCCCTTCGCGGCGGCCGCCGACGGTACGGGATTCTCCGAAGGCGTCGGCCTGCTGCTCCTGGAACGGCTCTCGGACGCACGACGCAACGGACACCAGGTCCTCGCGGTGCTCCGGGGTTCGGCGATCAACCAGGACGGCGCGTCGAACGGTCTGACCGCCCCGAACGGGCCGTCGCAGCAGCGAGTGATCCGACAGGCCCTCATCAACGCCCAGCTGTCCTCCGCCGAGGTGGACGCCGTCGAGGCCCATGGCACCGGGACCACGCTCGGCGACCCCATCGAGGCGGACGCGCTGATCGCCACCTACGGCCAGGACCGGCCGCAGGGCCGCCCCCTGTGGCTGGGGTCGTTGAAGTCCAACATCGGCCATACGCAGGGCGCGGCGGGTGTGGCCGGTGTGATCAAGATGGTGATGGCGCTGCGCCACGAAATGCTGCCCGCGACCTTGTACGTCGATGAGCCGACCCCGCACGCGGACTGGAGCGGTGGCGCGGTACGGCTGCTGACCGAGCCGGTGGCGTGGCCGCGCGGCGAGCGCCCGCGGCGCGCGGGTGTGTCGGCGTTCGGTATTTCCGGCACCAACGCGCACGTGATCGTGGAGCAGGCACCGGACGCACCCGAGGCGGAGCCGGTGCCCGAACACGGTGGTGTGGTGCCGTGGGTGCTGTCGGCGCGGAGTGTGGAGGCGTTGCGGGGTCAGGCGGCGGCGTTGGCGGGGCGGGTGGCCGGTGGTGAGGTGACGCCTGCCGAGGTCGGTTGGTCGTTGGTCAGGTCGCGGTCGGTGTTCGAGCATCGTGCGGTGGTGGTGGGTGAGGACGGTGCGGAGTTGCTGGCCGGGGTGGGGGCGTTGGCGGTGGGGGAGTCGCATCCGGGTGTGGTGTGTTCGGGTGTTCCGGCGCTGGCGGGTGGTGCGGGTCCGGTGTTGGTGTTTCCGGGGCAGGGTTCGCAGTGGGTGGGGATGGGTGCTTCCTTGCTCGATGTGTCGCCGGTGTTTGCGGCGCGGGTGGTGGAGTGTGAGCGGGCGTTGTCGCCGTATGTGGATTGGTCGCTGAGTGGCGTATTGCGTGGCACCGGGGGCGGTTTAGACCGGGTTGATGTGGTGCAGCCGGTGTTGTGGGCGGTGATGGTGTCGCTTGCGGCGGTATGGGCCGGGCACGGTGTGAGGCCTGCGGCGGTGGTGGGCCATAGTCAGGGTGAGATCGCGGCGGCTGTGGTGGCGGGGGCGCTGTCGTTGGAGGATGGCGCGAGGGTGGTGGCGCTGCGTAGCCGGGCTCTGCGCCGGCTTGCTGGTGGTGGGGCGATGGCGTCGCTCGGTGTGGGCCAGGAGCAGGCCGGACAGGTACTGGCCCGGCTCGGGGAGCAGGCCGCGGCGGTGGGCGTGGCGGCGGTCAACGGCCCTGCGGCGACGGTGGTTTCGGGTCCTCCTGAGCAGGTGGCCGCAGTGGTGTCCGTATGCCGGGAGAACGGCGACCGGGCACGCCTGATCGATGTGGACTACGCCTCGCACGGCCCCCAGGTCGACGAGATCCGCGACGAGCTGATGCGCGTACTGGACGGCGTGGCCCCCGTCGCCGCGCCCTCGAACGACGTGACCTTCTACTCGACGGTGACCGGCGGCCGCGCCGATCCGGCCGCTCTGGACGCCGCGTACTGGGTGACGAACCTGCGGGAGCCGGTGCGGTTCGCGGAGACGGTCGAGGCGCTGGTGGCCGATGGGCACCGGGTGTTCATCGAGGCCAGCACCCACCCCGTGCTCACCGTCGGCATGGAGGAGACCTTCGAGCGGGCGGGCGTCGACGCGGTGACCGTGCCGACGCTGCGCCGCGACCACGGTGGCCGGGCGCAGCTCGTACGGTCCCTCGCGCAGGCGTTCGTGGCGGGCGCCCCCGTGGACTGGACGGCTTTGTTCCCCGCCGAGCCGACGCCCCGCACCGTGGACCTGCCCACCTACCCGTTCCAGCACCAACGCTTCTGGATGGCCGGATCGGGTGGGAATGGCGACCCCGGTGGCCTCGGCCTGGTCGCCGCCGGGCATCCGCTGCTGGGTGCCGCGGTCGAACTTGCCGATGGCAGTACGCACCTGCTCACCGGCAGGATCACGGCCGCCGGTGGCGAGGGGTGGCTCAACGACCATGTGGTGGCCGGGACCGCACTGGCGCCGGGCGCGGTGCTCGTGGAGTGGGCGTTGCGGGCGGCCGACGAGGTCGGCTGCGGTGGGGTGGAGGAGCTGGCGCTCCAGGTGCCCCTGGCGCTGCCCGAGTCGGGGAGCTTGCGCGTACAGGTCGTGGTGGGTGAGGCGGCAGAGGACGGGCGGCGTGAGGTTCAGGTGTACTCCCGTCCCGGGGACGCCGGCTCCGTAGCGGGGTGGGTGTGCCATGCGGAGGGCGTACTGAGCCCACCACGTGAGGACATCGAGTCGACGCCCGAGGGCTTGCGGGGTGCGTGGCCCCCGGCGGGCGCGCAGCCGGTGGAGCTGGACGGGTTCTACGAGCAGGCCGCGGTGGCGGGATATGCGTACGGGCCGTCCTTCCGGGGGCTGCGCGCGATGTGGCGCGACGGCTCGGATGTCCTCGCCGAGGTGGCGCTGCCCGAGGCAGCGGGGGATGAGGAGGGCTTCGGGATTCACCCGGCGATTCTGGACGCCGCGCTGCACCCGGCCCTGCTGATCGCCTCGTCCGAGCAGGGGCGGGGCGACGACCAGGTGTGGTTGCCGTTCGCCTGGAACGGCGTGTCCTTGTGGGCCACCGGCGCCACCACCGTGCGGCTACGGATCTCCCCGCAGCAGCACGGAGTGGACGGCGAGCGGGGACTGCGGATGGTGGTGGCCGACGCCGCCGGGGATCCGGTCCTGACGGTGAACTCCCTGGTGACCCGCCCGGCACGCATCGAGCAGTTGCGGACTGCGGGTGCGGGTGCGGGTGGCGTGGACGGGCTGTTCGCGCTGGAGTGGACGCCGCTGCCTGCCGTGCCGGTCGCGGCGGATGACGACGACTGGGCGGCGGTCTTGGGCCCGAACGACGCGGACGAGGATCTGGGGTCGTTGATCGCGGCACTCGGTGACGAAGGACCGGTCCCGTCCGTCGTCCTCGCCTGCCTTTCGCACTCCGACACGGGGGCCGTGTCGGCGGACGGCGGCCTGTCTCTGGCGGAGCGGACGTTGAGGCTGTTGCAGGGGTGGCTCACCGAACCGCGCCTGGCCGATGCCCGGTTGGTGGTGGTGACGCGGGGTGCGGTCGCCCACGCCGAGCATGACGCCCCGGACGTAGCAGGTGCCGCCGTATGGGGTTTGGTGCGCAGTGCGCAGGCGGAGCACCCGGGACGCTTCCTCCTGCTCGACCTCGCGCCCGGCGCTGACCCGCTCACAGACGGTGTGCGGGACGCGGTCGCCTGTGCGGTGGAACGGGACGAGCCCCAGCTGGCGGTACGGGACGGCCAGGTGCTGGTGCCCCGGCTGAAGCGGGCCGGCAGCGACCAGCCGTTGGACGTGCCCGTCGCGCTCGACCCCGACGGCACGGTGCTCATCACGGGCGGAACGGGCACGCTGGGCGGCCTGGTCGCCGAACACCTCGTCCGTACGTGGCAGGTCGGCCACCTTCTGCTGGTGAGCCGCCGTGGGCCGGCCGCCCCCGGCGCACGGGACCTGGCCGAGCGGCTGGAAGACCTCGGCGCGCGGGTACGAATCGCCGCGGTGGACGTCACGGACGCGACCGCGGTGACGGAGCTGGTGGCGGGGATCGATGCGGAGCATCCGCTGACCGGCGTCATCCACGCCGCGGGTGTGCTCGACGACGCGGTACTCGCCTCGCAGACCCCGGAGCGTCTGGCGGCGGTGTGGAGGGCCAAGGCCACGGCGGCGGCCCATCTGCACGCGGCGACGGCGGGTCTGCCGCTGGGCATGTTCGTGCTGTTCTCCTCGGCCGCCGGAGTGCTGGGCAGCCCGGGACAGGCCAACTACGCGGCCGCGAACGCCTTCTGCGATGCCCTGGCCGCTCACCGCCGGGCCATCGGCCTTCCGGCGCTGTCGGTGGCATGGGGGCTCTGGGCCCGGTCCAGCGGCCTGACCGGCAAGCTCGCCGAGGTGGACCGGGCCCGGATGTCCCGTTCGGGCATCGCCGCGATGCCCACCCCCAAGGCGCTGGCCCTGCTGGATGCCGCGTGCCGGCTCGCGCGTCCGCTGGCGGTCGCGGTGGACCTTGATGTGGTGGGGGTGGCTGGGGGTGATGTGCCTGC
>NZ_JBEYAL010000054.1:0-25744 GCF_040631655.1 Streptomyces sp. NPDC019937
CGCCGCTGCGCTCTCCTCACGCGGGTTGCGATGCTCCCCCAGCTACCGCTGGGAGGTGCCCCCTGCACCAGACGCCGCTCGCTGATCCGGCCTGATCGGCAAGACACCCCCTAGCTCGTCCAGAAGTCCCACCAGCGCGTCAGGATCAGCATCCCGATCACGCCGATCCACATCACCGGCACCACCCAGTGGAACTCCAGCAGCCCGCGCCGCAGCCCGTCCGGCGCCGGAAGGTATCCGTGCTTGAGGTTGTGGCCGGTGACGTAGCAGAACATCACGATGGTGGCGACCCAGGCCAGGCAGCACCACAGGCACAGCGAGCCGATGACGTACAGCGACTCGTACTGGAGCCAGGTCACGAAGCCGGCGCCGAAGAGGGTGCCCGCGTTGAACGTCAGCCAGTACCAGCGCGGGAAGCGGGCCCCGGCCAGCAGGGACATGCCCACGCAGATGACGATGCCGTAGGCGACCAGGCCGAGCATCGGGTTCGGGAAGCCGAACGCCGCGGCCTGCTTGCTCTCCATGATGTTGCCGCAGGAGACCACGGGGTTGAGGCTGCAGCCGGGGGTGAAGACCTTGCCGTCGGCCTTGTACTCGAGGATCTTGTTCTTGTCGAGCGTGATGACCCAGGCCGCCAGCAGCCCCAGCGCACCGGTGATCACGAGCAGGAGCGCGAAGGCGCGGCCGCCTCCCGTTCCGGTCCGCGCGCCGCCCCGCGCCTCGTCGGACTCCACGTCGTCCATCAGTGTCGTCGCCATATCGCCGTCCGTCGCTCTCCACACTGTCCGGCCCCGTCGGGCACGGCCATTGTGCCCCAACCCATCGCCCCGCCATGCCCTGTTGTCAGGGCCCGACCATCTTCGCGGGTCCCCCGTTCGGCGGGCATAAGCGCGGGCCGGGGCGGCCGGGGCCCCGCCCCGGGAGGGGCGGGACCGGCGGGCGGAGAGCGGTCCCGATTGGCAGGATGAACCGGGCCCCGCGGCGTTGACGCCGGGGAGGCGGTCAGCCCAGCTTCGCCTGGAGAGTGGTCACGATCTTGGACAGCGGAACGGCCTCCTGCTCGCCGGATTCCATGTCCTTCAGCTGGACGACGCCCTCGGCGAAGTCCCGCTCGCCCGCCACGATCGCGTACCGCGCGCCGCTGCGGTTCGCGGCCTTCATCGCGGCCTTGAGTCCCTTGCCGCCGTACGCGAAGTCCGTCGCCACGCCTTCCCGGCGCAGCTCGCCGACCACGCCGAAGAGGACCTTGCGGGCCTCCTCCCCCAGCGGCACGGCGAAGACGCTCGTCGCGTCGGGCAGGTCCAGCCGGACGCCCTCGGCCTCCAGCGCGAGCACCGTACGGTCGACGCCGAGCGCCCAGCCCACCGACGGCAGGGCCGGGCCGCCGATCATCTCGGACAGGCCGTCGTACCGGCCGCCGCCGCCGACCGCGGACTGCGAGCCGAGGCCGTCGTGGACGAACTCGAACGTGGTGCGGGTGTAGTAGTCGAGGCCGCGGACCAGCTTGGCGTCGTCCTCGAACTCCACGCCCTGCGCGGTGATCAGCTCACGCACCCGCGCGTGGTATTCCCGGCAGGCGTCGCACAGGTAGTCGCGCAGCAGCGGCGCTCCGGCCAGCTGCTTCTGGACCGCCTCGCGCTTGTCGTCGAGCACCCGCAGCGGGTTGATGTCGATGCGCCGCCGGGTGTCCTCGTCCAGGTCGAGCCCGCGCAGGAAGTCCTGGAGGGCGGCCCGGTAGACGGGGCGGCACTCGGCGTCGCCGAGCGAGTTCAGCAGGATCCGGAAGTTCCGCAGCCCCAGCGACCGGTAGGCGTCGTGCGCGAGGATGATCAGCTCGGCGTCCAGGGCCGGGTCCTCGGCGCCGATCGCCTCGGCGCCGACCTGCGAGAAGTGGCGGTAGCGACCCTTCTGGGGGCGCTCGTAGCGGTAGTACGAACCGGAGTACCAGAGCTTGACCGGCAGGCTGCCGGCCTTGTGCAGGTTGGCCTCCAGCGCGGCGCGCAGCACCGAGGCGGTCCCCTCGGGGCGCAGCGCCAGCTCGTCGCCGCCCTTGGTGGTGAGGGTGTACATCTCCTTGGTGACGATGTCGGTGGACTCGCCGACGCCGCGCGCGAAGAGTTCGACGTTCTCGAAGCCGGGTGTCTCGATGTAGCCGTAGCCGGACCGCCGCAGCGGGGTGGCGATGGCGTCCCGCACCGCGAGGTAGGTCGCGGAGACCGGCGGGATCAGGTCATAGGTGCCCTTGGGGGCCTTGAAGGTGCTCAACGTGGGCTCTCTCGTCACATTCCTCGTCGCGGAGCCGCCGCGTCCGTGGCGGCGTCTCCGGGGCCGGCGGCCACCTGCCGCAGGAAGGGATTGGTGGCGCGCTCGCGGCCGATGCTGGTCTGGGGGCCGTGGCCGGACAGCACCACGGTCGAGTCGTCGAGCGGCAGGCACACACGGGCCAGGGACTCGAGGATCTCGCCGTGGTCGCCGCCGGGCAGATCGGTGCGTCCGATGGAGCCGGCGAAGAGCAGGTCGCCCGAGAAGAACACCGGGGGGATGTCCGCCTGTTCGGGCAGCTTGAAGGTCACCGACCCCTTGGTATGGCCCGGCGCGTGCGCGACGGTGAACTCCATTCCGGCCAGCTTCAGTTCGGATCCGTCGGCCAGCTCCTTGACGTCGTCCGGCTCGCCGACGGTCAGCTCGCCCATCAGCTGCGTGCCGATGGACCGTCCGAGCGCCTTGGCCGGATCGCTCATCATGTAGCGGTCGGCGGGGTGGATCCAGGCCGGTACGTCATGGGCGCCGCAGACCGGGACGACCGAGGCGACGTGGTCGATGTGGCCGTGGGTCAGGATGACGGCGACGGGCTTGAGCCGGTGTTTGGCGACGGCCTCCTCGACGCCTTGGGCCGCTTGGTGGCCCGGGTCGATGATCACGCACTCCTCGCCGGCGGCGGGGGCGACCAGGTAGCAGTTGGTCCCCCAGGCCCCGGCGGGGAACCCGGCAATGAGCACGATCGTCCTTAAATGTCGTCCGGAAGAGTCGGCCGGCGGAAGAATGTCGGCAGCTCCAGAGCCTACCGGCGGCGGGCCCGGCACAGCGAACCCGTATACGGTACGGCCGAGCCCTCCGGCAGGACACCGATGACATACGGCGTGAGGAGACGACCCGGTGGTCAGTAGCGAGCAGCGGCGGCGGCAGCTTGCCCGGGAGAAGTACCTGCGGCAACAGCAGCGGCGCGAGACGGCACGGCGCAAGGCCCGCCAGCGCAATGTGGTGATCGCCTCCGTACTGGCCGTGGTACTGGCCGGCGGCGGGGCGGTGGCGGCCGCGGGCGCGTTCTCCGGCGACGGCAAGGACAAGAAGAAGGACGACGCCGCCGCGTCCACCCCTTCGGCCCCCGCCAGCAGCAAGGCGCCGGACCCGTGCGCCAAGGAGGCGAAGGCGGTCGCGGGCGAGAAGCCGAAGAAGATGTCGTTCAAGAAGGAGCCGGCGGTCTCCATCGACAAGTCGGCCACCTACACCATGAAGCTGGAGACCACCTGCGGGGACATCTCCTTCGACATGGACGCCGCCAAGGCGCCGCACACGGTCAACTCGTTCGACTTCCTGGCCGGCAAGGGGTACTTCGACCACACCAAGTGCCACCGGCTGGTGAACCAGGGGATCTACGTGCTGCAGTGCGGTGACCCGCAGGGCACCGGCGCGGGCGGCCCCGGCTACACCCTGCCGGACGAGAACCTGAAGGACCCCTCGCTGAAGGGGAACACGTACCCGGCGGGCACGGTCGCGATGGCGAACCAGTACAACGCGCAGACCAAGAAGGGCCGGAACAGCGGCGGCAGCCAGTTCTTCCTCGTCTACAAGGACAGCCCGCTGCCGCCGGACTACACCCCCTTCGGGAAGGTCTCCGAGGACGGCATGAAGGTCCTGCAGAAGATCGCCAAGGCCGGGGCGGCTCCCCCGGACCAGATGCAGAACACCGCTCCGAACGCCAGCGTGGTGATCAACAAGGCGACGGTCGGCAAGTCCTGAGGTCGCCGGGCGTGCGTACCGCGAAATTTCGGTCGCGCAGGATACGGACAGCCGGGGCACCGTTCGCCTATGTTGGCGTTGTGCAGGGTGCCTGCCGTGATGGCCGCACCACCCTGCTGGGAGACCGGCCCGGGCGTCGCTGCCCGGCCGGAAGAAACTGTGGACGATGCCCGCGGGCCGCGCGCCCGCCCCGGCATCATGTGGAGGAGGCGCTGTGAGCAGCGAGCCTTGGGGCCGCGTCGACGAGGCGGGGACCGTGTACGTGCGTACGGCCGACGGTGAGCAGGTCGTCGGGTCGTGGCAGGCGGGATCGCCGGACGAGGCCCTCGCCTACTTCGAGCGCAAGTACGACGGTCTGGTCGTCGAGATCGACCTTCTCGAGCGCCGGGTCAAGACCACCGACCTGTCGGCCAAGGACGCGACGGCGGCCATCGAGCACATCCGGCACCAGGTCGACGAGCACCATGTGGTCGGCGATCTGGAAGCGCTGCGCAAGCGGCTCGACCAGCTCGCCAAGGTCGTCGAGACGCGCCGTGAGGAGCGCCGGGCGGCCAAGGCGGTGCAGGCCGACGAGGCCCGCCAGGCCAAGGAGGCGCTGGTCGCCGAGGCCGAGGAGCTGGCGGCCAGCGAGCAGTGGCGGGCGGCCGGGGAGCGGCTGCGCGCCCTGGTCGACACCTGGAAGGGCCTGCCGCGGCTGGACCGCAAGACGGACGACCAGCTGTGGCACCGCTTCTCGCACGCCCGCTCGGCGTTCTCCAAGCGGCGCAAGGCGCACTTCGCGGCGCTGGACGCGCAGCGCGAGGAAGCCCGGCAGACCAAGGAGAAGCTGGTCGCCGAGGCGGAGGCGCTGTCCGGCTCCACCGACTGGGGGCCGACCGCGGCCCGCTACCGCGAGCTGATGGCCGACTGGAAGGCCGCGGGCCGCGCGCAGCGCGAGCACGAGGACGACCTGTGGAACCGGTTCCGCGGCGCTCAGGACGTCTTCTTCCAGGCCCGCGGCGAGGTCTTCGCGGAGCGGGACGCCGAGCAGCGGGAGAACCTGACCCGCAAGGAGGAGCTGGTCGTCGAGGCCGAGAAGCTGCTGCCGATCTCGGACCTGAAGGCGTCCCGCGCGGCGTTCCGGACGATCAACGAGCGGTGGGAGGCCGTCGGCCATGTGCCGCGGGACGCCCGCGCCCGCATCGAGGGCCGGCTGCACGCGGTCGAGCGCGCCTTCCAGGAGGCCGAGGAGGCCGAGTGGCGGCGTACGAACCCCGAGGCGCGGGCGCGCGCCCAGGGGCTGACCGGCCAGCTCCAGGACGCCGTGGACAAGCTGCGTTCCCAGATCGACGCGGCCCGCGCGGCGGGGAACAACGCGAAGGCCGACAAGCTCTCCAAGGAGCTCGAGGGCCGGCAGGCGCTGCTGGACCAGGCGCTCAAGGGCCTGGAGGAGTTCGGCGGCTGAGCCCGTCTCGCTGAAACGGCACGCGCATGGCGGCCCCGGGAGACCGGGGCCGCCATTCGCGTTCTGCGGCGCTTTCTCAGCGTGCGCGGGCCGAGGTGACCCGGTACACGTCGTAGACGCCCTCGACGCCGCGCACGGCCTTCAGGACGTGTCCCAGGTGCTTGGGGTCGCCCATCTCGAAGGTGAAGCGCGAGGTGGCCACCCGGTCGCGGGAGGTCTGGACGGCCGCGGAGAGGATGTTGACGTGCTGGTCGGACAGGACGCGGGTGACGTCCGACAGCAGCCGGGACCGGTCCAGCGCCTCGACCTGGATGGCGACCAGGAAGACCGACGACTGGGTGGGCGCCCACTCGACGTCGAGGATGCGCTCGGGCTGCTGGGACAGCGAGTCCACGTTGACGCAGTCGGCGCGGTGGACGGAGACGCCGCTGCCGCGGGTCACGAAGCCGATGATCGGGTCGCCCGGCACCGGCGTGCAGCAGCGGGCCAGCTTGACCCACACGTCCTCGACGCCCTTGACCACCACGCCCGGGTCGGCGTTGGAGCGGCGCTTGGAGCGCCGGATGGGCGGGGCGGTCTCGGCGATGTCCTCGTTGGCCGCCTCCTCGCCGCCGAGGGCCGAGACGAGCTTGCCGACCACGTTCTGCGCGGAGACATGGCCCTCGCCGATGGCCGCGTAGAGCGAGGAGATGTCCGGGTAGCGCATCTCGTGGGCGAGGGTGACCAGCGAGTCGCCGGTCAGGATCCGCTGGATCGGCAGGTTCTGCTTGCGCATCGCCCGGACGATCGCGTCCTTGCCCTGCTCGATGGCCTCGTCGCGGCGCTCCTTGGAGAACCAGCCGCGGATCTTGTTGCGGGCCCGCGGTGACTTGACGAAGCCCAGCCAGTCGCGCGACGGCCCGGCCCCGGCCGCCTTGGAGGTGAAGACCTCCACCAGGTCACCGTTGTCGAGGGTGGACTCCAGCGGCACCAGCCGCCCGTTGACCCGGGCCCCGATGGTGCGGTGGCCGACCTCGGTGTGGACGGCGTACGCGAAGTCCACCGGGGTGGCCCCGGCGGGCAGCGCTATGACGTCGCCCTTGGGCGTGAAGACGAAGACCTCGTTGCGGGAGAGGTCGAAGCGCAGCGACTCCAGGAACTCGCCCGGGTCCTCGGTCTCCTTCTGCCAGTCCAGGAGCTGCCGCAGCCACGCCATGTCGTTGACGGCGTCGTCCTTGCCGGCCTTGCCCCGGGGCACGTCGGTGCGGACCTTGGAGGTGCCGGCGACCGCCTCCTGCTTGTACTTCCAGTGCGCGGCGATGCCGTATTCGGCGCGGCGGTGCATGTCGAAGGTGCGGATCTGCAGCTCGACCGGCTTGCCGCTGGGCCCGATGACCGTCGTGTGCAGCGACTGGTACATGTTGAACTTGGGCATCGCGATGTAGTCCTTGAACCGCCCGGGCACCGGGTTCCACCGCGCGTGGATGGTCCCCAGCGCCGCGTAGCAGTCGCGGACGGTGTCGACGAGCACCCTGATGCCCACCAGGTCGTAGATCTCGGCGAAGTCCCTGCCCCGCACGATCATCTTCTGGTAGACGGAGTAGTAGTGCTTGGGGCGGCCGGTGACGGTCGCCTTGATCCTCGCGGCCCGCAGATCGCCCTGGACCTGGTCGGTGACGACGGCCAGGTACTCATCGCGCTTGGGCGCGCGCTCGGCGACCAGCCGGACGATCTCGTCGTACATCTTGGGGTAGAGGATCGCGAAGGCGAGGTCCTCCAGCTCCCACTTGATGGTGTTCATGCCCAGCCGGTGGGCGAGCGGGGCGTAGATCTCCAGCGTCTCGCGGGCCTTCTTCTCCTGCTTCTCCCGCTTCAGGTAGCGCATGGTGCGCATGTTGTGCAGCCGGTCGGCGAGCTTGATCACCAGGACCCGGGGGTCCTTGGCCATCGCGACGACCATCTTGCGCACGGTCTCGGCCTGGGCCGCCTCGCCGAACTTGACCTTGTCCAGCTTGGTGACGCCGTCGACGAGCAGGGCGACCTGATCGCCGAAGTCGCGGCGCAGGGTGTCCAGGCCGTATTCGGTGTCCTCGACGGTGTCGTGCAGCAGCCCGGCCATCAGCGTGGCCGGATCCATACCCAGCTCGGCGAGGATCGTGGTCACCGCGAGCGGGTGGGTGATGTACGGATCGCCGCTCTTGCGCTTCTGGCCGCGGTGCCAGCGCTCGGCCACCTGGTACGCGCGCTCGATCTGGCGCAGCGTGGTGCCGTCCGCCTTGGGGTCGTTGCCGCGCACGATGCGCAGCAGGGGCTCCAGGACCGGGTTGTACGGGCTGGAGCGCTGCACGCCGAGGCGGGCGAGGCGGGCGCGCACACGGTTGGAGGAGCCGGAGCGCGGGGCCGGGCTCTGGGTGGTGCGGGGCACGGCCGGGGCGGGCCGCAGCTCGCCCGCGCGGCCCGCGGCGGCGGGTCCCGGCCGGGTCTGCTCGGGGGTGCCGGCTGCCGGTGAGGGGCGGTCCGCGCCGTTTCCGGGCGTGGCTGAGGACGCCGTCGTCTGCTCGGCGGCGGCGGTCGCGTCCGGAGCGGGACGGACTCCGGGGGAGAGCGGCTGGGCCTCGTCTGGCAAGAGAGCACTCCTCAAGCGGTCCGGACCCCGGGGGGTCGGGGTGCCAATGGTATCGATCCCGCCACTCCGCTTGCCTCTCGGCCGCGAGAGCCGGGCAACGACGGAGGGCGGGGACCTGTTCCTTGCGCAGGTCCCCGCCCTCCGGCGGTGGTGTCGGCGGATTCCGGTCAGACCGTGATCAGGGCCTCCAGCGGGGCGCTGTCCAGCGCGCTCAGCAGACGTCTGCGGCCGTTCAGGAAGCCCAGCTCCATGAGCACGGCGACCCCGGCGACCTGGGCGCCGGCCCGCCGGATGAGCTGGAGCGACGCCTCGGCGGTGCCGCCGGTGGCGAGCACGTCGTCGATGACCAGGACCCGGTCGCCGGGCTCCAGCGCGTCGGCGTGTATCTCGATCTCCGCGGTGCCGTACTCCAGCTCGTACGCCTGCCCCAGGGTCGCCCCGGGGAGCTTGCCCGCCTTGCGGACCGGTACGAAGCCGATCCCGGCGCGCACGGCGGCCGGGGCGGCGAGGATGAAGCCGCGCGCCTCCAGGCCCACGACCTTGTCCGCCCGGTGCCGCACGCACAGCTCGGCGAGCGCGTCGGTCAGCGCGGAGAAGGCCGCGGCGTCGGCGAGCAGCGGGGTGATGTCCTTGAACATCACGCCCGGCTGCGGGTAGTCCGGCACGTCCTGGATGCGGCTGAGCAGCAGCCCGCGCAGCCCTTCGGTGCCCGGCTCCCCGGACACGCTCGTCCCGCTCATCGGCGCTTCCCCGACGGTCGGCCGCGGCCCCGGTTACGGGACGCGGGCTGGCGGCGCTGGCCGACGACTCCGGCCGGGGCCGCGTCCTCCAGGTCCGGTTCGTCGCCCTCGGCCGGCTCGTCGTCCTTCGGCTCGCGCTCGGCCTCGGCCTTGGCGGCCGCGGCGCGCTTGGCGCGCACCCGCTTGGCCAGCGCCTTCATCTGCGGGTCGCGGCTCTTGAGGTCGGAGACCAGCGGGGTGGCGATGAAGATCGAGGAGTAGGCACCGGCGGCGAGGCCGACGAACAGGGCCAGCGAGATGTCGTTGAGCATGCCCGCGCCGAGCAGACCGCCGCCGATGAACAGCAGCGCCCCGACCGGCAGCAGCGCCACGACCGTGGTGTTGATGGACCGCACCAGGGTCGAGTTGAGGCTGCGGTTGGCGATCTCCGGGTAGGTGAAGCGGGTCTGCTTGGTGATGTCCCTGGCGCCTTCCTTGAGACCGTCGAAGACCACGACGGTGTCGTAGAGGGAGTAACCGAGGATCGTCAGCAGACCGATCACGGTGCCCGGGGTGACCTCGAAGCCGACCAGCGCGTAGACACCGACGGTGATGGTGAGGTCGTGGATCAGGGCGACCAGGGCGGCCAGCGCCATCCGCCATTCGAAGGCGATGGCGAGGTAGATCACCACCAGGACCATGAAGATCGCGAGGCCTTGCCAGGCCTTGGAGGCGATCTGCTCGCCCCAGCTCGGGCCGACCAGCTGGGTGTCGATCTTGTTGGCCTTGACGTCCAGTTTCTGGGCGAGCTTCTCCTGGACCGGGACGGCCTCCTTGGTGCCCAGCTCGCTGATCTGGATCCGCAGGCCACCGCGGCCCAGCTCCTGGACGACCGCGGTGTGGCCGCCGGACGCCTTCTCCGCCACGTCCTGGGCCTGGGAGGCCGAGACCGTGGTGTTGGGAGTGGTGAAGACCGCGCCGCCGGAGAACTCGATGCCCATGTTGAGGCCGCGCACCGCCAGGCCCGCGATGGCCGTGATGGTGATCAGTATCGAGATGGCGTACCAGATCTTCCGCTTGCCGACGAAGTCGTAGCCGACCTCGCCTCGGTAGAGCCTGGCGCCGAGACTGCCGAGTCGCGACATCTCACGCCTCCTTCGGGGTGTCGGCGGGGCCGGGGGCGGCGGGACGACGGCGGCGCAGCGGCGGTTTGGCCCCGAGGCGCTTGGGATCCAGACCGGACCACGGGTGGCCGTTCCCGAAGAACGGGCGGCGGGCGAGGATCGTCATCAGCGGCTTGGTGAACAGGAACACCACGACGACGTCGAGCAGGGTGGTCAGCCCCAGGGTGAAGGCGAAGCCCTGCACCTTGCCGACGGTGACGATGAAGAGCACGGCGGCGGCGAGGAACGACACGAAGTCGGAGACCAGGATGGTGCGCCGGGCCCGCGGCCAGCCGCGCTCGACGGCCGGGCGCAGCGAGCGGCCCTCACGGATCTCGTCACGGATCCGCTCGAAGTAGACGATGAACGAGTCGGCGGTGATTCCGATCGCCACGATCGCACCGCAGACCGCCGGAAGGTTCAGTGCGAAGCCGATACCCGGGCCCAGCAGCACCATGATCGTGTACGTCAGTATGGCGGAGGCCGCGAGGGACGCCATGGCCACCAGGGACAGACCTCGGTAGTAGACGACCAGGTAGATCACCACGAGCGCGAGACCGATGGCGCCGGCGATCAGACCGGCCTGCAGCTGCTCGCCGCCGAGGGCCGCGGAGACGGTGGTCTCGTCCGCGATGTCGAAGGACAGCGGCAGCGCACCGAAGGACAGCACGTTGGCCAGGTCCGCGGAGCTCTGCTGGGTGAAGCCGCCGGAGATGGTGGCCCGGCCGCCGGTGATGGCGCCCTGGGTGACCTCGGGGTCGGAGACGACCTCGCCGTCCAGGACGATCGCGAAGCGGTTCTGCGGGGACTGCTGCTTGGTCAGCTCGCCGGTCACCTTGGCGAACTTCTTGGCGCCCTTGTTGTTGAAGTCGAGCTGCACGATCCAGCCCGAGGCGTTCTGGCTCTCGAAGACGGACGAGGCATCGTCGACGTCGGTGCCCTCGACCTCGGAGGGGCCGAGGACGAACTTGGAGTCACCCTTCTGGCTGCACGCCAGGACGGGATCGCTCGGCTTGGTGTTGGCCGCCTTCTCGGCGACCGCGGCACGCCCCGCCCGGGTGGTGCAGTCCAGTGCCGCGAAGTCCTTGGCCAGCTTCTCCTGGCTCGGGGAGGGCTTGCCCGTCTCGCCGCCCTTGGGGGTCTTGGACGGGGTGGGCGTCGGCGTCTTGTCGGCCTTCAGCGCCTCGGGGACGGCACGGCCCTGGGTGGTGGCGGTGGGGCTGGGCTTGCCGCTGCTGCCCTGGTCGCCCTTGTCCGGCTTGCCCTGGGAGGCGCTGGAGGAGGGGCTGGGGGTGCTGCTGGGCGCCTTGGTCTTACCGCCGGAGGTGGTGGTCATCACCGGCCGGAAGTACAGCTGGGCGGTGGTGCCCACCTGCTGCCGGGCCTGTTTCGCGTTCGTCCCCTTGGGGATGTTCACGATGATGTGCTTGGGGCCCTGCGTCTGGACCTCGGCCTCGGACACACCCAGGCCGTTGACCCGCCGCTCGATGATGCCGACGGCGGTGTTCATGTTGGCCGTGTTGATCGCGTTGGGCTTGCCCGGCTGGTTCTTGGCCTCCAGCGTGAAGCTGGTGCCGCCCGCGAGATCGATTCCCAGCCGCGGTGTGGTGTGACCGGAGATGAACATCCCCCCGATGAGCGCCACCATGGCGATCACGATCACGGCCAGCGCGCGCCCGGGCCTGCCCTGTGACCCGGGGGACCTGCGGCCCTTCTTCGGTGCTGCCACCTTGTCGTATCTCCCTGTCCAACCGCCCCGCAGCGGGTGTGCGCGGGGCGGCCACGAAGTCTTGTGGGGGTGTGCCCCCGCCGGAGCCTAGACCGTCCATGAACCACGGCGCGCCGAGCGGTGGCACGCCGTGGTTCACAGTGCAGGACTACTTCGCGTCGGCGCCGCCGTCCCGCTTTTCGCCCTCGGGCGCGTCGGCCGCGTCGGCGTCGTCCTTGCCGAGGTCGATCTTCTTGGCGTCGGCCTTCCCGGTCTCCGGCTCGGAGGCCGGCGCCTTCTCGGCGGAGGAGTCGTCGGCGCCGCCCGCGGGGGTGGTCAGCGAGGAGGCGTCGTCGGGGACGACAGGGGTGTCGGCGCTGTCGACGCCGTCGGCACCGTCCTCATCGGGGTCGATGCCGTGGACGATGTGGTTGTACTCCGCGTCGGAGAGAACGGCTCCGATCGCGTTCTTCGCGTAGATCGCGTGAACGGCGGGGGCCACCTCGAGGAGGACCGTGTCGTCGTGGACCTCCTTGACCGTCGCGTACATGCCGCCGATGGTCCGCACGCCGGTGCCCGGCTGCATGGTGTCCCGCATCTGGGCGGCCTGGCGCTGCTTGTTCTTGGCCGACCGAGTCATCAGGAACATGGCCCCGATGAGCACGATGAACGGCAGGAGAGTCACGATATTCACGGGACGGAGATCCTTCACACGACCGCTGGGGCGCGGCCTGGTCTACGGGGGTGGGTATGCCATACGGAAGAACGGACGGCATACGGACGGCATCGGCGGAGTCTAAGCGAGCCCGCGCCTATGGAACAACGCCCGGCGTGGCACCGGGGTTCCTGACCCCACCATTATTCGCTCTTCACGCCATGATGCCGGACAGTACGCGCCTTCACGCCTCGAACAAGCCGCTCTGGCCGCCCCCGGCGCCGCGCTGCGGCGGGGTGAGGCCCAGATGCTCCCAGGCCGCGGGGGTCCCGATCCGGCCCCGGGGCGTACGGGCCAGCAGGCCCTCGCGCACCAGGAACGGCTCGGCGACCTCCTCCACGGTCTCACGCTCCTCCCCCACCGCGACCGCCAGGGTCGACAGGCCCACCGGGCCGCCGCCGAACAGCTTGAGCAGGGCGCTGAGCACCGCCCGGTCCAGCCGGTCCAGGCCCCGGTCGTCCACGTCGTAGACCGCCAGGGCGCTCGCGGCGATCTCCCGGGTGATGAGGCCGTCCGCCTTGACCTGGGCGTAGTCGCGCACCCGGCGCAGCAGCCGGTTGGCGATACGGGGCGTGCCGCGGGAGCGCCCGGCGATCTCGGCCGCGCCCTCGGCCTCTATGGTCACCTCCAGGAGCCGGGCGGAGCGGTCGATCACGCGCTCCAGCTCGGCGGGGGCGTAGAACTCCATGTGGCCGGTGAAGCCGAAGCGGTCGCGCAGCGGGGGCGGCAGCAGTCCGGCCCGGGTGGTGGCGCCGACCAGGGTGAACGGCGGCAGCTCCAGCGGGATGGCGGTGGCCCCGGGCCCCTTGCCGACGATGACGTCGACCCGGAAGTCCTCCATCGCCATGTACAGCATCTCCTCGGCGGGCCGGGACATGCGGTGGATCTCGTCCAGGAACAGCACCTCGCCCTCGGTGAGCGAGGAGAGGATCGCGGCGAGATCGCCCGCGTGCTGGATGGCCGGGCCGGAGGTGATGCGGATGGGGGCACCCATCTCGGCCGCGATGATCATCGAGAGGGTGGTCTTGCCGAGCCCGGGCGCGCCGGAGAGCAGCACGTGGTCGGCGGTGCCGCCGCGCTGCCGGGCCGCCTTGAGGACCAGGTCCAGCTGCTCGCGGACCCGCTCCTGGCCGACGAACTCCCCCAGGTCCTTCGGGCGGAGGGCGGCCTCGACCGCCTGGTCGTCCCCGTCGGCGTCGGCGCCCACCAGCCGGCCGCCCGCGCCGCCGGGCAGGGCGTCGTCGGCATCGGCCGGTTCGGTCTCGTCCCAGTTCACTGCGTTTCGCCTCGCGAGATCGTGTCGAGCGGTCCGGCCGGTCGCGGCATGCGCGCGCCGGCGCCGGTCAGCGGGTGCGGTTCAGGGTTTGCAGGGCGGCCCGCAGCAGCTGCGCCACCTGCGGCGCACCGCCCTCGGCCAGGGCCGCCTCGGCCTGCGGGGTGACGGCGGCGACCGCCTCGTCTGCCTCCCGGGTGGCGTAGCCGAGGCCGACCAGGGCGGTGTGCAGCTGGTCGCTCCAGCCCCCGGCGGCGGCCGGGCGGGCGGCGGGCACGGTCCTGCCGACCGGCGCCCCGAGCCGGTCCTTCAGCTCCAGCAGCAGCTTCTGCGCCCCCTTCTTGCCGATGCCGGGGACGGCGGTGAGCGCCTTCTCGTCGCCGGTGGAGACGGCGAGCCGCAGCGCGTCCGGCGCGTGCACCGCCAGCATGGCCTGGGCGAGCCGGGGGCCGACCCCGCTGGCGGTCTGGAGCAGCTCGAAGACCTGGCGCTCGTCGTCGTCCGCGAAGCCGTAGAGCGTCAGGGAGTCCTCGCGGACCACGAGCGAGGTCGCGAGCCGGGCGGGCTCGCCGACCCGCAGCCCGGACAGGGTGCCCGGGGTGCAGTGGACCGCCATCCCGACGCCGCCGACCTCGATGACGGCGGTGTCCGGAGCGAGGGCCGCGACCGGACCGGAGACGAACGCGATCATGTAATACGGCCTTCCGTGGAACGAGGGGAACGCGGGGTGCGGTGGGCGGCGACGGCCTGCTGCAGCCGGTTGGTCGCGGGGGCGCGCCAGATGTGGCAGATGGCGAGCGCCAGGGCGTCGGCGGCGTCGGCCGGTTTGGGCGGGGCGTCCAGCCGCAGCAGCCGGGTGACCATCGCGCCGATCTGCGCCTTCTCGGCGCGCCCGGAGCCGGTGACGGCCGCCTTGACTTCGCTGGGGGTGTGCAGCGCGACCGGCAGCCCGCGGCGCGCGGCACAGAGCATGGCGACCGCGCTGGCCTGGGCGGTGCCCATGACGGTCCGCACATTGTGCTGGCTGAACACCCGCTCCACCGCGACGTGTTCGGGCCGGTGCGTGTCCAGCCACTCCTCGATGCCGCGCTCGACGAGGACGAGGCGGTCGCCGATCGCGGCGTCCGCCGGGGTCCGTATGACGCCGACGCCCAGCATCCGCAGCGGGCGGCCCGCGACCCCGTCGACCACGCCGATGCCACACCGGGTCAGCCCCGGGTCCACGCCCAGCACCCGCACCGCGCCCCTCCCTCGTCGCCCTGATCACGCTTCGGTCATCTGTTCCTGCAGGCTAGCGGCTGCCACCGACAGCACCGGCCGACAACGCCGACGGGCCGGTGGGGTGTGTCCCCGCCGACCCGCCCGCCACGCGTGTGCTGATGTGTCCTCAGGCGATCCGCCGTCAGGCGTCGACCTTGGCCATGACCTCGTCGGAGACATCGAAGTTGGCGAAGACGTTCTGCACGTCGTCGCTGTCCTCCAGCGCGTCGATCAGCTTGAAGATCTTGCGCGCGCCGTCCTCCTCCAGCTCCACCTGCATGGTGGGCACGAAGTTGGTGTCGGCCGAGTCGTAGTCGATGCCCTCCTTCTGGAGGGCGGTGCGGACCGCGACCAGATCGGTGGCCTCGCTGAGGACCTCGAAGGACTCGCCGAGGTCGTTGACCTCCTCGGCGCCCGCGTCGAGCACCGCGGCCAGCACGTCGTCCTCGGACAGCTCGCCCTTGGGGACGATCACGACGCCCTTGCGGTTGAACAGGTACGACACCGAGCCCGGGTCGGCCATCGAGCCGCCGTTGCGGGTCATGGCCACGCGGACGTCGGAGGCGGCGCGGTTGCGGTTGTCGGTCAGGCACTCGATGAGCACCGCGACACCGTTGGGGCCGTAGCCCTCGTACATGATCGTCTCGTACTGGGCGCCGCCCGCCTCGAGACCGGCGCCGCGCTTGACCGCGCTGTCGATGTTCTTGTTCGGAACCGACTGCTTCTTCGCCTTCTGGATGGCGTCGTAGAGCGTCGGGTTACCGTCCACGTCGGCCCCGCCCATCCGGGCCGCGACCTCGATGTTCTTGATCAGCTTCGCGAAGAGCTTGCCGCGCTTGGCATCGATCACGGCCTTCTTGTGCTTCGTCGTAGCCCATTTAGAGTGGCCGGACATCCGCCTGTCTCCTTCGCGTTACCCAATGCTGTACGAACGCCTGAGATCCTACCGGGATCGCCGCTCAGCGCGCGGTCCCCGCCCTCCCGTCGCCCACCGCCACCCTCAACGGAGCGCTACGCGCGCCGAGCCATCTCCACGAACAGGGCGTGCACCCGGTGGTCACCGGTCAGCTCCGGGTGGAACGACGTCGCGAGGACGTTGCCCTGCCGGACTGCGACCGTATGGCCCTCGTACGTCGCCAGCACCTCGGCGCCGGCGCCCACCGACTCGACCCACGGCGCGCGGATGAAGACGCCCTCCACCGGGCCGCCCTCGATGCCCTCGATGTCGACCGCGGCCTCGAAGGACTCGTTCTGGCGGCCGAAGGCGTTACGGCGCACGATCATGTCGATGCCGCCCAGGGTCTCCTGGTCCTCCCGGCCGTCGAGGATCTTGTCCGCGACCATGATCATACCGGCGCAGGTCCCGTACACCGGCAGGCCCGCCCGGATGCGCTCGCGCAGCGGCTCCAGCAGCCCGAAGACGACCGCGAGCTTGGACATGGTGGTGGACTCGCCGCCGGGGATCACCAGCCCGGCGACCTCGGCCAGCTCCTCGGGGCGGCGCACCGGCCGGGCCCGCGCGCCGGCCGCGGTGAGCGCGGCCAGATGCTCGCGGACGTCGCCCTGGAGGGCGAGCACGCCGATGAGGGGAGTCTCGGACGTCGTCTCGGACACGGTGCGGGGACCTCTCGGATGTCAGGGTGAACGCGTCCGGTGGACGGCCCGCGGGCGGCGCGGACCGTCCACCGGACGCGTGGTGCGGGGCCTGTCGGCCCGTGATTACCAGCCGCGGTTGGCGTACCGCTCGGCCTCGGGGAGGGTGTCGCAGTTGATGCCGACCATGGCCTCGCCCAGGTCGCGGGACGCGTCCGCGATGACCTTCGGGTCGTCGTAGAAGGTGGTCGCCTTCACGATCGCCGCGGCGCGCTTCGCCGGGTCACCGGACTTGAAGATGCCCGAGCCCACGAAGACGCCCTCGGCGCCGAGCTGACGCATCAGCGCGGCGTCGGCCGGGGTGGCGACACCACCGGCGGAGAACAGCACGACCGGCAGCTTGCCGGTCTGCGCGATCTCCGCGACCAGCTCGTACGGGGCGCGCAGCTCCTTGGCCGCCGCGTACAGCTCGTGGTTGTCCAGGCCGCGCAGCCGGGCGATCTCGCCCTTGATCTGGCGCAGGTGACGGACCGCCTCCACGACGTTGCCGGTACCGGCCTCGCCCTTGGAACGGATCATCGCCGCGCCCTCGGCGATCCGGCGCAGCGCCTCGCCCAGGTTGGTGGCACCGCACACGAACGGGGTGGTGAAGGACCACTTGTCGCTGTGGTTGACCTCGTCGGCCGGGGTGAGGACCTCGGACTCGTCGATGTAGTCGACGCCCAGGGACTGCAGCACCTGCGCCTCGACGAAGTGGCCGATCCGGGACTTGGCCATGACCGGGATGGAGACCGCGTTGATGATGCCGTCGATCATGTCCGGGTCGGACATCCGGGCCACGCCGCCGTCCTTGCGGATGTCGGCCGGAACCCGCTCCAGTGCCATGACCGCGACGGCACCGGCGTCCTCGGCGATCTTGGCTTCCTCCGGCGTGACGACGTCCATGATCACGCCGCCCTTGAGCTGCTCGGCCATGCCGCGCTTGACGCGGGCGGTGCCGGTCGCGGGAGCCGCCGGATTCTCTGCGGACGGGGACGTGCTGGCGGACGTGGTGGACACGGTTTGACCTCACTCGATAGTGAAAAGTGCGATGAACCCATCGTAGGGCCGTTCGATACCTGTTCATGACCCGGCCATCCGGCCCAGGTCATGGACGTGTGTGGTACACGGATGAACGAAACCCGGTCCGCAGGCCCCTCGGCAAGGGCCAATCGAAGGCCGGTGGCTCCGACGCCCTCGAGGACCTGTCAGCCCGCCCTCAGTGCTCCGCGCGCGCCACCAGGGCCGCCGGAGGCTCGTCGTCCATCTCGAACGTCAGCGGGAACGGGGCATGGCCCGCCAGCCGGAACCAGCGCACCTTGCGGTGACGGCGCAGCGCCCGCGCCGCCCGCACCGCGTCGTTGTGGAACCGCCGTGCCATCGGCACCCGGCGCACCGCCTCCGCCAGCTCCCCCAGCGCCGCCTCACCGCCCGGCGCCTCCCGCACCGCCTCGACCTGCGCGGGCTCCTCGAAAACGGCCCGCAGCGCCTGGCTCAGCTCGCTCTCGGCGACCTCACGGTGCTCCTCCTCGGCCTGCCGGGCGGCGTGCGCGGCCTGGTAGAGCACCATCGACGAGGCGGGGTCGAGCACTCCGGCGGTGCCCAGCTCCTGGGTGACCGAGGCGCGGCGCAGCAACTGCGCGTCCAGCGCCGCCCGCGCCGCGTCCTGACGGCTGTGCAGCCGGTCCAGACGCCCCGCGGTCCAGCTCAGATAGACGGCGACGACCACCAGCGCGATCGCGACCCAGATCAGTGTGCTCACGCCGCGCCACGCTACCGCCTACGGCCCCCTGGGCCCGAGCTAGTGCCGCGTCAGCCAAGGTTCACCCCGCTCGCCGCCCTGCCACGGCCATCTGCGGCGTTGCCGGACCGACCGAGTAGGCCCGCCCCCAGACTCCGTCCGGGAGGTGCCCCCGCGAGGCCGATCCGGCAGCGAGCGGCGTCTGGTGCAGGGGGCACCTCCCAGCGGTAGCTGGGGGAGGCTCGCAACCCGCGTGAGGAGAGCGCAGCGGCGCTGCGTGCGACGAGCGCGGGGCCGCGAGGTGCCCCGCCGCGGCAGCGGCTGATGTCACAGCGGCGTCGGGAGCCCGGCATGATCCACACGACACCCCCTAGTCGCGGGTCAGACCCAGGCGGCCGAGGAGACCCACGCGGTCGTCGGCGTCGACGGAGGACGTACCGTCCGTCACCGTCTCGTAGACCGACAGCACGTCCGCGCCCACGGTCGACCAGTCGAAGCGCCGTACATGGCGGCTGCCCCGCTCGCGCAGCTCGGCGAGCCGGTCCGGGTCGCCGAGCAGCCGTAGCGCGGCGGCCGCCAGCGCGTCCGCGTCCTCGTTCGCGAACAGCTCACCGGCCGCTCCCCCGGCCAGGACCTGGGCGAAGGCGTCCAGGTCGCTGGCGAGGACCGGGGCGCCCGCGGACATGGCCTCGACCAGGATGATGCCGAAGCTCTCGCCGCCCGTGTTGGGCGCGATGTACACGTCCACGCTGCGCAGGAAGCGCGCCTTGTCCTCGTCGCTGACCATCCCCAGGAACTCGACCCGGTCCCGCAGCCGCTCCGGGAGCCCGGCCACCGCCTCCTTCTCGTCGCCGCGCCCGGCGACCAGCAGCCGGGTCCGGGGACGCTCGGCGAGGATCTTCGGCAGGGCGCGCATCAGCACCGGAAGCCCCTTGCGGGGCTCATCGATGCGGCCGATGAACCCGATCGTGTCGCCCTGCCACTCCCGCTTCGGCTCGGCGTCGGCGAAGAAGCCCACGTCGACGCCGTTGGGGATGACGACGGCGTCGCCGCCCAGATGCTCGACCAGGGTCCGCCGCGCGTACTCGCTGACCGCGATCCGCGCGCTGATCTTCTCCAGGGCGGGCTGCAGGATCGGATACGCGGCGATCATGGCCCGTGAGCGGGGGTTGGAGGTGTGGAAGGTGGCGACGATCGGCCCCTGCGCCGCCCAGCAGGCCAGCAGCCCCAGGGAGGGCGAGGTGGGCTCGTGGATGTGGATGACGTCGAAGGCGCCGTCGTGCAGCCAGCGCCGCACCCGGGCGGCGGACAGGAAGCCGAAGTTCAGGCGGGCGACGGAGCCGTTGTACGGCACCGGGACCGCGCGCCCCGCGGAGACGACATAGGGCGGCAGCGGGGTCTCGTCGTCCGCGGGGGCGAGGACGGAGACCTCGTGGCCGCGCCGGATGAGGTGCTCCGCCAGGTCGCGGATGTGGAACTGCACACCGCCCGGGACGTCCCAGGAGTAGGGGCAGACGATCCCGATCCTCACGGCGTCTCCCTTCCGGGACCGTGGTCCAGGTCGGCGAGCCACAGCCGCTGCAGCATGTGCCAGTCCTCCGGATGTTCGGCGATCCCCGAGGCGAAGGCGTCGGCGACCTGCTGGGCCATGACGGCGGTCTGCTCGGCGCGGGTGCCGCCCTCCGGCACCTCGACGGGCGGATGGACGCGGCCCTGCATGACCGGGGACGCGTCGTACCAGAGCGTGACCGGCAGCAGCAGCGCGCCGGTCTGCGCCGCGAGCCGGGCCGGGCCGGCGGGCATCTTCGCGGGCTCGCCGAAGAACGACACCTCCACCCCGGAGGCGGACAGGTCCCGGTCGGCCACCAGACAGACCAGACCGCCCGCCCGCAGCCGCCGCGCCAGCGTGCCGAACGCGGCTCCGCCCTGGTGCGGCAGCACCTCCATGCCCAGACCCTCGCGGTAGGCGACGAACCGGTCGTACAGCGACTCCGGCTTCAGCCGCTCCGCGACCGTGGTGAACGGCACCCCCAGCCTGGTGGTGACCCAGGCCCCGGCGAGGTCGTAGTTGCCCATGTGGGGCAGGGCGAGGACCACGCCGCGGCCGCCGGCCAGCCCGTCGACCAGATAGTGCGCGTCCTTGATCTCGACGCCGCTGCGGATGCGCTCCGCGCTCCACGCCGGAAGCCGGAAGGACTCCATCCAGTAGCGCATGTACGAGCGCATGCCCGCCCGGGACAGCTCGGCCAGCCGCCGCGGCGAGGCCTCGGGGACGACGCGCGCGAGATTGGCCTCCAGGCGCAGCACGCCCTTGCCGCGCCGCTTCCACGTCTGATCGGCGATGCGCTGCCCGAGCGCCACGGCGACCGGCTCCGGGAGCTTCTTGACCGTGCTCCAGCCGAGCCCGTACAGCGCGTCGGTCAGCCTGTCCTTCACCGTGTCTCGCCCCCTTGGGGCACCGCGCGCTCCGCGGCGTCCGCCTCGGCGGCCTCCCGGCGCACGGTGACCACGCGCTGTACGAGCGTCACGGCACTGCCGACGGCGACGATCCACAGCGCGATCGGCAGCAGGACCTGGATGTGCGGCACACCGAACATGTGCAGGCCCGAGAGCCCGCAGGCGACCAGCGAGATCACCAGCCGCTCGGCGCGCTCCACCAGCCCGTTGACGTTCACCGGCAGCCCGATGCTCTCGCCGCGCGCCTTGGTGTACGAGACCACCTGGCCGCTGGCGAGACAGAAGATCGTCACCGCACACAACACATTGTCGTCGCCCCCGCCCGCGTACCACAACGCCAGACCGCCGAAGATCGCCCCGTCGGCGACCCGGTCCAGCGTCGAGTCGAGGAACGCGCCCCAGCGGCTGGAGCGGCCCAGCTGCCGCGCCATATTGCCGTCGACCAGGTCCGAGAAGACGAAGAGCGTGATGACGACGGTGCCCCAGAAGAACTCCCCCCGGGGGTAGAAGACCAGCGCTCCCGCGATCACACCACCGGTTCCGGTGAGGGTCACCGCGTCCGGGCTGACGCCGAGACGGATGAGCAGGGCGGCGAATGGTGTGAGAACACGCGTGAAGAAAGCACGCGCGTACTTGTTCAGCATGGCCTTCCCGGTGGGTCGATGCGGGCCGGATGGCCAAGAGGCCACCGGCGGGCCCATCGTAGCCAGGCGCTACCAGGCCGCCGCGCACCTGCCGGACCGCTCCCCCGCCCCTCCCGTGTGATGCCCGGATGTGCGACGTATGGACGCACCGTGACCTCGGTGGAAAGCTCGAAGTATCGCAAGGTGTCGACCGGGAGGCGAGACACATGGGCGAGAAGACGAACACACACCCCGGGGCCGCCGGAAGGGCAGCGACGGCCGACCGGCCCAGCTCCCTGCGGAATGTGGTGCTGGTCGGCCACAGCGGGTCCGGGAAGACGACACTCGTGGAGGCCCTCGCGCTGGCCACCGGCGCGATCAACCGGGCCGGCCGGGTCGAGGACGGCGGCTGTCTCTCCGACCACGACGAGATCGAGCACCGGCAGCAGCGCTCGGTACAGCTGTCCCTGGTCCCCGTCGAATGGGGCGGGGTGAAGATCAACCTCCTCGATACCCCGGGCTACGCCGACTTCGTCGGGGAGCTGAGGGCCGGTCTGCGGGCAGCGGACGCGGCCCTCTTCGTCGTCTCGGCGGCCCAGGACGCGGTGGGCATCGCGGGCGCCACCCGCATGGTGTGGGAGGAGTGCGCGGCGGTCGGGATGCCGCGCGCCATCGTGATCACGCACCTGGAGGCGGCCCGCGCCAGCTTCGAGGAAATGACCGAGATCTGCCGCCGTACCTTCGGCGGCGACGACCCCGACGCCGTCCTGCCGCTGTACCTGCCGCTGCGCGGCGAACCGGCCCCGGACGGGCACGCCCCGGTGACCGGGCTGATCGGCCTGCTCTCCCAGCGGGTGTACGACTACTCCTCGGGTTCACGGACCGAGACCCCGCCCACCGACGGCCAGGCACCCCTGGTCTCGGAGGCCCGCGACCGGCTCATCGAGGGGATCATCGCCGAGAGCGAGGACGAGACCCTCATGGACCGCTATCTGGGCGGCGAGGAGATCGACGTCAAGACGCTGATCGACGATCTGGAGAAGGCCGTCGCCCGCGGCAGCTTCCACCCCGTGCTGGCCGCCGCGCCCGCCGCCGACGGCTCCCGGCAGGGCCTGGGCACCACCGAGCTGCTGGAGCTGATCACCCGCGGCTTCCCGACCCCGCTGGAGCGCGAGGCCCCCGCGGTCACCACCCCGCAGGGCGCCGCGTGTCCGGCGCTGGTCTGCGACCCGGACGGCCCGCTGGCCGCCGAGGTCGTCAAGACCTCCTCCGACCCCTACGTCGGCCGGATCTCGCTGGTCCGGGTCTTCTCCGGGACGCTGCGCCCGGACGAGACGGTGCACGTCTCGGGGCACGGCCTGGAGGACCGCGGCCATGAGGACCACGACGTGGACGAGCGGGTCGGTGCCCTGTCCACGCCGTTCGGCAAACAGCAGCGCACGCTGTCCCAGGCCATCGCGGGCGATCTGGCGTGCGTCGCCAAGCTGACCCGCGCCGAGACCGGGGACACGCTTTCGGCCAAGGACCGGCCGCTGCTCATGGAGCCGTGGCAGATGCCCGACCCGCTGCTGCCCGTCGCCATCGAGGCGCACAGCAAGGCGGACGAGGACAAGCTGTCGCTGGGCCTGTCGCGGCTGGTGGCCGAGGACCCGACGATGCGGCTGGAACAGAACCCGGACACCCACCAGGTGGTGCTGTGGTGCCTGGGCGAGGCCCATGTGGACGTCGCCCTGGAGCGGCTGCGCGCCCGGTACGGCGTACAGGTGGACGCGGTGCCGTACAAGGTGGCGCTGCGCGAGACGTTCGGAAGCAAATCCAGCGGGCGCGGGCGGCACGTCAAGCAGTCCGGCGGGCACGGCCAGTACGCGATCTGCGAGATCGAGGTGGAGCCGCTGCCGGGCGGCTCGGGCATCGAGTTCGTGGACAAGGTCGTCGGCGGCGCGGTGCCCCGGCAGTTCATCCCGTCCGTCGAGAAGGGGGTACGGGCCCAGGCGGCGCGCGGCGTCTGCACCGGAAACCCGCTGGTCGACGTGCGGATCACCCTGCTGGACGGCAAGGCGCACTCGGTGGACTCCTCCGATGCCGCGTTCCAGACGGCGGGCGCGCTCGCGCTGCGCGAGGCGGCCGCCGACAGCTGGATCGAGCTGCTGGAGCCGGTGGTCAAGGTCGGCGTCCTGATCGCCGACGACTATGTCGGCGCCGTCATGAGCGATCTGTCCGGGCGGCGCGGCCGGGTCGTCGGCACCGAGCAGTCCGGCGGCGGCCAGACCCTGATCCAGGCGGAGGTCCCGGAGCTCGAGATCGGCCGGTACGCGGTCGACCTGCGGTCGCTGTCGCACGGCACCGGGCGGTTCAGCCGCTCGTACGCCCGGCACGAGCCGATGCCCTCGCAGGTGGCCGAGCGGGTGCGCGGCGAACGGGCCGGGGCCGGGACGTAGTTCACCGGCCGTCGTGACGCCGCCCGCCCCAACTCGCGCGGGGCGGGCGGTCGTCGACGGGCACGGAGACGGGGAAGTTGTCCACAGGCTCCCACGCCCTGGCGACAGGTGGTACGCCCCCCGGATACGCTGAGGTCGCAGCGCAATCGGCGTGCGGTATTGGGGGCGTTGGTGACGGACGGATTCGATTTCAGTCCCGGGGCACAGGTGCCCCTGTCCGGGTCGGCGGGCGAGACGGCGGCGACGCAGGCACTCGCCTCGGCCGCCTATCGCGACGACCCGGTGGCGAAGCTGCTGGACGCCAACTCCGAGTGGACGGTCTCGGAGGTGAAGCCACCCAAGATCTCGCTGTTCGAGCCGAACCTCGGCGAGGCGTTCTCGCGCGCCGTGCAGCTGCGCATGCTCGGCGGTGGCCGCAACCAGGTGATCCAGTCCTTCGGCACCGAGCCACAGACGATCGTCGAGCACTGCCTGGCCGCCAACCGGATACGCAAGGTCCGCGACGCCCGCCTCACCGTCGTCATGGTGATCTTCGGGCTGCTGTTCCTCCCCGGCGCGCTGCTCTGGCTCGGCGCCTTCCAGCTGCGCCGCTCGGTGGCCGGCGCCCAGGACAAGCGGATGGGAGCGCTGGGCACCGCCCTGATGGCGGCGCTCGGCATCTTCGTCGTCATCTTCCTGATCAAGCTGCCGTTCAGCGGCTTCTGGGGCATATACCTGCGGGGCGTGGTGGTCGCCCCGGTGATCGGCTGGTACATCGCCAAGCAGATCTGCGAGCGCACCGCCAAGGAGCTGCGGGACTACTGGGGCGGGCTGGTCTCGGGCACCGGTGTGGGCGCCAAGGTCCCCGAGACGGTGCCCAACCACCCGGGCCAGACCTCCGCCGAGGTGCTGCGCAAGTCCCTGCACAAGCTCACGGCCGAGCAATACAGCAACGTGGTGTTCTACGCCGGCGCCAAGGGCATACTCGGCATGGGCACCCGCTGGGGCAGCTGGCAGCTCGCCGAGGACCTGGTCTCGGCCGACCCCGACAAGGAGATCGACCCCTTCCGCAGCTGGGACGTCATACGGGCGATCCACGACCAGCTGCGCCTGCTGGAGCGCACCCCGCTGCACACCGGCGGCTTCACCGCCCCGCCCCAGGTGCGCCACTGGGTGGTCTCCGCCATCGGCGAGGGCGCCAAGTCGGTCGAGCGGGGCGGCACCTCGGAGGGAGAAGGCTTCCAGATAAAGGGCGTCGATCTGCAGAAGATCTGCGACGAGCAGCAGTTCGGCTCCGGTGACCGGCACTATCTGGGCGTGCAGTTCGTGCTGTGGGACGGCCAGCTGGTGATCACCTTCATGATCACGGTGACCCTGCTGCACAAGACGCTGCGGATCGAGGTCACCGGACATGCGCTGGGCCCGGTGCACCCGCTGTTCTTCGGCAAGCCCTCGGCGCCCTCGAAGACGGTCGCCAAGACCTTCCGGTTCTGGGAGACCAAGTCGGTCCCGCTGCCGCTCGTGAAGCCCGCCGAGGTCGTGCGGCTCGTCGCGCGCGCCCCCTTCACCTGGTACCCGCCGGTCCTGGACCACCTCGGCGGCAAGCTCGTGCTGCCCGAGCCGTTCGGGCTGCGCCACGCCTGGGCCGACAAGCCCTGGCGGCACCGCTTCATGGCGGACGACGCACTGCGGACGGCGACCCCCGTGCTGCGAGTGGTCCACGAGGCGGCGATCGGCGTGCTCAAGCACCACGGTGTGGACACCGAGCGCTTCGGCAACCGCTCGCTGGCCCTCAGCGGCCAGGTCCAGGACGTCACCCCGAAGAAGGTCGACGTGTACGACGCGTAGGGCCCGGCGTACGACAGGGGCGTGGGGGGGGCCGGGGAGGGGCGGTGGCGCGCCCGGCCCCCCGCACGCCACCCAGGGGCGGGTCGCCCCCCCCCCACCGGCCCCCCCGACCGGTCGCA